>CANQNB010000168.1 GCA_947625065.1 uncultured Clostridia bacterium | reverse complement strand
CCAGACGACGAGGGTCACCGTCTTGCCGGTGTTGTTATTGTTGTTATTATTGTTGCTATTATTGTTGTTATTTTCGTCGCCGCAAGCCGCCATGGCGGAGACCATGCCGAGCGTCATGCACGCGCCGAGAGAGAGTGCGATCAATTTGCCGAATTTTTTCATTTTGACCTCCTGTGGAGCCGAAAGCTCCCCTTCCCGCTTATGCGGGAGGGGGAAGCCCCTGGCAACTCTTTGCGTTTAAGCGACCGTGACGGTGCCATTGCCCTCTTCGTCGAACGAAAGGGTGATGGTGCATTCGCCCGCGTCGAGATAGAAGTTGTCGCCGTTGTTCGCATCATCGGAATACCAATCCTTGATGCCGAACTCGCAGCCGAACACGACCTTGACAGCGCAAACGCCGTCCTTGCCCTGATCGGTCATCCACGAATAGTTGCTGTTCGAGGTGACGTCTTCCACCGTGAACGTTGCGGTGTAGGTGCCGTCGCTGCCGGTGAGCTCGGGGGTGACGCCCTTCTTCACGGAGAAGTTGACCGCGGTCTCGCCGTCGAGGAAGGTGCCGACCACATAGTACTTGCACTCTTCAACTTCGACCTTGTTCGTCGCAACGGTGTATCTCACGCCATAGGTGCCTGCCGTGAGCTCCGTGTTCGAATTGCCGTCCTCGGCGGCCGTGTACCACGACCCGCCGATGGCGTTATACAGTTTCATCTCGGCATATTCTTTGCCGTCCGCATAGTCTTCCTCGGTGATGGTGACGAAGCCCGTCCACGTTGCCTTGTCCTCCGATTCGGTCATCTTGATGAGGTTTTCGGGGTTCGCGCTGTCCCAACCGTTCATGGAGCCGATGATATACATCTCGTGCGTCTTGGTGAGAGCTTCGAGCTTCTTGTCGAGTTTCCACTCGATGTAGTTGTTGGATTCCTGCCCGGGATAGGTGTGAAGGGTGAAGGTGTAGGTGCCGTCCTGCCCTTCGTAGCAGACGACGTTCCAGCTGGTGTAAGCGTTGTCGTTCTCGTTGCCGCCGTGGAAGACGATGTCGCCGTCCGCATTCTTGACGACCGCGTAGTCTTTATCGGCTGCCGTGCCTTCGTTATCGGTCATGTAGGGGTTCTGCCCGACTGCAAAGTCTGCATATTCTGCGCCCTGCAAATAGCCGATGCCCATCTGTCCGTCCCAGCCGCCGCCGAAGCAGATCTGGAATCTGTCACCCGCATACATGTCGAGGGTGATGGTGAAGGCGTTGGTCTGCCCCTCTACCTTTTTGAGGTTGAGAGATTCCGCCGCGGGGCTGTGTCCCCAAGCGCTATCCTTCATCGTGCCGGAGCCCGTACCGATGACGTAATAGCTGTTGGTGTCCTCCGTCACATTGGTGGTATCGAGCCACTTGGCGAAGATGTCGGTGTCCTCCTGGAGCGCCTTGCCAAAGTCGAAGGCGATGGAGAGGGAAGCCTCTTCAAACCAACCCTTAAATTCATAGCCGGTCTTTTCGGGCGTCCACTCGGTCGCCTTGGAACCCTTGTCGAGCTTCTCGGTCTTGAGCTCGCTGCGTCCGTCGTACCACGTCACGGTGATCTGATCGCCCGGCTTTTCGTTTCCGTTTCCGTTTTCGCCGTTGCAACCCGCAAAGATCGCCGTCATCGAGATCGCCATGGCAGCCGCCATGACCAAGCTCAGCCATTTCTTCGTTTTCATTGCTGTTTGTCCTCCGATATTTATTTTTCGCATTGGCTGCGAATATCGCCTTTTTTGGCTTCCGCCGCGGCGGAAGCATTCAATTAAGTTTTTTAGGTATTTTGGGAGAAATACCTAAGACAAGAGGGCGCCCTCTTGCGCGAACCGCGCTTTCTGCGCCTTGCTACATTATACATATTTTACCATGCGCAGAAAAGAATGTCAACTGTTTTTTTCGAAAAAGGATTGGTTTTTTCAAATTTTGCTATAAACGTAACAACTTATTGCAGAAATCGTTTGCGAACCTGACAAATCGCTCTGCAAAGCCGTTGTGCCTGCCCGTGTGCCGTCGGCGTACAGCGCCCAGCTGCCCGAAGGGAGCTCCAGGGTTTTTGCCGATTTTTCGGCATTGTAGACGACGAGGAGCTGTTTCTTTGCGTCGGCGGGGTCGGTCATCGTGAATGCGAGGAAGGCGCCCTCTGCCTTGACGAGGTTGCAGACGTTGTAGCCCGCGCCCGTCACCGTCGCGCTGCGGAAGACGGGGAACGCCTTTCTGAGCGCGATGAGCCCCTGATAGTACTGCATCATCCTGTATTGGTCGGAGGTCTCGGTGAGGAGCTCCCATTGGAGGTTGTTCACCTCGTCGGATGCGTTGTAGCTGTTCTCGTTGTAGGAGCCGTCTGCGTTCTTCTTCTGGCGGAGCATCTCTTCGCCCGCCTGCATGAAGGGAATGCCGAGCGCGGTCTGCACGATCGCCGCCGAGAGACGGTTGTAGGCGAGGCGGTCGGCAAGGGTGTCTGCCCCCTCCCCATAGACGTGGCAGATGCGGTCGTAGAGGGTGTTGTTGTCGTGCGCGGAGGCGTAGTTGACGACGTTGGTGGGGTTATAGGACTGCCAGCCGTTGCTGTTCTTGGTGCCGAAGGCGGAATTCTCCACCCCGCCGTTGACGCCGAAGCGGATCGCAGACGAAGCCCCCGCCTTTGCGCCCGTGGCAAAGCCGACGTCGGAGATGTCGAAGACGGAGCCCTTGATCGCGTCGCGGATGACATCGGAGAACATCGCGATGCCGTTGGAGTGGTTCTTGCTGTCTCCGCCCACGCTGCCGTTGAGCTTCTTCAGATTGGCAAGGACGCTCTGGCTGCCCGTGGAGAGGGTGCTCGTGCCCCCCGTCCAGCCCTCGCCGTAGAGGAGGGCGTTGGGGTTCTTTTCGTGCACCGCCGTCTCGATCTTCTGCATGGTGGCGATGTCATGCAGCCCCATGAGGTCGAAGCGGAAGCCGTCGACGTTGTACTCGCTCTGCCAATAGGTGACGGAGTCGACCATGAAGCGGCTGAACATGTAGCGCTCGGAGGCGGTCTCATTGCCGCAGCCCGAACCGTTGGACGCCGTGCCGTCGCCGTT
>CANQNB010000167.1 GCA_947625065.1 uncultured Clostridia bacterium | reverse complement strand
ATCCTCGTCGTCGCTGCGACCGACGGTCCCATGCCCCAGACCCGTGAGCACATCCTGCTCGCCCGTCAGGTCGGCGTGCCCTACATCATCGTCTTCTTGAACAAGGTCGACCAGCTCGACGATCCCGAACTCCTCGAACTCGTCGAGATGGAGATCAGAGAGCTGCTCAGCTCCTACGATTTCCCCGGCGACGACATCCCGATCATCAAGGGTTCCGCTCTCAAGGCGCTCGAAAAGGCGACCAGCGGTGCTTCCGATGCGGAGATCCTTGCGTCTCCCGAATGCAAGTGCATCCTCGAGCTCATGGACGCTGTCGACAGCTACATCCCCACCCCTCAGCGCGACGACCAGAAGCCTTTCCTTCTTCCCGTCGAAGACGTGTTCACCATCTCGGGCCGCGGCACCGTTGCCACGGGCAGAGTCGAGAGAGGTACCGCGCACGTCGGTGATCCCGCCGAGATCGTCGGTCTCATCGCGAAGCCCCGCACGACCGTCATCACCGGTCTCGAAATGTTCCATAAGCTCCTCGACGAGGCGACCGCAGGCGACAACGTCGGCGCACTTCTCCGCGGCATCAACAGAACGGACGTTGAAAAGGGGCAGGTCATTGCGAAGCCCGGTTCCGTCCCCACCGCGACCAAGTTCGAGGCGCAGGTCTACGTCCTGACCAAGGAAGAGGGCGGTCGTCACACCGCATTCTTCAACCACTACCGTCCCCAGTTCTTCATCAGAACGACGGATGTCACCGGTTCCATCGAGCTCCCCGAGGGCGTTGAGATGGTCATGCCCGGCGACCACGTCACGATCACCGTCGAGCTCATCAAGCCCGTCGCGATCGAGGAAGGTCTCCGTTTCGCTATCCGTGAAGGCGGCAGAACGGTCGGCTCCGGCGCAGTGTCGAAGATCTTGAAGTAAGTTCGTTCAGAGCGTTCCGAAAGGCGCGGCAATCTTGCCGCGCCTTTTAAGCTTGCAACGGGTTTTCCTCAGCTCCACCTCCGGGGGAGCTGGCGAGAGCGAACCCTTGGCTCCACCTCCGGGGGAGCTCCGCCGCAGGCGGTGAGGGGGTCTGCTTCCCTCATTCCGAGGTCCGAAAGGACCGAGTGAATCTTAAAAATAGATACACTCCCTTGCCTTGGCTCCACCTTTGGGGGAGCTTCGCCGCAGGCGGTGAGGGGGTTCAAAACCCCTTTCGGCGCCACGCGCCACTTGGGCAGCATGTCCATAAGCTCTTTCCGTTCCGTGAGGGGGTGTCTCGGACATGGTCCCCTCCGATCGTGTCTGCTTCCTCGTTCTTTTGGAGCGGCGGCATCGGAGGGACTGCCGAAACAGACGGGCGGACGGCATGGCTGCCCTCGGTCATGGGCACGGTCTTTTCCCCCGGAGGGCTCTCCGCAGCGCACTGCTTTGTGGGGCGGCGCTCCTATATATTATAATATGTATAGGGGAGAAGGGCGCGGACATGCCCGCGTATGGCTAAGAGCGGCGCGGTTTGCACAACCTCTTTGGTATGATGAAATCTCTGCACGCGCTGTGGGACAGGGCGGTGGGAGCGTACCGCGTCCTTGCCACACACAGATACACGACGATCGCGGGCACCCTCGTCTTCTTTCTCGTCACCTCCATCGTTCCCTTTCTCTTCTGGCTGACGCTGCTGTTCGGCAGGTCGGGCGCGGCGGCAGAGGAGATCCTCGACCTCGGTCTCTTCGGCTGGGCGAAGGAACTCCTCCTCTTTCTGCGGGAGAATGCGGAGGGGGCGTCCCGCGGGGCGGGCATCTTTTTTCTCGGGACGACGCTCTGGTCGAGCTCGGGGTTCTTTTATCACCTGAGGAGAAGCGGTGAGATCGTCTACGGCTGCGAACGCCATAAGCATGGCTGGAAGATCCGCCTCTCCGCGATCGCTCTCACCTTCGCCATCCTCTTCTTTTTCGTCGTCTCGGGCGCGGTGATCTTTTCTGCCATGTTTTTGCTCCGCCGCCAGCCGCCGTGGCTGTTCTATCCGCTCGTCTACGCCCTCCTCCTCGTCATCGGCTTCTTCGCCGCATGGATCCTCAACGCCTACGTCTGTCCCTACCGCGTCAGCCCCGCCGACACGGTACCGGGCAGTTTCGTCACTGCCGTGCTGTGGCTCGTTGCCTCGGCGGCGTTCGCCGTCTACCTGCGTTTCGCCACCCCCGAAAAGCTCTACGGCGCCCTCTCCCTCGTCGTCGTTTTCCTGCTCTGGCTGTATTGGATGATGATCTGCCTGACCGTCGGCATGGTCGTCAGCAAGAGCCGTCTCGGCGGAGAGGGCATGCAGGAGCGGCGTCTTTGAGAAATGAAAGTATTCTTTTGAGTGTTTTTCGGGGAGATTCGGACACGGTTGGCACTTTTTCAAAAAAAATTATGCTTTTACAAAAAAATTTTCGTCAAATCTATTTACTTTTGCGTCGATTTGTTGTAGAATAAGACATGAGTAAAAATAGCGTTTTACGCTGCGAGGTGAAAAATGTCTGATTTCAAAAGCAATGAAGAACGTAACGCGATCTTGCTCGAAGGCGTCTACAATGGCGTGACGGGGAAGATCGAAGAGTTGAAGACGGCGGTGAGCAGGGACATCGCGAGCAACGCTGCACAGCAGGCAGCTGCTTACGATGCGATCGCAGAAGGCGTCCGTCAGGGCGTGGAGGCAGTCGTCCGCGAGATCCACTATCTTTCGCAGCAGAACAGCGCTATCTACGATACGCAGAGCGGCGACAACAATGCGGTGAAAGACGCGATCGTCGAGGCTGTCAACCGCCGCACCGATGAGATGACCGTCTATCTCGAGAAGAAGATGGCAGACAGCTTTGCGGCGCTCCGCCGTGAGTTTGCCGGCAGCTTCTCCACCCTTGCGCTCGAAGCACGTCTCACCAAGCGCCTCGAGATCCAGGCAGATCGCATCGTCGAAGCTGTCGAGGACATCGAAGACCGCATCGCCGAGAGCTTCGAGACGTACGAGGAGAAGTTCCTCGCACAGGCAGAGGGGGCAGGCAGAGACGACGGAGACCTCGAACAGCTCCGCGAAGAAGTGCTCGATGCCGTCAACTCCGGCAACCTCATCCTCGAGGACCGCATCAGCGAGATCAAGCAGCTCGTCGAGGCGCTTCCCGCAGAGGAACCCGCCGAGGAGGAGGTTCCCGCCGAAGTCGTGGAGGAAGCCGCAGAAGAGGCTCCTGCCGAAGAGGTCACCGAGGAAGTCGCCGAAGAGGCAGCTCCCGCGATCGACTACGACCTTCTCTCCGATCTCATCGCTCAGAAGGTGGGCATGTCCACCCCCGAGATCAACTACCAGCTCCTCGCCGAGAAGGTCGCCGAGCTCCTTCCTCAGGTCGACACCGATCTCATTGCCGACAAGGTCGCAGCGGCGGTCCCCGTCACCGACGAGAACGCCATT
The DNA here is from genome assembly GCA_947625065.1 of uncultured Clostridia bacterium. Classification (GTDB taxonomy): domain Bacteria; phylum Bacillota; class Clostridia; order Christensenellales; family Borkfalkiaceae; genus Gallimonas. Next base: position 1,081 of record CANQNB010000167.1, on the reverse strand, counting down.
GCCGACAAGGTCGTCGAGACCCTTCCCGTGTTCGACTACGATCTGATCACCGAGAGCGTCTCCAACGCGCTTGAAGAAGAATTCGACCTCGCGGTCGACGAAGCAGGCATCGACGCCATCGCGACCAAGGTCGCCCAAAAACTTTGCGAGAACTGCGCCGCATGCGCAGAGGACGAAGAGGAACTTCTCGACGGGCTCGAAGACGAGACCGAAGAGGAAGAGATCGTCTTCGACTACGAAGGTCTCGCCCAGAAGGTCGCAGAACTTCTCGCTGCCCAGCCCAAGGAAGAGCTCAACGGCGACGAACTCGCGCAGAAGGTCGTCGATCTCCTTGCGGCTCAGCCCAAGGAAGAACTCAACGGCGACGAACTCGCCCAAAAGGTCGCCGACCTCGTTGTCGTCGAGCCGAAGGAAGAGCTCAACGGCGATGAACTCGCCGAGAAGGTGTTCAACCGCATCTGCGAGAAGTGCGCAGAGGTTGAGACGGAGGAAGAGCCCGCTCCCGCGCAGGAGGTCGACTACGACGCCCTCGCGAAGAAAGTCGTCGACCTCATGATCGGCGAGATCGACATCGACTACGACACCCTTGCCAAGAAGACGGCAGAGCTCATCGGCGTCGAGCAAGAGCTCGTCGACGTCAACGAACTCGCCCAGAAGGTCGCAGACCTCATCGTAATCGAAGCTGCGCCCGCTCCCGCCGAGGAACCCGTCGAAGAGGCTCCCGCCGAGGAGACGACCGAAGAGGCTCCCGCCGAGGAAGTGACCGAAGAGGCTCCCGTTGAGGAGACGGTTGAAGAAGCTCCCGCTGAGGAAGCAACGGAAGAGGCTCCTGCTGAGGAAGCAACGGAAGAAACTCCCGCCGAGGAAGTGACCGAAGAAGCTCCCGCCGAGGAGACGACCGAAGAAGCTCCCGCCGAGGAGACGACCGAAGAGGCTCCCGCCGAGGAGACGACCGAAGAGGCTCCTGCCGAGGAACCCGTCGAAGAGGCTCCTGCCGAGGAAGTGACCGAAGAAGCTCCCGCTGAGGAGACGACCGAAGAAGCTCCCGCTGAGGAGACGACCGAAGAAGCTCCCGCTGAGG
>CANQNB010000166.1 GCA_947625065.1 uncultured Clostridia bacterium | reverse complement strand
TGTATGGAAAAAATCAAGAAATGGAGGAGATTTGCGCTCGCGCTGTTTTCGCTGCTTTTTGTTGGCATATTAAGTTTTGCAATCGTGAAAATCGTCCCCGCGAGGGCGGATGATAAAGTTCTCACAGAAAATACAGCGCAATACACATTCCGCGATGTTGCAAGTGACCGCAGCGCTCCGGATTATTGGAATAAGTCTTATGGGATATATGACTTCACCTATAAATCCGATACGAACGAGTGGGTCAGTCAAACAAATTACACCGGAACTTTCGGTTTGGAGTTGACAGTCACAAGCGTTCCCGAGGCAGGTACAGGCGTCGTTGCTTTTCAGTGGAAAGTCAACAAACTTGTTGATGGTTCCCCCATGTCTGTTACAGTAAAAAAGGGAGAAGATCCTGTTGTCGATGCGCAGGAAGTGACAGAAACAAATGTAAATCAATATAGCTTGATCAAAGTTGAGAACCTCAGCGTTGGAGATAAAGTCACTATTGAATTCCAGAAAGCCAACCAAGCAACTTTTACTATTCAAGGCTTAAATATCCCAGGCAAAGATATTGCCCTTACAGCTCGGATCGAAGCAGGCGACGAGGCGTATGGAAAAATCAAAACCGAAATAGACGGCGAAGCGGTGGGCGAAGACGGCGTACTGACCGCAAAACGCGGTTGGGGCGAAAGCGTAACTTTCACGGCAGAGCCGAATGAAGGCTATGCCGCGGCTTGGTATAAACTAAATGGTTCCGATTATGAATTCGTGAGCAGTGGATCCATATCGGTAAAGAACCTCGCAGGGCGTCACAACAATCTCCAGTTTGTTGTGAGGTTTATTAAAACAGGCGGTGAGCCCGAAATCTCGTTTGGTGTAGCCGGCAGTCAAGGGACGCAATGGAAGCAAAGCGGACAAGAATATACGATTGAAAATCTTTCCGAGCTTCAAGTCAACGAAGAAGTCAATTTGCGCGTCCTCACTACGAGCAAGTATTTCAAGTTCACGTATTCGTTTGCAGGCGGTGCAAAAGCCAGTGAATTTAGAACAGACCACTATTCGGGCGCGCCTTCAATTACGGCATATGTGGACGGTGAACATTGGAATAATTTAAGTAACACCTATGACATCGGTTCCGAGAGCGTTGAGACCACTTGCTATGTTGCACTGCCCGAGGGACAAGTGCATGTGATTGAGATCGAGGTGAAACTTTCTAATTCAAGCAGGGAAAACCCCGACGACAAGGTGAAATATCCAGTCAACGAGGTTCATGAAGGATGTTCCGTTCTGTTCAAAGATTTTGAGCAGATGGATGAAGTGACCGATGAGGCGCCCACGATCCATTTCTATTACAATCCGCACTTGGCTGAACTCACAATCAACGGCGAAAAGGTGGAACAAGATGATAAGTCTCAAACAATAGATTACGAAGTCCATGTGAGATACATGGAAGAGGTCACCTATTCCTTCAAAAAACGGAGCAACGTCGTTTCTTCGATCGACGGTACAACGCCCGTCACAGTGGAATATGTCGATGTAACGACCAATACGAGTTATAATTATTGGGGTGAATACGAGACAAAGTTAAGTTTTTGGAAGACAAATGCTCCCGCAGTTAATCTTACGTCCCGAGGCAGTGACGTCAGCGCGAATGTCACAGATGGGAGCAACAAACTTGAAATTCACTATAATTATAGGGAAGTAAATAGCCTTTCGCCTGAGGTCGAAGTTGTTCAGTCGATCGATGGCGAAACGAAGGAGGCGCAGCCGATTTCTGGCGATGAAGCGCTCGAATTTCCATGGGCGAAAAATAATTCCTTGATTGTAAACATCAAAGCATACGCGAGTTTTTTGACCTTGGATAATTTCCTTGTTACCGTAAACGGCGAAACCTATGATACGCGTAACATGGAATTGTCCGGAGACAGTTATATATTTGTCATTACCGATGTCACCAATCTCAGTGTTTCAATTTCGTATGTTTCGGACGATCATTATAAATTCACCGGAAAGACAATATCTTTTTCCGCACACGAAACTGTAGAAGGGAGCACGATCAATGATGTTGTAAAGACAAATGAGCTTGTTGTGAAAACAGGGGATACAAGCAACAAAGGCGTTATGGAATGGCAGTTCGATCCCTACCGTTCGGAAGAAGGGAACTATGCCTATTGGGGCTACTTGCCTTCGACGACAAGCTACGATATTCAAAGGGATCTATTCCTCAACTTCTCTATGGGAGAGGGAGTAGACGCTGAGAGTGGCAGTATTTCTTTCGAATTCCAATTAAAGAGCTATGTGTTGGATGGTTTGTTGGGGTCTTCGTATAGCGGATGGCTTTACTATCAGGCCGATAAAGAATTTACATTCGGTCAGTCTGCAAGCGGGTCTGAAGATGGTCACTTGATTTTAAGAGGTGAGTATAATGGTACCGCGACCTTCCTTGCCGGTGTTCAAGATAAGGGCGGCGATGTTAAAACCGGCGGCGGAGTTATCAAGCAGGACAACGGGTGGTATCGCGTCAGCATTCCGATTCAAAAGGGCCAAACGATTTATCTTGGCTATTTCATGGGGTCAGGCTCATTGGCGTATGCACAGGACGAAACATGGTTCAGTATCCGTAATCTCCGTTTGAATACGGGCACGGCGAACATTCAGCTCGCAAAGTGCGAGGAGAGTAGCGGGTCTGTCAAGGCTACGGTTGGCGATGCGGTGCAGCAAAATACTTTCTCCGTGGCGGTTGGAACGGCAATCGACTTGGAAGCGACTCCCGGCGATAGAGAAAGATTTTATGGCTGGGCGCTTGACGACGGAAGCGTGCTTTCGACCGAGGAGAAATTCACCTATTTTGCCGAAAAGGATTGCACGATCACGGCCTATATGGCAACAGAGGGGACATATCAAGCGCGTATTGAGGGTGTGTACTACAAAGATCTGAAAACAGCGATGAATGCCGCACAGGCAAACCAAACGGTAACCGTCGTTGAAAGACATCTCGAGATTACAGAGAGCCTCCAAATTCCAAAGGACGTTACGCTTCTCCTTCCCTACAACGCGGCGGGCGGATTTATGGAAACTGGCACCTCTGCGACTGCCGCCAACCAAATTTCGTGGTATGGCACGAAATATAACGTGGCATTTGTCACAGTAACCGTCAAAAACAATGCAAAAATCACCGTAGAAGGCACGCTTCGTGTGGGCGGCGTTGTCAATGATATCTCCGTCGAAAATGGCTACCAAGGGCACACCTCAGGCGTGTATGCCGAACTCATTCTTGAAAAGGGCAGCTCCATTCAGGTCGCAGACGGCGGCGTGATGGACGTTTACGGCAGAGTATGGGGCGGCGAAGGTAAGACGGGCGCGGACATGGGTACCATTGACGTCGCCAAGGGAGGCAAGCTCTATGAGCCCTTCCTCATTCTCGATTATGCGGGCGGCAGCAATGCATTTGCTTCTTTCTCGAAACAGACAACTCCTTTCAAGCGCTATGCGATGATCAATATCGAGGTGCCGCTCACCATCAACTACGGGGCACAACTCTTTGGTCATGCAAGCCTTTGGGTTCCGTCATTTAAGTTGCTTGCTTCTCTCGATCAACCCTTCATTTCCTATGATATGGGTGGGAAACTTGGCGGTGACGGGAACGGGAACGATACGTTCGTCATGCTCCATAAGGGCGCAAGCGTGACGATCACCTATAATTGCAACAAAATCGCGGAAAATAAGGCCGCGAACGGGACAGAGGGCATTGGCGAAACGACGATGATCTTTGAGGGCGGTGCGACGTTTAGCTATATGCTGTTCTCGGCCATGAGCCTTACCGTGCCTACCAGCCCCGTTATGTTCTCCATTCCTTACAATTTCCAAGTCGAAATGAATGCGGGGACGAAGATGGGAGAGGAAATTGACGAAACCTATAATCAATATGAGACCAAGACGGACTTCATGATCATGCCGGGTGCGACCGTAAAGGTCGGCGAGAACGCAACCCTCACACTCAATGCGGATACATGGGTCCTCGACGGTATGGAAGCGGGCGCGCAAGCTGGCAAGTCCTATCCCGCTTCGACTGACCTTGAGGGTGTAGGCTATTCCAAAAACGGCAACTTGATCGTCAACGGTACGCTTAAGATCGGGACAAAGACGCCCGGAATGAAATTTGAGATCAATATCGGGAGTGCGGGGAGCACATCGGGCGGATCTGATGATACGTCGCCGCGCCCCGCGATTTTCCTCGGTATCGTTCAAACAAATGGAACGACGGGCAGAATTGAAATCCCCGAAGATAGTGGTTTAAGCGGAAAAGTTTGGATGGGCTTGAATAATGCGAACTACTTCGCCTATACGACCACGGCGCGCGTGTGGAATAAGGTGACGGGGGAATTTGTCGATCTCGAAGCGGGGCACAATTACAAAGCCACGTCGGGCACGGCATTCAAGCTCGAGGAGCTCCGTTACACCAAGACAGAAGGCGGCGACGAAAGCCTTACGTTGAGCCTTGATTCGGACATGGTAGGCTCGTGGATGCTCGAGCATGGGGAGCACGTCTTCAACTGGGAGAAGGCGGACGGCGATGTTTTGCCCACGGCGGAGAGCAAGCACACGCAGATCGAGCGCGCATGCACGGTGATGGGCTGCGACCACAAAGAGACGCGCGAGCTGATCTATGCGCCCGAAGATTGGGGGCATCTGACCTACACGGGCGAGGAATTTGGTGAAGACGCGATTAAGACGAAGATCAACGAGTGGTTCGGGGAGGAGTATGATCTCTTTACCGCTGCGGGCGGCTCGGTGGCGTTTGAGAGCTTTTCGAGCTACAATGAATCGGGCTACGATGTGACCGTGACGCTCACCAAAGGTTTTTGGGCGACGGCGGACGGCTACACTGCGGGCGCGACGGAGAAGACGCTCAAGATCTTTGTGGACAAGGCGACGCTGACCGAAAAGGACGTGACCATGTCCGAGGATCAGGAGACTTACACGGGCGAAGCCATCACGAAAGAGGTGAAGGTTTCGTTCAACGGAAAGGACCTCACCGCGGAGAAAGATTATAATGTGAGCTACTCCGGGACCCACACCGACGTGGGGACAGTGACGGTCACGGTCACGGGCGCGGGCAACTTTACGGGCGAAGTTGAGAAGACGTTCGAAATCGTTGCGCGCGACATCGAAGGCGCGGAGATCACCCTGCAGGAGGGCGAGTTTGTCTACACGGGCGAGAAGATCGAGCCGACGGTGAGCTCTGTGAGGGTGAACGGGCGCGAGCTTGCCGTGACGAAGGATTTCACCGTGGAATACGGCGAGAACAAGAACGCGGGTGAAAACAGCGGCAGCGTGATCATCCGAGCTGCCGAGGGCAACTACACGGGCACGGCGACGGCGAACTTCACGATCGAGAAGGCGACGCTCGAAAGCGCAACGATCAAAGGCGAGAGCTCGTTCGTCTATAACGGGCAGGCGCGGACGGTCGGGCTCGAGGTGAAGACGGCGAACGGGCTCACCATCCCGGAGACGGAGTTTGACGTCGCGTACAGCGACAACACCAACGTGGGACAGGCGACGGCGAAGGTCACCGTCAAGGCGGAGAGCGAGAATTACGCCAACAAGGAAGGCGTGAGCGTGACCTTTACCATCACCGCGAAGGAAGTCACGGTCACCGTCAGCAAGCAGGAAAAGACGTTCAATAACGATACGCAGGCGTATGATGCGTCGCAGGAGGGCGCGTGGACTGCGGACGGGCTCGAAAACGGCGAGAACAAGAGCGAACTCGGCGTGACGCTCACGGGCTCGGGCAAGGATGCGGGCGCGTATGACGTGACGGCTTCCTATGAGAGCCGGAATTACACCGTGACGTTCAAGGCGGCGGATGGGCTCTCTGTCAAAGACGGCACCACGATCGAAGGCGCGCTTGTCATCACCCAAAAGGATGCGAGCGCGGCGACCGTGAAGGTCACGAGCGGGCACACCTACAACAGCGAGGAGCAGACAGTCACCGTCACTGTGACGCTCAAAGGCTTCGGACCGTTTGTCGAGAATACCGACTATACGATCTCGTATGCGGAGGATGCCGACCGCATCAATGCGGGCACGGTGAACTTCACCGTCAACTTTAAGGGCAATTACAGCGGAAGCACGGCGCAGCAGACCTTTGAGATCAAGCAGGCGGAGGTGAAGATCACGCCCAATCCTGCCGAATCCCCCGAGGGAGAACAGCAGGCAGAGCTCACCTATCAGATCTCGGGCACGATGTATGGGACCGACAAAAAGACGCTCGAGGGCGGCATCACGCTCAAGATCGAAAACGATGAGAATGTGACCGAGAAAAAAGCTGGCGAGACGTGCAACATCGTGATCGAGCTCAGGGAGGACGTCAAAGAACAGCTCAAAAACTACAAGATCGACACATCTGCCAAGGGGACTTATACCATCTTGGCGGCGGTGTTCAAGGAGGTCACGGTCAAAGAGGGCACGACGGTCGTCTATGACGGAAAGACGCACGGCATCAAGGCGGAGGGCGTTCCGGAGGGCGCGCAGGAGACCTATGCATACAGCGTAGAGAACGGCGGACCGATCGCAGGCGAGCCGAAGGATGCGGGCAAATATACCGTCACCGTCACGATCACTTTGGGACAATATAAGCCCTACACCGTGACGCGTACGCTCACCATTTCGCCCAAAGAGATCACCATGACGCTCCAAGGGCAGTCGGCGGTGTACAACGGAAAGAAGCCCGAAGTGAGCTCTACCGCCTACACGGTGGATGAGGACGCGGCAACGCTCTTCGCAAGCGATGTGGAAAGCGGGCTCACCGTGACGATCGACTTCGTCCAAAAGGGCGAAACGTGGAACGCCCAAAAGTATGACCTCACCGCAACGCTCGGCGGCACGGGCGCGGGCAACTATCGGGTCACCGTGGAGGGCGCGCAGAAATTCGAGATCACCAGGAAGGCGGTCACCGTCACCGTCGGCAAGCAGGAAAAGACGTTCAATAACGGTACGCAGTCGTATGACGCAGAATGGACGGCGGACGGGCTCGAAAACGATGAAAACAAGAGCGTGCTCGGCGTGACGCTCACGGGCTCGGGCAAGGATGTGGGCGCGTATGACGTGACGGCTTCCTATGAGAGCGCCAACTACACCGTGACGTTCAAGGCGGCGGATGGGCTCTCGATCAGCGAGAACACGGTCGAGGATGCCTTCGTCATCACCCAAAAGGATGCGAGCAAGGCGACCGTGACCGTATACGGCACCTACACGTACGACAGAACAGAGAAGACGGTCACCGTCACTGTGGCGCTCGAAGGCTTCGGACCGTTTGCCGAGAATACCGACTACACGATCTCGTATGCGGAGGATGCCGACCGCACCAGTGCGGGCACGGTGAAATTCACCATCAACTTTGAGGGCAATTACAGCGGAAGCACGGAGACGTCGTTTGAGATCAAACAGGCGACGATCAACAGCTTCACGGTCGAGGAGACGGAGCTCGTGTACACGGGCGAAAAGAAGGAACTCACTCTCACCGTCAAGGCGGGCGGGCTCGTTCTTACGGCGGAGACGGAGTACCGTCTCACGGTCGAAGGTGACCTCACCAAGGCGGGCGATCACAAGCTCACCGTCGAGGGCACGGGCAATTTCGCGGGTACCATGTCCAAGACCGTGGCCATCGCGAAGGCGCAGCTCACGGGCGTGAACGTGGAGGGAACGTACGTATACGACGGCACGACCAAGACGCCTCGGCTCACCGTTTCGGCAGGTTCGCTCACGCCGGGCGAAGGGGACTATACCGTCTCGTATGAGGGCAACCGCGTCTATGCGGGCACGGTCAACGTCACCGTTACGGGCACGGGCAACTATCAGGGCAGCCAAACGACCTCCTTCGAGATCGCGAGGGCGGTCATCTCCGTGACCCTCGAGGACAAGAACTCGGTGTACGGCGATCACTTCGAGGAACTCACTTACTCCTATGAGGGCGTCATCGCAAGCGAACTTTCGAGCGTGAAACTCGACAGCTACGTGACCGTCACCACCGAGGCGACCCAAAAGGGGGATGTCAACACCTATCCGATCACCGCAACGGTGAAAGATGAGCTCGCGAATTACACGATCAAGATCGTGAAGCAGGGCACCTACACGGTGACGGCGCGCCCCGTGAGCGTGCGCATCGAGGACCAGAGCGCAACGTATGACTATTCGGACGCGGAGAGCGGAAAATATCCGTTCAACAAGGACAAATGGGAGCTCGTTGCGGACATGGGTACCCTCGCCGCCGGCGAAACGCGCGACACGCTCGCCATCACGCTCACTGTAACAGGGCTCAGAGATGCAGGAAAGTATGCCATCACGGGCAGTTGCGGCAATGCAAATTATGCAGTGACTTTCGTCGGTTCGTACCGCGCCGATGGGGAGGACGCCAACAACGGCAAGGCGGGCACCTATACCATCGAAAAGCGCGACATCACCGAAGAGGCGATCTTCGTCTTGGTCGTGGGAGAAGACGAAAAGACGGAAGGGAATGTGATCTACGCGAAGTACGCGGGTGAAACGCTGCACCTGACGGGGAGCGCGAACCTGTTCGAGAGCGTGGGCGAAGCCAAGTCCTACAAAGTGACGATCGACCCCGAAACGATCGACAAGATCGGCAACTACACGGTGACGCTGACAGTCGCGGAGACCAACTACTGCGGCAGCGCGGTCTTCACGGTGATCGTGACCGATGCGGAGGGCTATACGGAGAGGCTGATCCTGACCCTCGAACGCTTGGAGGAACTGGTCAAAGGTCTCGATATAGAGCATCTCACAGCGGAGGATTACGAGACGCTTGTGGAGGTGTATGCGGCGCTGGAGAGTTTGGACGAAGCGGAGCAGGAAGTCGCAGCGGCCGAGCTTGCGACGTACCGGGAATATGTGGACGCATGGGAAGAGCTGGCGAACATTGACAGCGTGGTCGAGACGGCGAAGACGGTCGCCAATGCGCCCATCGAGACACTGTTCGAAGCGGCGGCAATGCTCAGCGCGCTTGCGGGGCTTGCCTATATAGCGATCAAAGGAGGGTTGTTGTAATGAAAAAGTTTGCGGTAATCATGGTAAG
>CANQNB010000165.1 GCA_947625065.1 uncultured Clostridia bacterium | reverse complement strand
CTATGTCACCGTCAACGCCTCTGCCGGCACCTTCGGTGCGCCAGCGGGCACCCTTTATAGGGGAAAGGACGGCGAACTGCATCCCTTCCCCCAGAACAACATCATCCCCAACGAGCTCGCCATCGACGGGCAGGGGATCGCCGAATTTGAGATCGGCGGGCGCATCCGCCGCGTGTTCATCGGCGTGCGCGCAGACTTCCCCGAAGACACCGACTGCGGCGGCGATCTCTATGACGCCAAGAACGACGCCTCCGATGCCTCCCTCTCCCTTCGCGCGGCGGACGGCTTCGAATACGCGCTCTACGAAAAAGCGACGGGGAACTACAACACCAACAGCTACGGCGACATTCTGTGGAAGAGCGGGCGCACGAGCGAACTTATCCGCGGGTGCATCGTGTTCAGCGGGCTCTCCACGGGGACGGAATACGTCGTTATCGCGCGCGCGCTGGCGCAGACGGAAGGGGGGCTGCCGAGCGACGTCAAAGAGATCTGCACGGTGCGCACCCTCGAGACCTCCGAGGACACTCTGCGCACCGACTTCGTCAACCGGCACACCTCCATTGTCCAGGGCGACCGCACTCCCACGCCCGACATGATCGTGGGTGCCCTGCGTGCCTATGAGGCGCTCACGCCCGTCATCCGCGCCTTCCCCTCCATGCTCGAAAAGCTCGCCGAAGTCAAGAGCTCCCTCCCCGGCGCCTTTGCCGGCGAGTGGCACACGCTGTACGACGACATTATCGGGACGGTGATCGACGAACGGGAGGAGAACTACCTCGCCCAGCTCGAGCGCATCCGTGAGGCGGACGCCGCTTACGCAGGGATGGAGGAACACATCCGCACGACGATGGGCGAGCTCATCACCGCGGAGGAAGTCACCTCTGCCGCCGCGCTCGTGCAGGAAACCCTCGAAGAGGCGCACGGCAAGGTCATCGGACAGGCGCGCGCCGTGGCGGATTTCCGTCTGAGGGATGCGCGCGGCTATGCGCTCGGGCACTTCGGTCTCTCGGAGAGCGGCGCCGCGGGCGGTGCGCTCCAAACGGTCTGGCGGGAGTATAACGAGCTCATCAAAGCGCGCGGCACCCTTGCGGAGATCGACCTCCTCGTCATCGAGGGGCGGGCGGTCATGCTGCTCGAAGCCTACCGCTCCCTGCGCTCCGAGCCCTTCGCCGCCCTTTCTCCCCAAACCGTGGAGGAGGCAAGGCGGCACATCACCGAGGCGGAGGAGGGGGAAAAGGAGAACGCCGCCTACGCCGCAATGCTCATGCTCTACCGCGCCTACGCCCTCTCCGCGATGGGTCCCATCCTCGGGGAAGAGGGGTTCGAAGACCTCCTCGCCCGCGAACAGGGGCGGCTCGACGCCGTCGTCTACCCCGCCGCTCCCTCCAAGGAGGCGCTCTTCCTCCTCGAAAAGGACATCGACGTGATCGTCGCGGAAGCGCAGGTCCTGTGCACCATCCAAACCTATTATAACGGGCTGTTCACCGAGGCAGAGGGCAAGCTCTGCGCAAGCGGTCTGACGGAGGAGCACGGCGCGCAGCTGCTTCAAACGCTGCATACCGCCTTCGAAGAAGTGGAGGCGGCGTCCTCCGACCCCGAGCCTCAAACGGCGCGCGCTGCGGCGGCGGAACAGGGGAAACTCTCCCTCTGCACGTCGCTCGCAAAATTGCTCCTGACAGAGCATTTCGAAGGGCTCTACGCAGACATGGTACCCTCCGAAGGGCTCAACGCTCTCTATCGCGAAGCGCTCTCCTCCATCGAAGGGGAGACCCTTTCGGGCGGATTCGAGGCGGCGGAGACCCGCATTAGCGGCATCTATTACAGCGCGGTGCAGACATTCGCCGTGCGCTTCTATTACGACGGGCTCGTGCGCGACAAAGCAGATCTCGCGCCCGAGGAAGCTCTTCTTTCCGGGATCTACGGGGAGGTCGGGCAAGCCGGATTCTCCCAAAAGGCTGCGGCTGCCTACGGCGGCATGCTCCGTCTCTATCAGCGGTATGCCGCGCGCGCGATCGACGCACTCGAAAGGGACTCCGGGGCAACCGACAAGGGCGACTTCGCCCAAAAGGGCAAGGCGGCGGCGGAAGGGGTCACCCTCGGCAGCGGCGCTTACGCCGACATGCTCGCCGCGGCGGAGAGAGAGATCGACGCGGCGGTGGAGGACGTCAACGGGAAACTTCTCATCGAGGAGTACTTCGAGGACCTCTCCGACGAGACACTGCGCGGTGTGCGTGACGGCGGCATCCAAGCCGTCGGCGAGGCATCGGACGTGGAGGGCAAGCGTGCCGCGGGCTACGAAGGGCGTCGCGCGCTGTATGTCGCGTACACCTGCTCCCGTCTCGACCGCCATTTCGGGGAGAAATACCCCTCGCCCTCCGCACCCCTGTCCGAGCTTCTCACCGCTGCGAAGGAGAGCGCAGAGGGCACTCTCCTCGAGGGCAACACCGACGCCGCCCTTCAAAAAGCAGAGGACAGCCTCGACGGGATCTACGCCGTCGCGGTGCAAAAATTTGCCGTGCGCTCCTACTTCGACGGGCTCGCCGCAGACAAGGGCGACCTCGCGCCCGGCGAGGACGAGCTCCCCGCCCTCTATGGCGAGATCGAGACCTCCGAAGATAAAACGAAAGCCTCTCTCGCGGGCATGGTAGCCCTCTATCGTGTCTATGGAAAGAATTCCGTCCAAGCCGCGCTCGCCGTGCACAAGCCTTTGGAGACCCTCTCGGCGTCCGCCGCGCGCTACCTTAACGAGATCGGCGAGGCAAGCGGGGAGACGATCGGCGAGGCGGAAGCTGCGATCGACCAACTCATTCAGACCGCCGCATCCGAACTGATGCGCCTCGACTATGAGCACTTCTTGGCAGAATTTGCCCCCCTCGGCGGCGAACTCGACGGGGTCGCGGGCACCTCCCAAGACCTGCTCTCCGCCGCGAAGGAGGAGTTCGCCTCCCTCAGCGAGGAGGTCAAAACGTACTACGCGGCGCAGGCGGAATCCTATGCCAACACGCTCGGCGCCAACAACTTCGCTCTCAAGATCGACGACTATCTGCACAAGGCAGCCGTGGAGAGCGCGCGGGCGGCGGCGCTCGCACAGATCGGAGCGGCATTTGCCGACTATGAGGGGGACGAGGGGCTTCTCGCACAGCTCGAGGCGGCGCGCACCTCTGCCGCCGAGCCCGTCAAGGCGGTCACCTATCAAGCCTATGATGCCGCGGGCGAAAATTCCGACCCCTCCCAAGAGGACTATTGCAATGCTAAACTCGCCGCCATCGCCGAGGCGAAGGAGGACGGCATCGACAGCCTCGAGGACATCATCGCCCTCGCCGAGATCGAGGGGCTCCAAAAGACCCTTGCCGCCGAGCTCGCCTCTTACACCGCCTCCCGCCTCGCACAGGTGAAGAAGGAGGACGTGACGGCTGCGACCGAGGATGCCGCGCAGACCGTTCGCACCGGAGTGAAGGAGACCACCCGCAACAGCCTCGAGGGCGCGCGCGAGGGGCTCCTCACGGTGAGAGACGCCTTTGCCCAAGCCGTCGTGGGTGCCTACGCCGCCGCGCTCGGTCAGAGCTACGACCTTTCTCCCGTCCAGAATGCAAGGACGGATGCGGAAAAGCGCGACGCCATGTTCGATGTCCTCCTCTCCGTCTACCGTGCCTACGCGACCGCACAGGCGGCGCAGTATGAGAGTTTCGCGCAGGAGGCGGCAGAGCGCATCGCCGGCGTGACCTTTGAGGGCGAACGGACCGATGCGACTTTGGCACAGCTCGAGGGGGCTGCCGACGCGCACGTCACCCTCGCGTCCTATAAAAATCAGCTGAAGACCTTCCACGACGGGCTCGCCTCCGGGCAGCAGCTCGGCGAACGGCTTGCCTCCGAGTTGCAGGCGGGTTACGCCGCGCTGGAGGGGGCGGGAACCGAGTATGAGCGCGTGCTCGGCGAGCAGATCGCCGCGCTCGCACAGGCTGCCCTGCGTCTGTATGCCGCGCAGCTTACCTGCCCCGCAGAGGAGCTTTCGGAGGCGCTCGCATCCCTCACGGCAGAAAAGAGGGATACCATGTCCGAGGTCCTCGTCTCCGAAGAGAAAAAATTACTGCAAAATCACGCCGAGCGCGCGCTCGCTTCCTATCAGACGGAGGGCGCCAATTTGGGCATTGACGGCATGCTCTCTGAGATGCAGAAGGGCATCCTCTCGTCCATCGCGGGGGAGGGGGACATCGTCGCCGTCACCTCGGAGGTGATGAGCAGCGTCGCAGGGCTCCCCGCCGCCGTTCTCGAAGTCTATTTGGCCGCCGTGGCAGAAGCCTATCCCGCCCACGCCGCGCTTGGCGAGATCGAGGCAAAGGCGGAGGAACTTGCCTCCGCCGCAACGGACGCCGCCGCGACCTATTCCGCCGTCCTCCACCTTCTCGCGTTCTCCGCCGACCGCATCCTCACCTCCTCGCGCCTTGCCGAGGATTCCGAAGCCGCCTCGGCGATCCTGAGCGACGGGATCCGCCGTGCACAGACGCTTGCCGAGGCACCCATGCCCGAGACAGGCTATGCAAAATTCGCCGACGGACAGGCATTTGACATCCTCGCCCTCATCGGCGAAAAGCTCATCGGCGTCGCGGGGCAGCGCCTTCTCGACGGCGCAAACTGGAGCGACCGCGCCTTTGCCGACGTGACCGCTTCCGACGCCGTCTCCTCGTCCTCCGCGCTCGCCGCATACAAAGAGGCTGCGCCCGACGTGCGCGCCTATCTCGACGGCGCATTCAAGGGGCAGTACGCGACCTTCGGCGACCGCCTTTCCGATGAGGTCGAAAAGGGGACCTTTGAGGGGAAGCGCGCAGAGACTCTCGCCGCCATCGCCGCCCTTGCCTCCGAAGAGGAGGAACTCGCAGGGGAGATCGTCGCGCAATACACCGACGCCGTGAACGCGCTCACCTTCCTGCCCGCCTACGAGCGCGGGGAAGGAGAGGGGCTGCAGGAGAAGACAACAGAGCTCGGCAGCCTGAGTGACTGGGCAGAGGTGGAAGTCGGCATCGCCCGCCTCAAAGCGGAGCTTACTTCGTCGCTGCAAGAACTGTGCGACGGGGCGGTAGCAAACGCCTTCGTCCGCTACCGCGACGGCGAAGAGGGGCTCCGCGCACAGTGCGACAAGGCACAAAAAGCCGTCCTCGGCGTCACGCCCGACAAGTCCCTTTCCCCCGCCGAAGCAAGGGAGAAGGCGGAGAGGGAAGTGCGCGCCTTTTACGGCGAAGGGACGGCGGCGCTTGGTACCATGTCCGCAATCGCCGTCTCCAAAGGGGTCACGACGGACGGCACGGGCGCCTATCCCGAGGGCAGCGATGAGATCTGGGGCATCATCGAAAATGAAGAGGGGATCTCCCCCGATGCCCGCCCGCAGTTCGCTTCCTCCACCGACGCGCCCTCAGGTTCTGCTCAGATCGGCGGCAAAGTCTACCGCCTCACGCTCACGGTCTCCCTCGAGGGGGAAACCTTCCGCGGCACCTACCTCGTCAGGATCCTCCTCCCCGAACAGCTCAAAAAGGTCGTGGGCGCGCAGGTCATTTCCTTCGGGGAAGACGGCGCACACGAGCTGCTGCCGACGCGCATCAAGGACGGCTATCTGGTGTTCGAGACCACCCATTTCTCCCAATTCTATGTCTATGGCGAAGGCGAACTCAACCTCTGGTGGCTCATCTTCGTCCTCACCTTCCTGCTGCTCATCGAACTTGTCGTCATCGTTCTGCTCGCGGCAAAGGTGTACCGCCGTGCAGAAAGGAACCGCGCGGCGACCCTCTCCCTCGCGCCCATGAGCCTCCTCGTCGTGCTCATCCCCGGCGGCGCAATCGTCGTCAGCATCGTGCTCGGCGTCCTCATCGTGCTCGGCGCGGTGGCGATCGGCGTGCTGCTCTACGTGCTCTACCGCAAGCCCAAGGCGCAGTCCGCGCCCGTCGAGACCCCGCAGGAGCCCGTTGAGGTTGCGCCCGAGGAGCCCATAGAGGAGGAACCCGAGGAGGAAAGCGGAGAAGAAGATTTCGAAGAGGAATCGGAAGAGGAGTTCGAAGAAGAATCCGAAGAGGAGCCCGAAGAGGAGTTCGAAGAAGAACCCGAAGAAGAACCCGAAGAGGAGTTCGAAGAAGAGCCCGAGGACGAGCCCGAAGAAGAGCCGTATGAACAGCTCACGATCTTCGATCTGCCCGAGCCCGAGGAGACGCCGGAGGAGCCGCCCGTCGAGGAGGAGCCCTACGAGCAGCTCACGATCTTCGACCTGCCCGAGCCCGAGGAGGACAGCGAGGCGCCGCGCCCCGTCATCACCCTGACCGAGCCGACCGAAGAGGAGCCCGTCGTCGAAGAGGAACCCGTCGTTGAAGGAGAGCCTATCGTTGACGAGGAGCCTGTCGTCGAAGAGGAGTCTGTCATCGAGGACGAGCCTGTTGTCGAAGAGGAACCTGTTGTCGAGGAAGAGCCTGTCGTCGAAGAGGAGTCTGTCATCGAAGAGGAACCCGTCATCGAAGAAGAACCCGTCGTCGAGGACGAACCTGTCGTCGAAGAGGAGCCTGTCGTCGAAGAGGAGCCTGTCGTCGAGGACGAACCTGTCGTCGAAGAGGAGCCTGTCGTCGAGGAAGAGCCTGTCGTCGAGGGAAAACCCGTCGTCGAGGACGAACCTGTCATCGAAGAGGAGTCTGTCATCGAGGAAGAACCCGTCGTCGAAGAGGAGCCTGTTGTCGAGGAAGAGCCTGTCGTCGAGGAAGAACCCGTCATCGAGCCCGAGCCCGTCATTGAGGACGAGCAGGAAGAAGAGGAGACGCTCATCGTCGTGCAGACGCTCACAGCGGACGAGCCTACCATGTCCGAGGAGGAGCCCGCGGAAGCGCCCGAAGAGGAGCTCATCCCCGTCACCGTTTTGGTAGAGGAATCTGTCGACGAAACGGAGGAGCTCGCAGAAGAAACGGAGGAGCTTGTCGAAACACCAGAAGAATCTACTGACGAAATAGACGAGCCTAACGACGAAACACAGGAGCCTGTCGAAGAAACACAGGAGCCTGTTGAGGAAACGGAGGAATCCGTAGAAGAGGAGGAAGCGATCTCTGTCTCCGAGCCCGCCTTTGAAGAGGAACCCGTCGTTGAGCCCGAGCCTGCTTTTGAAGAGGAGCCCGCCGTTGAGCCCGAGCCTGCTTTTGAAGAGGAGCCCGTCTCCGAGCCCGAGCCCGTTCCCGACGAGGAGCCGACCGAACCGACCGGGCAGCAGACCGAGCAACAGGCAGAGGACGAGACGCCCGCAGACGTCGTTCCAAGCCCCGTGATCGTCCCCGAGGACGTGCCCGAGGAGTACCGCCTGCCCGAGGAGGAGTTGCGCGGCGAGGTGGCGGCGTCCGAGGTCAACGCGCTCATGCAGGACGAGCAAGCCAAGACGCTCATCGAGGTGAGCGAGCGGGTCGCCAACAAGCAAAAGACGGGCATCGTCAACGTTGATACGCTCGGCGAATACTTCGAGAGCGGCGAAAAGGTCACCCTCGCAGAGCTCAAAAAGCGCATCCCGTACTTCAACAAAAAGGTGACGTTCGTCAAGGTGCTCGCACGCGGCAGGCTCAACAAGCCTCTCGTCGTCGAAGGGGACGACTTCTCCCTCGAAGCAGTCAAGATGATCGCGATCACGGGCGGACACGTCATCCGCACCCGCAGGAAGTAAATCACCGCGCCCCCTCGCAAAAGGGGGCGCTTTCCCCGTCCTGCGCCTCCCGCAGGGGGTGAAAGAAAACATTTTCTTCCTTCGAAAAAAAATTCGCCAAAATGGGCAAAAAACACTTGACATTTGCGAGCAATTATACTATGATAAACAAGCATTGCGATGCGACGGCGTTCACGTGGGCCTTTAGCGCAGTGGTTAGAGCAGTCGGCTCAT
>CANQNB010000164.1 GCA_947625065.1 uncultured Clostridia bacterium | reverse complement strand
CGTTCGCGTCGATGGTCGTGACCGTCCTCGGGATGATGATCTTTTTGATGTTGACCTGACCTGCGAAGGCGCCTGCGCCGATCGTGCTCGCGCCCGCCTTGATGGTGATCCCCTCTTCTCCGAGCTCGCTGTAAACGAGGTAGATGGATTCGCCATTCTTGTCGAAGAGGAGCTTTTCGCCTTCCTTGGAGGAGAAGGACTTGTTCTCGGGGTCAACGGTGATGAACGTCAGCGACGTGCAGCCCTTGAAGGCGCCGCCGACCGTCGCGATGCTCTTGGAGAAGTAGATTTCGTGCAGGTTGGGGCACTGGTTGAAGATACCCATCTGCAGGGTGATGCTGCTCGTCGATGCGGGGAAGACGATCTTTTCGACGGGAGCCTTGCGGAAGACGTTGGTCACCGCGGTCGCGCCGCTCGTGCCGACGGAGGCAAGGTTGCTCTCTTTGAGTTCGCCTTTCTCGTCCTTTTCCCATTCGATGGTCGCAAGGTGGGTGCAGAGCGCAAACGCATTGCTCTGGATGGTCACCGTGCTCGCGGGGATGGTGATGGATTCGAGCGAGGAGCAGCCGCTGAAGGCGGAGTCGCCGATGATCTTGATGATGCTGCCCTTGCCGAAGTCGACCGTCTGCAGATTGGTGCAGTTGAGAAAGACGTTCTTGGGAAGGGACGGGTCGGTGGCGCTGCCGTCGGCGAGGACGGTGCCGTCTGCGAACTTCACGCTCTTCAGCGTGGGAAGGGTGGAGAACGCCGCCTGGTAGATGTTCTTGATCGTCTTCGGGAGACTGACCTCGTCGATGAGGGTGCCTGCAAAGACGCCGCTGCCGATGTTGACGAGGCTATCGCCGAACGTCACGTGTTCGAGAGGGGTGTTGGCGAAGACGTTGCCGTAGTTCCATCCGGTGTAAGCCTTCCACCCTGTGATGGAGCTGCCGGCTGCCTGACCGAGCGAGACAAGGCTCTTGGGCAGATCGATGGAGGTGAGCCCCGTATAGCTGAACGCGTGGTCGTAGATCTGGATCACGCTGTCGGGCAGCTTGATGGAGGTGAGGTTCTCGCAATAATAGAATGCGTAGTCGTAGATGTATTGGAGCTTGCTGTCGGGCGCGAAGGTGACCGTCTGCAGACCCAGTTTGCCCGAGATGCCGCCGTGTTCGCCGCTCGATGCGGCGAACGCATCCGCCCCGATCGAAAGGAGGCTCGCGGGGAACTCCACCTTTGCAAGGGAGACGCAGCCCTTGAACGCCATGGTGCCGACTTTGACGAGTCCTTCGGGGAACTTGATGCTTTCGAGCATCTTATCGCCGTAGAAGGCGCCGTAAGGACCGCTCATCTGGGTGCCGATCAGGATCTTATCCGCGTCGGCGATCTCAAGCTCGCCGTCCATCTTCTCGGGGAAGGTGATGCTCGTGAGCGCCTCGCACCACATGAATGCGGCGACGCCGATGCGCTTCACCGAGGCGGGAATGGAGATCGATTGCAGACCGCGGCAGTAGTAGAATGCCTGGTCGGCGATCTCTTCGATCCCCTCGGGAAGGTCGATCGTCTCGAGGGAGGTGCAGACATCGAACGCAAGAGAACGGATCTCGAGCGGGATGGGGTTGCCCTCTTCGTCCTTCGCGCGCTCGGCGAAGGTGATCTTCTTGATCGAACGGTTGGAGGCGAATGCGCCCTCCCAGATGACACGGACGGTGCCGGGGACAACGATGGAAGTGACTGCGCACTGGATGGGTGCGAAGGCGATCGCCGTCGCTTCGCCCTTCTCGTTGCAGCGATAGAGGATGCCGTCCTGAGAGTACCAGTTCGCCGTCTTGCCCTCCACCTTTCTGACGTTGATCGCCGTCACATTCGAGGAGCCGTCGAGCACGGTCGCCTTTTCGCCGATGCCGCCGAACTGTTCGAGGGTCGAGGGCATCGTGAAGGAGGTGAGGGACGACATGTTGCTGAATGCCGATTCGCCGATCACCGTCGTGCGGTCGGGCAGATCGATGGACTTGAGCTTGACCTGCGTGGCTTCGACGGAGTTGGTGGAAGAGAAGGCTTCCGCGCCGATGGTGAGCGGCTTTTCGCCGTCCGGCTCGAAGACGATGTCTCTGAGGTTGACGCACTGATAGAACGCCCTGTCGCCGATCGTCTGCACGTTCTTGCCGATCGTGATCTTGGTGAGACGTTCGAAGTTGGTGAAGGTGTTGGCAGGGATCTCCTCGAGGGTCTCGGGGGTCTCATATTCGGTCGTGTCCCTGTTGGAGGGGTAGAAGCGGATGGAGGTCACCGCTTTGTTGTAGAGGACGCCGTCCTCAAGGGCGGTGAAGTTGTCGTTCTCCTTGTGCACTTCCACTGCCTTGACGTTGGGGCCGAAGACACCGGGGATGTTGAGGTCGGTGACTTCCTTGCCGAGGTAGACATTGGTGACGTAGTAGGTATCGGACGTCGAGGCGAACGCGCCGTCGCTGAACTGCGGGTTGGCGCTCTCGACATTGACCTTGGTGAGGCGCTCGATGCCGCCGAACGCACGCGCGCCGAGGTTCTGCAAATTGGCGGGCAGGGTGACCTCTTTGAGGTAATTGCCCGACGTGCCCACGCCGTAGAAGGCGTAGTCTTCGATGATGAGGGGCTCGTTCGTCGAGGTGCCGAGGAAGGTCAGGGTGCTGATCTTCGTGCCGCCGCGGAAGGCGCTCCTGCCGATGTGGGTGACGGAGCCGGGAATCACGACCGTCTCGATGGTCGAGTTGCCCGTGGCAGAGCCGACGACCTTGCCGTCCGCGCCCGTGATGACGCCGAAGGCGCCTTCGCCGATGGAGACGAATCTCGTCGAGAGGTCGAGGGAAGTCCGTCCCCTGCCGATGTAGGTGAGTTCGAGACCGCCGTCGATGACCTTGCAGAGCATGCCGTCGATGGAGGTGTACTGCCCGAGCGTGCCTTCCCCCTTGTCGGTGCCGATGCGGATGTTGGCGAGCTGGCTGCACAGATAGACGCTCGCGGAGCTGAACTTCGTCAGCCTTGCGGGGAGGACGAGTTCGGTGAGGGCGGAGAGGCTGTAAAACGCGTTGTCGCTGATGTCGAGAGGCTGTGCCTCCTCCCCTTCCGCCGTGTCGAGGAAGACGATGCGCTGGATGGCGCTGCAATTCCGGAATGCCTCCGTCTCCACGCTGACGACGCTCGAGGGAAGGACGACTTCGGTGACCTCCTTCACCATGTAGAAGGCGTTGCCGGGGATGGAGTCGGTGCCGGGCATGACGGTGAACTTCCCGGCATAGGCGACGGGCACGTACACAAGCTTGGTGCCGACGCCGTCCGTCGTCTGGTAGACCGCGCCGTCATACGAACTGTATTCGGGGATGT
>CANQNB010000163.1 GCA_947625065.1 uncultured Clostridia bacterium | reverse complement strand
CCCCGATCGGGCAGCTCCCTCAGCACGATCGGGGCAGGGGCGTTCCTCAACTGCACCTCCCTTACGTCGATCAACCTGAGCAACGCCAAGTCGCTCAAAGAGCTCGCCGTCGGGAAGTCGACCACGGGCGTCTTCCAGGGGTGCTCTTCCCTCAGCTCCGTCGACATGTCGGGCTGCACCGCCCTCGCGAAGATCGGCGACTACGCCTTCTACAAGTGCCCGGCGCTTGAAACGGTCAAGTTCCCCGCGGCGCTCACGACCATCGGCGGCTATGCCTTCCAGGGCTGCACCGAGCTCGGGGAGGTCGACCTCTCCGCTTGCAACAAGTTCACGACGATGGGCAACTACGTCTTCAGCGGCTGCTCCTCGCTCACGACGGCGAAACTGCCGGCCTCGGCGAGCGGCTTCACAAAGACGGGCAACTACATCTTCGAGGACTGCACGTCCCTTCGGAACGTCACCTTCTCCAACACCCTGACGACGCTCGGCAACTACTTCTTTGATAACTGTGCGTCGCTCACCTCCGTGACCCTCCCGTCCGCCCTCACGGATACGGGAACGTACACCTTCCGTGACTGCGCGCAGCTCACCACGGTCGTCTTCCCCGCAGGGCTCAAGACGATCAACACCGGCGCGTTCTCGGGCTGCACCCTCTTCGGAAGCGTCGGCGGACCCGTCACCTTGCCCGCGTCCCTCACGACGATCAACGGCAGCGCCTTCAAGGACTGCGCCTCCCTCACGCTCAGCTCGAGCAACCTGCCCTCCTCCCTCAAGGATCTCAAGAGCAGCGCGTTCGAAGGCTGCAAGGGGCTCACCGAGGTCATCATCCCCGCAGGGGTGACGACGGTGTCGAGCAAGGCATTCTACAACTGCTCCAACATCACGAGCATCACCTTCGCGAGCGGCTCCAAGTGCGCCACCCTCGATACCGACAGCTTCCGCGGCACCGGCATCTCCTCCATCGACCTGCCCGAGTGCGTCAAGGAGATCAAAGCGGGCGCCTTTGCCGACTGCGCAGTGCTCGCCACCGTCAACTTTGCAGACAGCGGCTCCAACGGGCTCTACATCACGGGCAATACGAGCACGTCGGAATTGAAGCCCGACTCAACAACGTCCGTCAGCCCCTTCGCGAACACGAAGATCACTTCGCTCTCCTTCCCGAAGACCCGCGACGTCTACCTCAACAACGGCGCCCTCGCATACTGCACCTCCCTCAGGGAGATCGCGGAGTGGGGCGGCATCAGGAACATCGGCAACAGCGCCTTCTGCGGCTCGGGCATCGAGAGCATCGTCATCCCCGCCGTCACGATAAGGCAGTACTCGAGCACGGCATCGCCCACGGCGACGGCAAACCTTTCGCTCTACGTCTTTGAGAACTGCACCAACCTGAAGTCCATCTCCTTTGCGGAGGGATTCGGCGAGAGCGCAGTGAACACCTCCTTCGCAGAGGGGTGCACCGCCCTCGAAACGGTCGACTTCACCAACGCAGGGTCGCTCAAATACATCGGCTCCTACGCCTTCGACGGCTGCACCTCCCTCAAGGGCTCCGCAAAGAACGAGGACGGCACATTTGAGCCCCTCGACCTGTCTCCTCTGACCGCACTTCTGTACCTCGGCGGCTCCTACGACGTCAAGACCAATCTCGTCAAGGCGCCCACCCAGAGCTCGAGCGGTTCGTGGAGCAACAACAGCACCTACATGTTCCGCGGCTGCAGCTCCCTCGAAAAGGTGATCCTGCCCGACGGTCTCGTTGACATCGGCACGTATGCCTTCAACGGATGCACCAAGCTCACTACGATCGAAGGGCTCGACCACGTCACCAACCTTCACAACTATTCGCTCACGGGCACGGCGATCCGCACGAGCGAGGCAGATGGAGAGGGGACCTTCCGGCTTCCCGCATCCGTCGCCTATCTCGGGGCCAACGTCTTCCAGAACACGAGCACCGAGAACTTTGACCTCTCGAGCTACGCAGGCACGGCGCTTCCCAACTACACCTTTGCAGGCAACACGAAGCTGAAGAGCGTGACCCTTCCCACCGGTCTCACGAGCCTCGGCAGCTACACCTTTGACGGCTGCTCCTCGCTCGAAGGGCTCACCCTTCCCGCAGGCGTCACGTCCATCGGCATCAACGTGTTCAACGGCTGCTCCAAGCTCAGCGAGGAGAACATCGACATCAGCAAGGTCGTCTCCATCGACGATTATGCGTTCGCCCGCACCGCCTTCAAGAGCCCCGATCTCAAATCGGTCGTCAGCCTGAGCGTCTTCGCCTTCGACGGCTGCGACATCGACTTTGAGCAGGCGCTCACGGTCCAGGAGGGCTTTGCACTCAGCGGGTCCACCGTTTTCAGAGTGCTTGACAGCGCGAAGGATGAGAACGGCGTCATCACGGTGCCGACCGGCTATGCGCTCGGCGAATACTCCTTCCGCGACGTCGAAGCGGAGAAGGTCGTCCTTCCCGAAGGGCTCACCGAGATTCCGGCGTACACCTTCTATAATGCCAACATCAAGGAGATCGTGCTCCCCACAACGGGCAGCTACTTCTTCCGCGGGCATGCTTTCGAGGGCACCGTGTCCGACGAACTCACCGTTCCCGCAAATGCGACCTTCCCTTACGCCTATGTGTTTGCGAATACCAAGATCAAAAAGGTCACCTTCCTCGGCGACGGCGAACTGAGCGAAAGAATGTACACCTTCCAGGGCGCCGAAGTCGAAGAGGTCGTCCTTCCCCAAGGCATGACGAAGATCTACTCCTACTTCTTCGACGGATGCACCAAGCTCACTTCGGTCACCATCCCCGACACGGTGGCGACGATCGGAAGCAACGCCTTCCGCGATACCCCTCTCCTCAAAGAGCTCACCCTTCCCAAGGCACTCACGACGGGTGTCACGAGCGCGAGCAGCGCTCCTTTCACCGGCAGCGGCGTCACGACCCTCACGTTCAAGGGCGCCACGGTACCCAAGTACCTCGTCTACAAAGCCGAGAACCTGACGACTGTCAAGTTCGAGGGTGAACTCACGACGATCGAGGACTATGCGTTCCAGAACAGCGACGCGCTCACGACCATCGAGCTTCCCGAAACGCTGGAGTCGATCGGGGCGAGCGCATTCAAGGGCTGCACCGCACTCACGACCGTCGGAAACAAGCTCACGGGGCTCAAGACCATCGGGGCGAACGCGTTCGAGAGCTCGGGTCTCACCACCCTCGAATTCGGCGATCAGCTTGAGACGATCGGGGCGAGCGCTTTCAAGGCGAGCAAGCTCACAAGCCTCGTCATCCCCGAGAGCGTCACCAAGCTCAACTCGGCGATGTTCAGCGAATGTGCCGACCTTACGAGCGTCGTCTTCAACAACACCTATGAGATGGCGTTCCCCGCGACCGTCTTCCAGAACTGCACTTCGCTCTCCAGCGTCAAGATGCCCGCGGGCGTGATCGAGTACGGTGCGAACACCTTCACGGGCTGCACCGCCCTCACCAAGCTGTGGCTTCCCAACACCGTCGTGAAGATCAACGCAAACAACTTCACGGGGTGGACCGACGAGCAGACCATCTATTGCGAGATGACCCGTTTCGAGCTCTTCTCCATGATGGACAGCATGTCGTGGCTGCTCACCGACGTGCATTCCGCAAAGATCGCCTACGGTGTTTCGGAGGAGCAGTTCAATCAGTTGCCATAACGGCAAAAATGTGCTATAATAAGAAAAACAAATCAAAATCAACAAAAAAGGAGGATAAATTGTAATGGCGAATCTGTTAAAGAAGTACCGCGCAAAGATCGTCTGGGAAGGGATCCTGAAATCTCTCTTCCTCGGGCTCGTCTGCGGAAGCGTCGCAATGGCACTCTGTATACTCCTTTCTTGGTTTTTCGGCTTTAAGGCAGGACTTTGGGTCGGCATCGCGCTCTTTGCCGCAGTCACCGCGGCTGTGACGCCCATCCTCTACTTCGTAAAATTCAAGCCGACGGCAAGAACGGTCGCTACCCGTGTCGATGCGCTCGGTCTCGAAGAACGTATCCTCACCATGACCCAGCTCGAAGGGGACGATTCGTACATCGCCCGCATGCAGCGCGAGGACGCCCGGCGCGCCCTCGGCTCGGCGGGGCAGATGGTCAAGATCGCCCTCTCCGCGGGACTGTGCGTCGCCCTCTCCGTCGCCCTTGCGGTCGGATTCGGCTCCACCGCAGTCGGCTCCCTCTACAGCGCGGGCGTCATCCCGAGCGGTATGCAGCTGCTCAGCAATACCCAGCCCGAGCAGAAGACGGTCTACACCGTCACCTATTCGGTGCAGCAGGAGACGGGCGGCAAGCTCTGCCTGTGGGACGACGAATGGAACACTCCCGAGACCTTCGAGGAGACCGTTTATGAACTCGGCGAAGGGGAATCGGCTCCCGCCATCTATGCGCTCGATGGGGCAAGTTATTACTTCATCGGCTGGTCGGACGGCGTGACGACCCGCTACCGCGCGGACGGTCCCTTCACAAAGAACACCACCATCATCGCACTCTACTCTGCCGACCCCGAGGAGGCGGCGCCGCAGGAAGATGCGATCGTTGACGATTCTACCTCGGGCGACAAGCCCGGTCCCAATAGCGACCGTCCCGGTCCCAATGACAATCACAACGGTCCCCCCGACCCCAACAACACCGACTCCGACGGCGGCGGGACGCACGCGGAGAACTCGCAGATCGTCGACGGCAACACCTATTACGGCGACCGCTACAGCGACGCGTACGACGGTGCGCTCGACCGTCTCGGCTCGGATGACGACATCCCCGACGACCTGAAAGGCTACATCTCCGACTATTATGATTCCATCCGTAAGGGCGGCGGCGAAGACAGCGGCGACGGCGGAAGCGAAGAGACCCCTTAAAAATTCAACAGAAAAGAGAGATACTATGGTAACGGAAAACGACATCAAGCAATTCAGCCGGCAGTGTG
>CANQNB010000162.1 GCA_947625065.1 uncultured Clostridia bacterium | reverse complement strand
TGTAGCTCAATCGGCAGAGCAGCTGATTTGTAATCAGCAGGTTGCAGGTTCAATTCCCGTCACCAGCTCCACCGAAACATACGAAAATTGCATATACATGGGAAGATTCCAGAGCGGCCAAATGGATCAGACTGTAAATCTGACGTCAACGACTTCGGTGGTTCGAATCCACCTCTTCCCACCACGAAAAGGGACACCCAACTGGGTGTCTCTTTTCGTGGTGGGATGGGTATTCAGTTCGAGCCATCGGTTCGCGCGAGGCGCAAAGCGCCGAAGCTTTGCCGAGGGGACCCCTTGGGGTGTCGGCAAAATCCACCTATGGCTTTTCAGAGTTCCTATGAAAAGCCGTTCAACGCTGTTCGTGGTGCGCTCGTTTTTGTTAAGCATCCGCCAAAGTGCCATTCATGGGGGACTCGGGGATGTTCCACGCGTTTTTACTTGCTTTTCTCACGATCGGTATGCTATAATGGCATCAATTATGGAATGATTTGAGTTGAATGACGCCGATAAAGCGTTGATCGAGACCGCGCTTACGCTCTTAAAAGAAAATTTTGACGACGGCGTATCATCACACAGTGGGCGCTGCCGTGCGGTGCGGGAACGGGAAGGTCTATCGGGGTGTCGACTGCGACGGGATCCACGGCTCATGCGCGGAGTATATCACGATGGACATTGCGATCTCGGCGGGGGAACGGGATTTCGATACCATCGTAGCCGTCCACGAAATGGCTTTGAACGGAGTCGAAATCCCTCTTATATCATGACCGTCGGAGGCAATGGTGATAGCACGGATCAGGGAAAAAGACGGATGGTACGATTCCGCCGTCTTTGCGATTTACGACCATAAAAATTACGCCGAAGTGCTCGTCTTCGATCGGGAGGGGCGAGAGCTCAAGTGCGTGCCCTTCACTTCGAGCATCTGCCACTGCATTCGCATCGACGTCTTTATCTTCGACACGAGAACAGAAAATTGGGTCAAAAAAGAGAAAACCGAGGGCTACGATTGGCTCTTGGGGCACGAAGATGATGACGATGCCCTAAAGCGTTGCAAGGAGATCCAAGCCAACATTCATGTTCCCGAATGGTTTGACCTCAAAAATGAGGATGACGTCGAAGGTCTCATCGACGCCACCGCGGGACTTCACGATGCCTACGTCAAAAAGATTGATCGGCAGGGAGAAAAACTCTATCTCCGTTTTGGCGCATGGAGCTGCGAAGTGCTGTTCGAACTCACGGGAAGTCCCGAGACCAATCTCTGCGAGGGATACGGACACATGGCGATCGGGAATGAATACCCCCTCATCGACGAGACGTCCGTCTTTTTTGAGGATGGAAAAGTCTGTTGGACGGATTATGCAAACGCACACAGTTTTGCCGATCGGGACAAATACGAATGCGCTTACTTTCTCGCCGAAAGGATCCGTTGGAAATTCACTTTGACAAATACAGCCTGAAATTCATTTTACTTTTTCAATTCTTCCCACCACCAAACGGCACCCGATATGGGTGCCGTTTGCGCTGTGGAACGGCGCCGCCGTTTCCCCAAACGTCTTGTTTCACTATTTTTTCGAGAATCCCATGACGCCCCGAGAGATCTACAAAAAATACGGGCGGCAACCATGCGTTGCCGCCCGAGCGTGTCCCGCGAACAGGGGTTATACGTAGCGAAACTCTGCAGATTTGTCGTCCTCATAGTTGGACCAGGGAGCATAGCCGCCTGCGAGCTGTATCTCGTCCGTTTTCTCTCTGAGCTTGAAGACTTTGCGCCATAAATAGCCGAGTCCCGCCAACAGAAAAGAGAGAGCGATGAGCCCGCCGTAAACGCCCACAAAGGCTCCGAGGACCAGGATGATGCTTTTCGGCACGAGAACCATCAGAATGATCGCACCGATCGCGACAGGAATGATCATGTTGATCATCAGCACGCGGAAGAACGATACGATGTTGCTCAAAAATTCCGTAAATCCAAACAGGAAATTTTTCGCGTAATCGTAAGGACGTTTGAAATAAATTCTTTTCACGATATGGCGTTTATGACGAATTTTTGTTTCCGTCACTTCGTAACCGTCATCCACAGTGGTGACAACGGAACCCGCGCACAACCAATCAAAACATTTCTTTTCAAACTTGATGATTGGGCAACCGAACGTGTACCTTCTGCCTTTTACCTTCAGCCTTCCTTTTCTTGACATTTGCAACCTCCTTTGTAGTTTCTATCATTGATTATATAAGAAGAATTCTTCTTTGTCAAGTGTTTTAAGAAGAATTTTTCTATAATAATAGTAAAATGATAGGAAAGCAGATCAAAGAACTGCGCCTCGAAAGAAAACTATCGCAGGCGGCACTTGCAAAGCAGATCGGCGTCAGCCAGAAGGCGATCGATTATTGGGAACGCGGGATCAACGAACCGAAGGCGAGCTACATCGTGGCTCTCCATGAGTTCTTTCATGTCTCGGCGGATTATCTCTTGGGGATCAGCGAAGAGTGAGCCGCTCTCTGCTGTCATGACCCCGGTCGGCAGGACGACACACGAACCTCACGAAAAGGGACGGCATTGCCGTCCCTTTTCGTGGTCGGTTTTTTTTGTAAAAATTTTGTTCTGCTCTTGACATGCTCCTCTTCCATGTGTTATACTGAGTATGCCAAACAAGTTTATATCTTTTGAGGAGGCGTACAGTTTTTTCATGTAGTTTTGATTTGAAGAGGAGGGTATATCCTGCCCTCTTAATACCGATATTTGAATTGGCGGAATCGCAAATTCCAATATATCGGTATTGTAA
>CANQNB010000161.1 GCA_947625065.1 uncultured Clostridia bacterium | reverse complement strand
GACCCAGGACCCCGTCAGAACGGCGAAAGAGGCGGTCGACTATGCCAGAAAGATGGGCTTCGACACCGTCATCATCGATACGGCAGGTCGCCTTCACATCGACGAGAAGCTCATGCAGGAGCTCGAAAATATCCAAAAGAACGTCGACGTCACCGAGACCCTTCTCACCGTTGACGCCATGACGGGGCAGGACGCCGTCAACGTCGCCGAGACCTTCAACAGCAGGCTCAATGTAACGGGCGTCATCCTCACGAAGCTCGACGGCGACACCCGCGGCGGCGCGTGCCTCTCCATCAAGGCGGTCACGGGCAAGCCCATCAAATTCATCGGCGTGGGGGAGAAGATCACCGACCTCGAGCCCTTCTATCCGGAGCGCATGGCGAGCCGTATCTTGGGCATGGGTGATGTGCTTTCGCTCATCGAAAAGGCGCAGGAGGCAGTCAGCGAGCAGCAGGCGAAGGAGATGGAGCGCAAAATGCGCGAGAATTCCTTCACCCTCACCGACTATCTCAGCCAGTTCGAGGCGCTCAAAAAGATGGGCGGGGCGAACGCGCTCATGAGCATGCTGCCCGGCATGAGCAAGCTCAACATCAAGGAGGGGGACATCGACGAGAAGCGCATCGAGCGCATCCGTGCCGTCATCCTCTCCATGACCCCGAAGGAGCGGGACAACCCGCAGATCATCAACTCCTCGCGCAAGCGCCGCATCGCGCTCGGCTCGGGCACCTCGGTGCAGGAGGTCAACCAGCTGCTCAAACAGTTCGAGCAGACGAAGGAACTCATGAAGCGCATGAAGAGCGGCAAGGGCAAGATGCGCCTGCCATTCTGATTTCCGTGAGGCTCTCCCTCGGACATGGTATGCCCGTCGCCCCTTGGCTCCACCTTGAGGGGGAGCTCCGCCGTAGGCGGTGAGGGGGTTCTGCTGGTATTCCGAACCCCTTTTGGCGCGATGCGCCACTGTCTCGCGCGGGTAGAGTCCCGCGCTCGGTCAGCAATTGCCCGTGCATATGGGCAATTGCCGTCGAATTTCGCGCCGACAGCCCACTGGGCTGGTCGGCAGAATGCGAAATTCTACCCAAAGGGGACAGCAAGGGGGAGCACATTCGCTCACGAAATTTTTGCGCCAAGCAAAAATTTGTGAATATAGATATTTTTTTCGGAGGTAAAATACAATGGTCAAAATGAGATTGGTGAGAATGGGCGACAAGAAGTCCCCCGTCTACCGGATCGTGGTCGTCGACGCGCGCAAGGCGGCGACGGGCGAGTATATCGACAAGGTCGGCTTCTACGACCCCAAGTCCGAGCCCGTCACACTCGACGTCGATGTGGAGAAGGCGAAGGATTGGCTCTCCAAGGGCGTCCAGCCGACCGAGACGGTGAAGAATCTCCTCGTCAAGGCGGGCGCGCTCGAAAAGAGCGACAAACTTTCCCCGTCCAAGACCAAGGGCAAGAAAAAGAAGAAGTAAGATCCGCCGCAAATTTTGTGCCTTGCCTGCGCTCTCATCGTCGTTTCCCCTTGGGGACGCCCGCGGCGCAGGTTCCTCTTACCGCAAACACACCTTAAAAAAAGGAGGAAGACAAGATGTTGGAACTCATCAAGTATATCGTCGGGCAATTCGCCGAGCAGAAGGACAAGGTCGAGTACAAGGTCGAAGAGACGGAGGACGCGATCAACGTCACGGTGCTGCTCGCCGATTCGGACATGGGCAAGGTGATCGGCAAACAGGGCAAGATCGCCAAGGCGCTCAGGACGCTCGTCCGCGCCGCGACGCCCCGCGATTCGAAGAAGTACAACGTCGAGATCAAAGAGCTCGGCGAAGAGTAATTCGTTCAGGCATTTTAAGGGCGCGGCAGATCTGCCGCGCCCTTAAAAATATGATTTTGAGTGCCGGACCTCGGACATGGTAGGGGGCTCGAGCGTCACAAAGGGTGCCCGCGCAGGTTGCGCGGGCACCCTTTTCCAATGCCCAAAAAGTTTTCAGACGATATACTCGGGGTCGGGAGCTGCCTTGTCGAGATCGCTTCTTTGCAGCTCGTAGCCGGGCTTGCCGAGCAGGGCGAAGGTCGCCTTCTTGCCCGCTTCGACGCCGGGCTGGTTGAAGGTGTCGATGTTGAACATCGCGCCCGCGTACGCCGTCTGCAGTTCGAACATGAAGAGCAGCTCGCCGAGCGTGAATTCGTTGATCTCGGGGAGATTGACGGTGTAGTTGAGCCGCCCCGCCTTGGTGAGCGCATACGCCGTCGCCTTGTTCTCCGCGCGGATGAGCTCCTCCATCGTGTGCCCGCCGAGGAAGGCAACGTCGGGGATATTCTTGCAGCCGTAGGGGATGGGGGTCTTTTCCTTATAGGAACCGACGGAGAGGAAGGTCACGACCTTGTCGAACGGACCCTCGGTATAGAGCTGGACCTGCGAGTGCTGGTCGGTGACGCCGAGCGCCTTGACAGGGGTCTGACCGACGTGGCAGGGCGTGCCGTCGAGGCGGACATTCTTGCCGAGCGATTCCGCCCAAAGCTGCGCGTACCAATCGGAGACATAGCGCAGGTTGTCGGAGTAGGGCAGGAGCACACCGATGTTCTTTCCGTCCT
>CANQNB010000160.1 GCA_947625065.1 uncultured Clostridia bacterium | reverse complement strand
CCGCCGTAGACGAGAAGGACTCTTTGTCCGTACTTTTTGAGCTCCGCACCGAGATTTTTCAGTTGATCCTTGCCGAAATAAACTTTTGTGGTGTTTTGGAAAACAAAATCGTTCATTTTACCGTCTCCTTTTTGATTCTTGATCTGATTATAGCACATTCGTTGAATGCAAGTCAATGATTTTCAATCACCGATGAAAAACTTTTTTCGGGCGAAGGGCGGTTTTCTTTTTCGCCCGATTGTTTATCTGCCGCGCGAACGCGGTATAATATGGAAGCAAACCACATGCCGCGGCGGTGCCTTTTGGGGCCCTGCCGCGCAAAGGGAGGTTCTTATGGACGCACAGAAATTTACGCAAAAATCTGTTCAAGCCATTCAGAGCGCGCAGTCGATCGCCGTTGAAAACGGCAATGCGGAGCTCTCCACGCTCCACCTTGCGGGCGCGCTCCTCGACCGTGACGGGCTCTGCATCCGCATCCTCGACCGTGCGGGCGTCGACGGGGCAGGGCTTGCCCGTGCGGTGGGGGAAGAGCTCGAACGGCTACCCCATGTCTCAAACGCAGCCCCCGGAAACGTCTATCCGACCGCCGAACTCACCCGCACGCTCAGCGAGAGCGAGAAGCTCGCAGAGGGCATGAAGGACGAATACATCTCCGTCGAGCATCTCTTTTTGTGCCTGTTCGACAACGCCGAGCCCCGCCTGCAAAATCTCTTCCGCCGCTTCGGCGTGACCAAGGAGCGGTTTCTGCGAGGGCTCAAAGAGGTGCGCGGAAGCCAGAGCGTGACGAGCGACAACCCCGAGACGACGTACGAGGCGCTCGAAAAGTACGGCGCCGATCTCACCAAGCGCGCCATGGAGCACAAGCTCGAACCCGTCATCGGCAGGGATGAGGAGATCCGCAACGTCATCCGCATCCTCTCCCGCAAGACGAAGAACAACCCCGTGCTCATCGGCGAGCCGGGCGTCGGCAAAACTGCCATCGCAGAGGGGCTCGCACAGCGCATCGCCCGTGGCGACGTTCCCGAGGGTCTGAAGGGAAAAACGCTCTTCGCCTTGGACATGGGTGCCCTCATTGCGGGCGCCAAGTACCGCGGGGAGTTTGAGGAACGCCTCAAAGCCGTTCTCAAAGAGGTCGCTGATTCGAACGGCGGGATCCTCCTCTTCATCGACGAACTGCACACCGTCGTGGGGGCGGGGAAGACAGAGGGTGCGATGGACGCGGGCAACCTCTTAAAGCCCCTTCTCGCGCGCGGCGAGCTGCACTGTATCGGCGCGACCACCCTCGACGAATACCGCAAATATATCGAGAAGGACGCCGCCCTCGAGCGCCGCTTCCAGCCCGTCCTCGTCGGCGAGCCCACGGTGGAGGACACGATCTCCATCCTGCGCGGTCTGCGCGAACGCTTCGAGATCTTCCACGGCGTGCGCATCCACGACGACGCGCTCGTTGCCGCCGCGACCCTCTCCAACCGCTACATCACCGACCGCTTCCTCCCCGACAAGGCGATCGACCTCGTCGACGAGGCGGCGGCGATGATCCGCACCGAGATCGACTCCATGCCCTCGGACATGGATGCCTTGAACCGCAAGATCGTCCAGCTCGAGGTGGAGGAAAAGGCGCTCTCCAAGGAGCAGGACAACCTCTCCATGGCGCGCCTCGAGGCGCTCAGAAAGGAGCTCGCCGACTGCAAGGAATCGTTCACCGTGATGAAGACGAAGTGGGAGGACGAAAAGCGCTCCATCCGCGCCGAAAAGGAGCTCAAGGAGAAGATCGACGCCATCAGCGGAGAGATCGAATCGGCAATGGCGCGCGGGGAGCTCGAAAAGGCGTCCCGCCTGCGCTACGGCGAACTTCCAGAACTGCAAAAGCAGCTCGAGGCGGCGAAGAAGAGCGTCAGTGAGCGCGCCGACGCCATCCTTCAGGACGAAGTCACCGAGGAGGAGATCCACAAGATCGTCGCCCGCTGGACGGGCATCCCCGTCTCCCGTCTCAAGGAGGGGGAGCGCGCCAAGCTGCTCCGCCTCGAAGAGGACCTCCACAAGCGCGTGGTGGGGCAGAACGAGGCGGTCTCCAAGGTCTCCGAGGCGATCCTGCGCGCCCGCGCGGGCATCTCCGACCCCAACCGTCCCATCGGTTCCTTCCTCTTCCTCGGTCCCACGGGCGTGGGCAAGACCGAGCTCGCAAAGTCCCTCGCCGAAAACCTTTTCGACGACGAAAAGAATATCGTCCGCATCGACATGAGCGAGTATATGGAGAAGTTCTCCGTCTCCCGTCTCGTCGGCGCCCCTCCGGGATATGTCGGCTACGAGGAGGGGGGCGTACTCACCGAGGCGGTGCGGCGGCGTCCCTACTCCATCGTGCTCTTCGATGAGATCGAAAAGGCGCACCCCGACGTCTTCAACATTCTCCTGCAGGTGCTCGACGACGGGCGGATCACCGACTCGCAGGGGCGCACGGTCGACTTCAAGAACACCGTCATCATCCTCACCTCCAACCTGGGCTCCGACCTCATC
>CANQNB010000159.1 GCA_947625065.1 uncultured Clostridia bacterium | reverse complement strand
ATCCTTCCCACTTCGACCCGAGGCAGTACCTCGGCGACGCAAGAGCCAACATGAAGGAGATGGTCAAGCACAAGATCGTCGACGTGCTCGGCTCCGCGAACAAGGCGTAACGCGCCGTCTTTGACATCTGAGAAAGGGACCTCCGCACTTTCGGAGGTCCTTTTTTCGGACGCCCGACGGGCAGGAAAGACGGCTTTCGTGAGACATGACCTCGGACATGGTACCCTCCGATTGTGTGAAGGAGACGGTTGGGCGGAGGAAATTCCGCTTCTCGAAAAAGGGGAGGACGGGATGCGCCGTAAGAGCCGCTTGGGGCAAAAAAGAAGATCGGGAAAAGATTTTTTATGATTTCTGCGAAAAAGGACAGAAAACGGTTGCAATTTTGTTCGATTTCGTGTAAAATAAGAGACGGTGCTTGCAGAGATGTCCGAGCGGCTTAAGGAGCACGATTGGAAATCGTGTGTAGGTCAAAAGTCTACCCGGGGTTCAAATCCCCGTCTCTGCGCCAGAAAAAGAGAGGACCTGTGTCCTCTCTTTTTTGTCACGTCTGTTCACAAATATGGCACCCCCTACCTGTCGCGGCAGAGCCGCGACATCCTCCCCCCTCAAGTATAAGGGGGGAGGCAGAACCCCCTCACCGCCTACGGCGGAGCTCCCCCAGAGGTGGAGCCAAGGAGTGGACTTCGTACAAATCCCCGTCCCTTTATAAATATGACACCCCCTACCTGTCGCGGCAGAGCCGCGACATCCTCCCCCCTCAGGTATAAGGGGGGAGGCAGAACCCCCTCCTTCGCCCCGAGGGAGCCAAGTCCCCCATACGGGTCACATCACTTGTGGTAGGGCGAGCCGGTCGAGATCATGAAGGCGCGGTAGAGCTGCTCGAGCAGGATGACCCGGAACATCTGGTGCGGAAAGGTCATGTCCGAAAAGGAGACCAGCTCCGCGCGCGCCTTGACGGCGGGATCGAGCCCGCAGGAGGAGCCGATGACGAAGGTGATCTCCGAGCCCGCGTCCACGAGCCGCCCGATGTCGGCGGAAAACCGCTCCGAACTGCACTTTCTGCCCTCCACGGCGAGTGCGATGACGTGCCCGCGCAGATTTCTCAGGATCTCCTCCGCCTCTTCGTGCGGATCTGCCTTCTCCGCGAGCTCACGGATCTCCAGCTTGCAGAAGCGGGACAGCCGCTTGCGGTACTCTTCGCACGCGTCCCTCCAATAGGTCTCTTTGAGTTTGCCCACGCAGACGAGATAGATCCTGATCATGCCGCCGCCCTCGTTACAAACAGCAGGATCCACTGCAATGCGCACATGGCGATCCCCGCGCCCGAGGCGAGGAAGTACTTCCATGCGCCCCTCGTTCCCCCCTTGCGGCGGGTCTTTCTGCCGAGCAGCAGGAGGGCGGTGACCGCAGCGACGAAGACGACTGCCGCCGAGACCGTGACGGCGATCTCCGCAGTCTGCGGGAAGGTCCACTCCGTTCCGAGCGCCGCGCCGAGGACGAGGATGGCGGCATTGTTGGCGAAGTGGGCGAGCATCGACGGAAAGGGGCTCCCGCTTCTCTCCGCGAGCAGCGCATAGCAGACACCGCAGAGGAACTGATAGGGCGTCTGCTCGGGGTTGCCGTGGAAGAGGGAGAACATCGCGCCGCAGATGAGAACGCTCGGGAGGGTCCCCCATCCGCTCTCCCGCATGGAGGAGATTTGGACGCCGCGGAAGATGGTCTCCTCAAAGAAGGCGGGCAGGATGGCGATGACGAGGAGGGAGAGCGCCAAATATCCGCCCGAGAGCATCTCCTGGGTGACGGGCTCATCCGTCGTCCTGCGGTAGCCGATGAGTTCGAGCAGGCGGACGAAGGATTCGTTGAGTTGGTTGAAGGCAAACAGGAGCCCGAAGGCGAGGGCGAGCGCAAGGGGATAGAAGTACCACTTGCAGGGCGTGTAAAAGGTGCGCAGGGGCTTGCGTCTTCTGCAAAACCAGAGCACGGCAGCCGCGGCGAAACAGATCTGCGGGAGGGCAAAGCTGAGATAGCGATAGACGAGGGTCTCCTCAAACCCCTCCCCCATCGCGCCCTGCAGGGGAAGGATGACGGCAAGGGAGAGCACCGTCGGGAGGACGGCGGCGACCGAAAAGTTGACGCCTGCCTCGATGAGCAAATCTTTCGGGGAGACGGGCGCGGAAGATGTCTGTTTCATACCCGTATTATACAGGAATTTGCCGAAAAGTTCAAATAAAATCTCTTGCGTTTTGCAAAAATTCTATCTATAATAGAATGTATGAGAACAATCGATACTTCCGAAATCGAAAGCTGCATCTACAGGCTTGCCTCCAAGGCGGGGCTCGAAATCACCGCGAGCTGCCGCACTGCCCTTGAGGAGGCTGCCCGCAAGGAGGAAGGCGCCGCGGCATTCGCCCTCCGTTCGGTGCTCGACAATGAGCTCATCGCCCGCCGCGAGAAAATGCCCGTCTGCCAGGACACGGGGTACGCCGTCGTCCTGATCGAACTCGGGCAGGACGTGTTTCTTACGGGTGCGCCCCTTGGCGA
>CANQNB010000158.1 GCA_947625065.1 uncultured Clostridia bacterium | reverse complement strand
CTGCTGGTCGAGTTCCTTGGTGACCTTTTCGACCGTCTCCTCGATGCGGGCGGGATGGATGCGGCCGTCGGCGATGAGCTTTTCGAGGGTGAGGCGGGCGATCTCCCTGCGGACAGGGTCGAAGCCCGAGAGGATGACGACCTCGGGAGTGTCGTCAATGATGAGCTCGATGCCCGTCGCGTTTTCTATCGCGCGGATGTTCCTGCCCTCGCGCCCGATGATGCGCGCCTTCATGTCGTCATTGGGAAGGGGCACGACGGAGACCGTCGTCTCGGATGCGTGGTCTGCGGCGCAGCGCTGGATGGCGAGGGAGATGATGTTCTTGGCGTTGAGTTCCGCCTCGTCCTTCGCCTGCTGTTCGAGGTTGCGCACCTCGATGGCGAGGTCCCTGCGCGTTTCGTCGAGGATCTCGTCGGTGAGCTGCTTTTTCGCCTCTTCCTTGGTGAGCTGGGCGATGCGCTCGAGCTCTGCCATCATGAGTTCCTGCTGGTGGGAGACCTGATCCTGCGCCTTCTGGACCTCCGCCGTCTTGCGTTCGAGGTTCTTCTTCTGGTCGTCGAGGGATTGCTCCTTGCGGGAGATGTCCGTTTCGCGCTTTTCGAGCTGGTCTTCGAGCCGCCCGAGACGCGCCTCCGAGCGCTGCTGTTCGGCGCGCTTCTCCTTCATCTCCTGTTCAAATTCGTTGCGTCTTTTGAGGTCCCGCTCCTGCGACTCTAAATCTGCTTCCTTTTTCTTCTGCTTGCACTCCGCTTCTGCGGCGGCGAGCATTTCGTCGACACGTTTCGACGTTTCGTCAAGCTTACGTTCAGCCCTCTTTTTGGAAACTTGTTTGAGGATCACCCACGTGACCGCCGCAGCGACTGCCGCGCCGAGCACGAGCGTGAGCGCCATGAGCCCGATCGCAAGACCGAGGTTCATGTCTGCAAGGAGCAGGCCGGCAAATGTGTTCATACCTTTCAGCCTCCTGCTTATGATTTTTTGACTTATACCCAAGCCCTCCGCCGCCCTTCCCGGTTCGGGCAGACGTGTGGGCATAGTTATACATTGTCGGTATGATTATACTATATTTTGTTCGCGCTGTCAACCGTATGAGGGGCGGTACCGCAAAAACCGAAAAAAAATTTTATAAAAATTTCCCCTGCGAAACGGACAAAAAAATTTGATGTTTCGGGAGAAAAAATTTTTCCATTTTGTTGACAAACGATTCGTGATATTATACAATATTGTAACAGAATCTGCCCGCAGGAGGGACCCATGTCCGCGGGCAGTCCAAATTTTGTTAAGAGGTTTTGCATGATCAGCATCTGCGACGTGAAAAAGAAGTATAAGACGGGGAGAAAGAGCTTTTACGCCCTCGACGGCGTCTCCCTCGAGATCGAAGACAACGAATTTATCGCCATCACGGGCAAATCGGGGAGCGGGAAATCCACCCTCCTCAATATGATCGGCACCCTCGACAGCCTCACGTCGGGGAGCATCTTCGTCGACGGGGAGGACATCTCCAAATTCTCGGGGAGAAAGATCGCCGCCTACCGCAACAAGACGGTGGGGTTCGTCTTCCAGAGCTTCTACCTCGAACCGGGGTACACCGTGTATGACAACGTCGAACTCCCCCTCATCCTTGCGGGGAGATCGGGCAGGAAGAACCGCCCTCTCGTGCTCGCCGCGCTCGAATCGGTCGGGCTGAGCAAGAAGGTGAAGGAGCGTGCGCACGACCTCTCGGGCGGCGAACAGCAGCGGGTCGCCATCGCGCGCGCCATCGTCAACAATCCCTCTTACATCCTCGCGGACGAGCCCTGCGGCAACCTCGACAGTGCGAACAGCGAGAACATCATGCGCATCCTCGCTGACCTGCACGCCTCGGGCAAGACGGTCATCATGGTCACCCACGACCCCGAGGACGCCATGCGGGCGCAGCGCGTCGTGACCATGTCGGACGGACACGTCATCCGCGACGAAAAATTCGTCACCGAAGACGGGCAGGAAGCTCCGCCTTACGCCGAGCTCTTCCCCGGGAACCCCTTCCTCGCGGGCTGACCTATGCGCACGCTCAAACTCATCCGGCTGGAGATCTCCTTCCTGCGGAGGACGGTCATCCTGATCGGGCTCATTTTGTCCATCTTTTGCATGGCGTTCCTCTCGGTGACCTCCGTCTTCATCGACGTCCCCAACGGGCTGTACGACTATATCGAGTCGGAGGCTTCGCGCCTCTCCATCGCCGTGCCCGACGTCTCCATCGGGCATGCGCGCGGGATGGGCAGCGGTTGGGTGTACGGCACCAAGGCGGGAATCACGACGGACGTCGTCCTCTCCACCGAAAGCTCGCGGTATGTCATCCCCGCCTATGAGGGGAAGACCGAGCCCTTTGCTTACAGCAGGACGGTGCGCGCCTTTGCGCTCACGCCCGACGACTTCCGGCATGTCGGAAGGCACTGGGAGGGTATCCTCACCGCGGGGGAGATCCCCTCGCAGCCGGGGGAATTCATCTGCACGACCACCTTTGCGAGGAGCTACCTCGGAAGCGCCCGCCCGGGCGACACGGTGATGTTCAACGAGCGCAGCATGACGCTTGCGGGCACCGTCGACTCGGGCGTCGTCTGGGACACCGAC
>CANQNB010000157.1 GCA_947625065.1 uncultured Clostridia bacterium | reverse complement strand
AGTTCGCCCGAGATCTTGTACATATTGGGGATCATGAGGAGAAGCCCCTGCGAGGCGGTGTACGTCGTCGTAAGCGCACCCGCGGTGAGGGAGCCGTGGACCGCGCCTGCCGCGCCGCCCTCGGACTGCATCTCGGTGATGCGGAGTTTCTGCCCCCACATGTTCACTCTGCCCTGCGTCGCCCACTCGTCCGCGGCTTCTGCCATGGGGGAGGAGGGGGTGATGGGGTAGATCGCAGCCACTTCCGAGAACGCGTAAGCGACGTGCGAGGCGGCGGTATTGCCGTCGATCGTCATTTTTGTCATGAAACAACCTCCATATTATAGATTCGCAATGATGACGGCGCTTCCTGCACCGCCGAAAATCATTATAGACCTTTTTTTCGGCATTGTCAACATAATCCAACTTCTTTCATAAAAAATTTGCGCGCATGCATGCGCCCGCGCACATACACGGGCGCGACATCAAAGAGATATTTTAAGAGATGTTTGCCTTCACAAAGGGGATCTTTTTCCTCACAGGGAACGCCGCGCGCCCGTTCCTAAGAAAAAATTTCGGAAAATTCGGCGAAAAAGCGGGACAAATCCCTCCCCCGTGCGTTATAATAGTGTCGGCGGGGCGAAAAGTTCCGCCCAAGGGGAGGATCTCATGAAAGGACACAAGATCAGACCGTTCGCCCTCGCCTGCGCTGCGGCGCTCGGCTTTGCGGCGCTCGGGGGCATGCTGCAAATGGGAGCGGGGGAGAGGGTCTCCGCCTCTGCCAACTCGGCGCCCTCCTACTGGAGCGGCACGGCGGCGTCGGGCGCGATCGTCACGGACGGGCAGTGCCCCGTCGAGGTGGAGAGCGAAAAGCTCACCTTCGACATCCCGCACACGCCCAAAAACCGCTACGAGGACGCGGAGGAATTTTCCTCCTACGGCGCGACCGTCACGGCGGAGTACCGCTTCTACAACCCGACCGACATGGACGTTCAAATGGAGCTCGCGTTCCCGTTCGGGAGCTGCCCCGATTATCTTCGGGAGAAGCTCTTCCTCTTCGACAGCCAAAGATATGCCATCACGGCGGACGGCGCGGAGGTCCCGCACATGATCCGCCACACTTACAGCCG
The DNA here is from genome assembly GCA_947625065.1 of uncultured Clostridia bacterium. Classification (GTDB taxonomy): domain Bacteria; phylum Bacillota; class Clostridia; order Christensenellales; family Borkfalkiaceae; genus Gallimonas. The sequence goes on along the minus strand of CANQNB010000157.1, from coordinate 1,514 downwards.
CGGCAGCCTGAAGCTCGATCTGGACGATATAGGGTCGATTTTCGCCGGTCCCGTCGAGGACGATTTTTACAGAGAAGACCTCGCAGGGCGGTACCATGTCTTTGACTTGACCTTCGATGACCCCGCAGATATGGGATCCGACGAGGATTATTATGTCGAAGTCACGATGAACTACAACCCCACGCGCACGCACATCATTGCTTCGGCGGAGAGCATACAGCTCGAGGGGGGGGACCTCACCCTGATCTTCCGCGCAGACGCCTCCTTCCTCTCCCTCGGCGAGCAGCCGAACATCCTCAATACGGCGGTGAAGCGCGGAACCGGAGGGTGGAGCTTCGGCTATGAAACCGTGGAGGGAGCAACGGCAAGGGTCGCAAGCAGAGGGGAGACGACCTTCTTCGACATCGCGGCAACCAATTGCCCCGACGGCGTCTCCATCCCCGACTTTTACAACGCCGCGGTCGGCTTTCTGAATGACAGCTTTGACGACGGCGGCGGCTTGTATTCGACCGACCTCTCCTCTCTCGGCTTGCACGATTTCATGTGCTGGTACACCTATTCCCTCACCGTCCCCGCGGGCGGCACCGTCGTCAACACCGTGACGGCGCCTCTCTATCCCTCCATCGCAGGGGGAGACTTTGAGTACACCTACTATCTCTCGCCCGCCCACCGCTGGGCGTCCTTCGGAAGGCTCGAAGTCGAGGTGAACACCCCCTTTGAGGTCTCCTTCTATCAGAACGAACGCTTCGAGAAGACGGACACGGGCTACCGCTGGGAGAGGGAGGGTCTCCCGCTCGGCGAACTCTACTTCACGATCTCGCAGGGGAACTATGCGGCTACGGGCATCACCTATTTCTCCATCTTTTGCGGCGTGCTCGCGGGCGGCGCCCTGCTGTTCATCCTCCTGCTCGTCGGGCTCTCCCTTTTGCTCGTCTTCCTTCTGACGCGCAAGAAGAAGAAGAAAAAATAATGCGCAGACAATTTATTTGCGCTTCGGGCGGCGGAGCAAGTCTTCGCCGCTCTCACTTTTTTCCCGCACAGCCCTGCGGGAAAAATTTTTGTAATTTTACCGAATTTCACGCCGATTTCATTGTAAATTGCGCGGCGATTTGTTATAATGATAGCCGAATCATGATACACGCACTTGAGTTCAAAGATGTCGCCTTTTCCTACGGAGAGGGCGGTTTCCGTATCCCAAAGCTCAATTTCACGGTCGAGGAGGGGGAATTTGTCGCCGTCCTCGGGCACAACGGCAGCGGCAAGAGCACGCTCGCCCGCCTTGCCAACGGCATTCTGGAGGCGGAATCGGGCACCATCACCGTGTTCGGCACCCCCCTCGGCGAAAAAAATCTCTATGATGTGCGCCGTCAGGTGGGCGTCGTCTTTCAGAATCCCGACAACCAGACGGTCGCCTCCATCGTGGAGGACGACGTCGCTTTCGGCGCGGAGAACGTGGGCGCCTCGCGTGAGGAGATCGGCAGGCGCATCGATTTCGCGCTCTCTGCCGTGGGCAT
>CANQNB010000156.1 GCA_947625065.1 uncultured Clostridia bacterium | reverse complement strand
TTGATGACGTCGGACAGTTTTCCGACCCCCGACGGCTCGATCACAATGCGGTCGGGCGAGAACTTTGCGGCTACCTCTTTGAGCGCCTTGGAAAAGTCCCCGACGAGGGAACAGCAAATGCAGCCCGAGTTCATCTCGGTGATCTCGATGCCCGCATCCTGCAGGAAGCCGCCGTCGACGCCGATCTCGCCAAACTCATTTTCGATGAGCACGACCTTTTCGCCGCAGTAGGCTTCCTTGATGAGTTTCTTGATGAGCGTGGTCTTCCCTGCGCCCAAAAATCCGGAAAAAATATCGATTTTGATCATGTTTCTGCCTTCTATTCAAATATTTACGGTAAAGTTTTGCAAAAGCGACCGCGAGGACACACTTCGTTTATGCACGAGGAAGGTTTCCTCACGCCGTTTCTTTTCGAAGCACCGCGAGCAAAGAAACGGCGTGAACGTTCTAAATTTCTTGTGCGAGCAAAACCACGCTTTTGCGCTGCACGCCCCAATTTGTTGCTTGCAACTTCTTGTCTGAAGAAGCGACCGCGAGAACACACTTCGTTTATGCACAAAGATGTTTTCCTCGCAGAATTTCTTTCCCAAAGAAATTCTGCGAAAAATTATATCGCCCAATTCCCCTTCCTGAAGATCTGTACCCGCTCGCCGTTCTTGGTGATGCCGACGATCTCGAGGTCCTCGCTGCCGATCATGAAGTCGACGTGGATCATGCTGTCGTTGATCCCCTTTTCGCGGATCTCGCTGAGCGTCATGCCCTCGTAGCCGTTCAGACATTCGTTGAATCCCCTACCGAGCGCGAGGTGGCAGCTTGCGTTCTCATCGAACAATGTGTTGTAGTAGAGGATCCCCTGATTGTTGATGGGAGAATCGTAGGCGATGAGTGCGCATTCGCCGAGCATGCTCGCACCCTCGTCCATGGCGATCATCTTTTCGAGGAGGTGCTGGTTCTTCTCCGCCTTGACCTCGACGACCTTTCCGCCGAAGAAACGGACGGAGAAATTCTCGATGAGCTCGCCCTGATAGGAGAGCGGCTTGGTGGAATAGACGATCCCCTCCGCATCGCCTGCCTTGGGGGAAATAAAGATCTCTTCGGACGGGATGTTGGGATTGAAGTACGCCCCTTCGACGGTCTCTTCTCCGCCTCCGCAGAAACGGCTGTCGGGGATGAGCCCGACTCTGAGGTCGGTCCCGTTGGAGGACTTGTATTCGAGGGCGACGAGTTTGAGACGGTTGAGATAGTCGCAGCGGGCGGCAAGTTCATCGTTGTGGCGGAACCATTCGCGCACGGGGTCGGCGCCGTTCGCGCGCGACGCCTCGAGGATGCAGTCCCACAGCTTGTTGACGGCTGTGTTGCCGAGTTTGAGGTCGGGGAAGACCTTCTTCGCCCACGCCTCGCCCGGAACGGCGGCGATGCACCACTGGTACTTGTTCTCCATCTCGTCCCTGTAGGGCTTGGTGAACTTGGTCCGCGCGTGGCGCACGGCGGTGAACTTCTCCTGATCCATCCCTGCGAGCCCGTCGGGGTCGGCAGATTCGAGATAGAGCATCGCAGGGAGTTCCTTCTTGCGGAGCTCGAGCTTTTCGACCTCCCACTTCTCGAATTTTTCGAGCAATTCCTTCTTCTGATATTTATAGTGGAGGGGAACGAGGGGCTGGTGCGACCATTCGACGGTCACCTTCCCCGCCCCTGCGCGGTAGAGCTCCTCCACGCACATCTCGACGAATTCGGGCTGATCGAGCTCCGCCTGCACGATGACCCACTGTCCGCGCTTGACGTTGACGCCGACTTTGGCAAGCAGTTTCGCATACCTTCTGAGCTGCATTTTGTTCATAGATATTACCTCTTTTTACGTTTTTATTCTAAGAATTCACGGCAGATAGAGCACGATCTCCCCCTCGCGCAGGGTGCGGCGGACGTCGATGATGCGCTGGTTGGAGGACCCGCGGAACCGCAGGCGGATGTCCTTTTGCTCCTCGATGAAGGGTCCGTCGACGAGGACATCGAGCAGGGAGAGAAGCTCACGCGTAGCTTCGCAGTTCGCGTGTTCCTCCGCCATGCACCCGTCGGCGAGGGTATACCCCGTGTAGCACCAGACCGTTTTCCCCGGAAAGCGCGAGCGGAATTCCCTGAGCAGCGGGAGAAGACCGCGCTGGTTGGGGGGCTCGAAGGGATCCCCGCCGAGAAGGGAGAGCCCCGCGATATAGCCGGGCGCGGCTGCCTCAAAGATCTCCTCTTTGAGCTCCTCCGTGTACGGTCTCCCGTAGCCGAAGTCCCACGCGACGGCGTTGAAACAGTTCTTACAATGTCTTGTACAGCCCGAAACGAAGAGGGAAACACGTACTCCCTCTCCGTTCGCAATGTCTGTTTTTTTGATCTCTGCAATGTGCATCGCTTCGTATTTTTCGCCCGGTCACAGGTGCAGAACGCGGTCCCTGATCTCCTGCGTGCGCCCTTGGTTCCAATACTGCGTCCCGATGTAGCCGCAGGTGCGCCGCGCAACGTTCATCTTGCTCTGGTCGCGGTTGTGGCAGTGCGGGCATTCCCAATAGAGTTTGCCGTCCTCCTCGACGATCCGGATCTCCCCGTCATAGCCGCAGACCTGGCAATAGTCGCTCTTGGTGTTCAGCTCGGCGTACATGATGTTGT
>CANQNB010000155.1 GCA_947625065.1 uncultured Clostridia bacterium | reverse complement strand
CGCAGGCATCGGCAGAGCAACTTTCTACCGCTATTTCAAGCGCAAGGAAGATGTGATAGCGGCATATTTCATGCGCAACGCGGAAACGTTCGGACTGCAAAATTGCCCGAAAAACAAAGAGGATCATTCTCAAATCGTCCGAGCCGTCCTCGAAACTGTCTATGCGGAAAAAGAGCGTTTTGCGCTTATCAGGCAGGCGCACTTGGAATATCTCTTTCTTGACTTTCTCAACAAGCAAACGAGGGAAGCGTTCAAAGACACCGATAGGCATACCTTGTATGAAGCGCACCTTTTCGCGGGCGCGATCTTCAATGTCTGCATGGCTTGGCTCGACGGCGGCTGTGCAGAACCGCTCGACGAGGTTACGAGGGTATTGACCGAGCCGATAAACATTTCCGATTGAAAGTAGCGAAAACAGCGGGGAACGTGTTCCTCGCTGTTTTCGTTGCCCTTGTCCGAAAGTGTATTCCGATATAAAATTAAGATTTTTCTGATTCCCTATGGAATACACACGGGGCAAGAGCGTTGCAATTTCGCAGGCGGTGTGCTATAATACGGTAGATCCAACAGCCATCGGAGGGAGCGTATGAACAGAAGAAAGAGGAAGGAGGAGATCCTTCGCTACATCGAGCACATCTGCGACGAGGAGGGGTACGCCGTCATCGACGTCTCTTTGGGGGAGGGCGTGACCGTCTTCGACCCCCTCAGTCTCAAGGGGGACAAGGACCTCAGCGGCGACATCTACGACTACATCGAGGCGCAGACCAACGTCATCCCCGCCAAGGTCCCCCTCCGCATCCGCTTCCACGGGAATTTTTCGCCCGAGGAGCAGAAGGAGATCGAGGAGAGCATGCACCGCCACTATGTGATGAAGTCCTTCGACATCTCGTGGGACCTGATGGCAAACCTCAGGAAGATGATCCTGCTCGCGATCTTCGGGGGCGTGCTGATCTCCGTCTACCTCGTGCTTGCGATCACGGGGAAGAACGAATTCTTCACCGAGATCCTCTCGATCGTCGGCTCCTTCTCCCTGTGGGAAGCGGCGGACGCCCTCATTTTGGAGTACCCGCGCCTGCGCCGCGACAACAAGAACAACGAGCAGAGCCTGCACGAGCGCATCGAATTCGTCCAAGACGAATAAACAGCGTTCGTGACGCCATGTTTCGGACATGGTGCCCGCGTTTTTGTCTGAAAATAAAAAATCGCCCCCCGGCGATTTTTTATTTTTGCTTGGAAATTCACTTGCTGCTGCAGAGGATGAGCGGGACCTCCATCTCCTCGGCGAGGGAGGCGTGGTGCCCTTTGAAGTTGTGCGAGAGGGGCGTGAGGCGCATGATCTTGTCCGTCTTGGCGACGGCGATGTAGTCGCCGAGCCGTTTTGCATGCTCCCCGCGTCCCCCGAAAACGTTTCGGTCGATGAGTTCATCCGAGGAAAAGAGCTCGAAATCCCCGCCGTACCGCCCGCGGAAGAGGTCGGAGAACTCCTTTCCCCGCCCGCTCCTGACTTTGAACGCCACGGCGCGCGCATCGAGATACTGGGGCCATTGCAGGAGAGAGGTGAGCTCGGTGTCCCGATACAGCTCGATCGTGCCGCCGACGTCGATCTGCCCATGGTCGGCGGAGACGATTAAGAGGGTGCCATTTGTCTCCTCTTGCAGCCGCTGCACGCCCCGCTCGAGAGACTCGATCATCCCCTTCGCCTCCGCGGATGTGACCCCGAACTCGTGCATGGTATGGTCGGGTTCGTCGCAATAGGCGTAGACGAAGTGCTTCCCATCCCCGCTGCAGGCAGTGCGGACGCCGTCGAAAAAGCTGTCGACGTCCCTCCAGACGATGGTATCTTCGACCTCATAGTTCCAATAGGCGGGCGCGACCGCGCGCACCGCGTAGTCCGACGCCGCCCTGTTCCAAAAGGGCTCGACGGGAAGGATGCGCCGCACCGTCCCTGCAGGGAGCTGTTCGTGCGTGAAGGAGTCCCTGTCCAGAAAGATGTCGACGGCGCGCCCCGTTTCCTCGAGGTAGACGCTCCAGCCGAACCAGCCGTGCTCCATCGGGTACTTGTTTGTGATATACGACGTCGTCGCATTCGTCGTCGTGGAGGGGAAGACGGAGGTGACGACCTGCCGCGTATGGCGCATGAAAAAGCTGTCCGGCGAAAGATTTTTTTTGAGCGGATGGACGCCCATGCCGTCCAGAATGAGCAGGACGACGTTTTGGTATCCCCTTGCGAGCTCCTCTTTGAGGACGGGCAGGGTGGGTTTGTCGTTCGGGCAGCCCAAAAACTCCGCAAGCGTCGCGGAGATGTTCACGATACTGTTGCGGAAGTCGGGTCGGATGAAGTTCTCCATAACTTTTTCCCTCCTGTTGCAGTCTTTTTGCCACGTTTGAAGAGGCTCTCTTCGGACATGGTGTGCCCGTTTTATGCGGTGCCCTCGCTCGGCGGGCTCTGTTCGTTCCCCTTTTCCTCCTCTGTCGCAACGTCTTGCTGCGCCGCTTCGGAGGTCTGCGTCACGACGCCGACGAGCGCTTCGAGCTCTCTCAAAAACTCCGCGCTGTCGTCCGGCATGCCCTGAACGAGGAGAATGTCCCCCTCCGCAAGGTTGGTGTCTGCGCTCGGTGATGCGCTCCCCGCCACGCACGACCGAGGTGACGAGGGCGGAG
>CANQNB010000154.1 GCA_947625065.1 uncultured Clostridia bacterium | reverse complement strand
GATCAGCGATCCCTCCCGCGTGTTCAAGCACAAGCACCTCGCGGGGCAGTGGGGCGTCGAGAACGTCACCGTGCAGAACCTCGAAGTCGTGCGGGTAGACGCCAAGAGGAACGCCATCCTTCTCAAAGGTTCGATCCCCGGACCGAAGGGCAGCGTCGTCACGCTCAGAACCAGCGTCAAGCACGCGAAGTAAGGAGGCGCAGATATGGTAAACGTAAAAGTCTATAACATGCAGGGCGCAGAGGTCGGCACGCTCGAAGTGAGCGACGGGCTCTTCGGATTCGAATACAACGAGCCGCTCATCCATCAGGCGGTGGTCACCTACCTCGCCAACCAGCGGCAGGGGACGAAATCCACCCTCACGAGAACGGAAGTCCGCGGAGGCGGCGCAAAGCCGTGGCGCCAGAAGGGCACCGGTCGTGCGCGCCAGGGCTCCATCAGGGCTCCCCAGTGGACGAAGGGCGGCGTCGTGTTCGCACCCAAGAGCCGCGACTTCACCAAGAAGATGAACATCACGGCAAGGCGCAGCGCGCTCCTTTCCGCCCTCTCCAAGAAGGTCGCCGACGGCGAACTCTTTGTGGTGGACGAGCTCAAGGTCTCCGCTCCCAGGACGAAGGAGATGGAGGCATTCCGCAAGGCGCTCAAACTCGACAAGCGTACCGTCGTCATCATGGACGAAGCCGACCGCGACGTCATCCTTGCGGCGCGCAACCTGCCCACCCTCCACACCATCTCGGTAGAGGAGATCAACACCTACGAGGTCGTTGCGAACGCCGTCGTCGTCATGACGAAAGGCTCGGTCAAAAAGCTTGAGGAGGTCTATTGCTGATGACACCCGAAGATATTATTTTGATGCCCGTCCTCACCGAAAAGGCAACGGACGGTCTCCAGCCCGACGAAACGGGAAGATCGGACAGAACGTCTTACGGCAAGAAATATGCCTTCGTCGTTCTCAAAACCGCAAATAAGACGCAGATCAAGATCGCCGTCGAAAAGATGTTCGGCGTGCAGGTCAAGAGCATCAACACGGTCACCCGCCGCGGCAAACTCAAGAGAATGGGCCGCAACGAGGGTTACACGCCCGCCACGAAAAAGGCGATCGTCCAACTCACGGAGAAATCCAAGCCGATCGCGTTCTTCGATGCGCTTCAATAATGGAGGGACAGAGAAATGGCAGTCAAGAGATATAAACCGACATCGCCCGCGCGCCGTCTGATGACGGTCCCGCAGTACGGCGAGATTTCCAAGGCAAAGCCCGAGCGTTCCCTCCTTGAGGATCAGAGAAAGTCGGGCGGCAGGAACAGTGCGGGCCGCATCACCGTGCGCCACATCGGCGGCGGCAACAAGCGCAAATACCGCATCATCGACTACAAGCGCAATAAGGACGGCGTTCCCGCAACGGTCGCTTCCATCCAGTACGATCCCAACCGCAGCGCCAACATCGCGCTCCTCGTGTATGCAGACGGTGAAAAGAGATACATCCTCGCTCCCGTCGGGCTCAACGTCGGCGACAAGGTCGTGAGCGGCGCGGGAGCAGACATCAAGGTCGGCAATGCCCTTCCTCTCTCCGACATCCCCGTCGGCACGATGGTCCACAACATCGAGATGAAGCCGGGCAGGGGCGGACAGATCGCGAGAGCAGCCGGCATCTCCGCGCAGATCATGGCGCGCGAGGGGCAGTATGCGACGCTCCGCATGCCCTCCGGCGAGATGAGGCTCATCCCCGTCACCTGCCGCGCGACCATCGGTCAGGTCGGCAACGTCGAGCATGAGATCATCCGCATCGGTAAGGCAGGCAAGACCCGCCACCTCGGCACCCGTCCCACCGTCCGCGGTTCCGTCATGAACCCGAACGACCACCCGCACGGCGGCGGCGAGGGCAAGAGCCCCGTCGGTCATGCAGGTCCCGAGACGCCTTGGGGCAAGCCCGCTCTCGGATATAAGACGAGAAAGAAGAAGAATCCCACGAGCAAATTCATCTTGAAGAGGATCAATTAAAGGAGGGAATGGAACGATGTCGAGAAGTATCAAGAAAGGCCCTTACGTCGAAGCGAAACTCCTTGCGAGGATCGAGGCGATGAACGAGGCAAACGAGAAGAAGGTGCTCAAAACATGGTCGAGAGCATCGACGATCTTCCCTCAGATGGTCGGTCACACGATCGCCGTGTACGACGGGAGGAAGCACGTTCCCGTATACATTACCGAAGACATGGTCGGCTGCAAGCTCGGTGAGTTCGCACCTACGAGAACTTTCAAGGGACATACGGCGAAGAGCACGTCGCCCGGGAAGTAAGGAGGAGAGAAATGGCAGGTAACATGAAAAAGAAGACCGCAAGGGTAGAGGAAAAGAGAGAAAAACGCCCCTACGCGGTCGCAAAGTATATCAGGATCTCTCCCTATAAGGTGAGAACGGTTCTCGCGCTCATCCGCGGGAAGTCGGTCGCGGAGGCAGATGCCATCCTCGCGAACTGCCCCAACGGCGGCGCAGCGCCCACGAGGAAGGTCCTTCTGAGCGCAGCGGCGAACGCGGAGCACAACCGCGGCATGGACAGGGGCGACCTGTACGTCGCGGAGTGCTATGCCAACGGCGGATCGAGCCTCAAGCGCATGCAGCCCGTCTCCAAGGGCAGAGGGCACGCGATCCTCAAAAGAACGAGCCACATCACCGTCATTCTTGACGTGAAGAAAGCGGAGGGAGAACTGTAATGGGACAG
>CANQNB010000153.1 GCA_947625065.1 uncultured Clostridia bacterium | reverse complement strand
GGGAACGGGGGCTCTCGCGGGCTGCTGCGCCTCGGTGTGAAGGGGCGGGAGCATGTCCTTTTCGGGGAAGCCCGTCGCGATGACGGTCACTTCGACCTCGTCCTTGATCTCGGGGTCGATGCATGCGCCGTCAATGATGAGCGCGTTGAAATCGACGACGCCGTGGATGAGTTCCATGGCATGCCCGACTTCGTCGAGGGTGAGGTCGGGACCGCCGACGACATTGACGATGGCCCCGCGGGCGCCCTCGATCGTCGTCTCGAGCAGAGGGCTGTTGACAGCGAGTTTGACCGCCTCGACGATGCGGTTCTCCCCCTTTGCGACGCCCACGCCCATGTGGGCGAGCCCCTTGTTTTCGAGCACGGTGCGCACATCGGCGAAGTCGCAGTTGATGAGACCGGGCGTCACGATGAGGTCGGCAATGCCGCGGATCCCCTGGCGGAGAACGTCGTCTGCGATCGCGAACGCCTCGTTGACCGTCGCGCTCCTGTCGACGACTTCACGGATCTTTTCGTTGGGAATGATGACGAGGGTATCGACGTACTTTCTCAGATTCTCGATCCCCTTGACGGCATTTTCCATCTTGCGCCGCCCTTCGAATGCGAAGGGTTTGGTCACGACGGCGACGGTGAGGATGTGCTTGTCCTGCGCGATCTTTGCGATGACGGGAGCGGCTCCCGTGCCCGTGCCACCGCCCATCCCTGCGGTGATGAACAGCAGATCGGTCCCGTCGATGGCGCGGGAGAGCTGCTCTTTGCTCTCTTCGGCGGCTTCGCGCCCCACTTCGGGTTCGGCGCCAGCGCCGAGACCGCGCGTACGCTTGACGCCGATCTGGATCTTCGTGGGCGCCTTATTGCACAGAAGGACCTGTGCGTCTGTATTGACGGAGATATATTCCGCGCTCACGATCTTGGCGTCGATCATGCGGTTGACGGCGTTGTTCCCTGCGCCGCCGACGCCGATGACGCGGATCTTGGGGATGCCGTTGGAGACGATGTCCTGATACCCGCCCTGAGGCTGGCGGTCCTGCCTGTCCCTTCCCTCGCCGTTCGGGAAGAACTGATCGTCGTTGTAATTCATAGTTTAACCTCCGAATGTATTGAAAAATCTGCGGAAAAATCCGCTCTTGCGGTGATCGTCGTATGCCATGGCGACGAGCGCGATCCGCGAGCTCATCGACGGCTTGTTGTAATACGGGAGGGCGGGAACGAGCAGCTCGCACACCCTGTTCAGGCGCTTGGAGATGTGTTCGATCGCGCCGCGGATGTCGGTGATCCCCTCCCCGCTGAGATACAGCGGTTTGAGGTCGAGCTCGGGACCCGAACATTCTTCGAGGAAGCCCGCGATGGGTTCGCAGATCGTATCGAGCCCGTCTTTGACCACGGAGGCAAGGCGGGCAGGGTCGAGTTCGTAGGACTCCCCGCGGAACAAAAACTCCGTCTTCCCTCCCCCTTTGGTATAGAGATTCGCCTTTTGCAGAAGGGCGAGCGAGACGTCGTACGGAAGATGGAACTCCTCCATCAGGCGGAGGGCGATCTGCCCCTTGCCGACCCAGTTGGTCTGTTCGACGAGCGTCCCTCCGCCCATGACGACGGAGATGGATGTGGAGAGAAACCCGGTGTCGAGGAAGAGCGCATACCCGTCGCGGATGTCGCTCGGGATGAGATAGGTCGCCATCGCGAGCTCGGTGGGCAGATAGCGGAGGGAGATCTTCATCCCCTTGAAGATGTGCTCGAGCGTCTCGCAGAAGTAATTTTTGCAGTAATAGTAGGAGAGAAGACCGTAGAGCGATGTCGTGGTGATCCCGACGGGATGGACGGTACGGCGGTTGTCCCCCGTGACATAGATCATGCTCGCACAGCGGATGAGCCGGAACCCCTTCCGTTCCTCCTTGCCGCTGTCGAAGAGCGCCTCGGTGTCGCGCTCGGTGAGTTTGCGCCTCTTGGGATAGCCCGCGTTTTGCTCCTTGGGCACGGTGAGGATAAACTCCCCCGGGACGCCGACATAGATCGTCTTCAACCGTTCGTTGATCGTCTTTTCGACGGCGGACACGGCGCGGGAGATCGCCTCGGAGAGCTCGGCGGTATCGTAAAATGATCCGTTTTCGTAGCCGCCGTATTCCTCGGTGTGGCTCGCGCTGAAAACGAATGTATGATTGACGCCCCGTTCTCCGACGATGAGCGTGATCTCCGACGAGCGGATGTCGAGAACCGCTACGCTGTTGCGACCCATTTGTGCTTCTCCCGTATCCTCTTGCGCGGTACGCGCGTTTCAACATTAGTATAGCAAAACGGGGCACCCATGTCAAGGGAATCGATAAATATTTTTGATTTATGCGCAAAAAAAGCGCCCCGCAGGGCGCTTTTTTCCATATCTGTCAGAGAAGCCGGCTGTTGCGCGAATAATCGGAAACGAGCTCTCCCGACCCCGCGCTGTCGATGACCGTGATGAAGCCGAACATGCGGTCCTCGTCCGAGAGCCCCGCATACGTCACCATCGCCATCGCCGCCTTCTCCTCCGCACGCACGGACGGGTCGCCGATGTCGATGACGACCCCCTCCCGCATCTGGATGCGGAAGAAATCGCTCCGCGCATTGGAGGTCGGGCGGACGAGCGTGACGGACAGAACGTTTGCGCGGATCTCCGTCAGGGCGTCGCGGAACGCCGCGGAGACGGAGAGCAGCGGGTCGAGGTATTCCCCCGTAAGATTCCCGTCCGCCGTATCGAAGGA
>CANQNB010000152.1 GCA_947625065.1 uncultured Clostridia bacterium | reverse complement strand
TTCGAGGGCGTGGTCATCGCGAAAAAGCACGGCGGTATCCGCGAGAGCTTCACCGTGCGCCGTCTTTCGTTCGGCGTCGGCGTGGAGCGTTGCTTCCCCGTCCATTCCCCCAAGATCGCGTATGTCAACGTGGTGAGGGAAGGCAAGGTCCGCAGAGCAAAGCTGTACTATCTGCGCGGACTCACCGGGAAAGCTGCCAAGATCAAGGAAAAGAAGTAATTTTCCAAAGGAAAAGGTCTGCCAAAAGTCATGGCAGGTCTTTTTTTGTGTGCGTTTTTCGGGAAAAGCGCCGCAGGAGGGGGGAAAGGGCTGCTTCCGACATCCGCCGTGATTTTTTTACAAAAAAGAAAAATTTCGGAAAATGCGCGAAAATCCGTTTACAATTTTCATGCAATCGGTTAGAATAGAAAAAAGCAATAATATAATAGGGAATATTACAAGATGAAAAAGACATCCCAAAGCAAAAAGAAGCGCAGCAGTTTCTTCTATGCCTTCCTTGCCGTCGCCCTCGCCTTCCTCGCGGTCGGGCTCGGCACCCTCGGCTCCGTGTTTGGCACGGGGTCGGCATACGAACTGCGCGCCAAGCAGACCGGGGACTCCGAAGTCCCGCACGTCGACTTCCACCTGACCGGGACGGTCAAGGAGGGGGACACGACGACCAATCTCCGCCTCGTCGGCGTCTACGTCAACATCGCGGCGATCTATGCGGAACCGGGCAACTCCGTCACCCTCCGCGTGGAGCGTTCGTCGAACGGAACGAGCTTCTCCTCCGGCATCAACGCCGTGATCGAGAACTACTACACGCCCACGGCGGACGTCGGGGAGGACGGCAAGCCCGTCAAGGACATCCCCGAGCCCGACGCGACCGATGTCTTCTTCCGCTTCGTCTCTCCCTTCACCTTCCCCAAGGAAGGCTGGCGCATCTCGACCTACTCCTACGTCCGCCTCTCCATCAATAGCGGCAATGCGAACGTGCTCCTCAATGAGGTCGTGTTCCGGGGGGAGAAGCTCGACAGCGAGGACCAGACCAAGGGCACGGGCGAGTACTGCGCCGTCCGCGCGGAGATCTACGACGCGACCTACTATGCGGGGCAGTCCTCGCAGGAGGCGAAGGAACGTGCGCGCGCGCTCATCGACAGCCAGCGCCTTCCCGGCGGGGCAGCCTCCTCCTTCGACCTCTTCAGCAAGTCCGAGGTCTATTCCCTCAAAGCGATTGCGGAGATGCGTCTCGGCGGGGACTACGCCGCAGGCGCGGACGGGACCCCGCTCGACACCTACATCATCGACGGCGTGTACGGCGCCCTCGGCAACGACATCCTCGCCCTCGGTACGCTCATGTTCGGCATGAGCCCCTTCGGCTTGCGCTTCTTCCCGATGCTCGCGGCGTTCGGTGCGCTCGTCGTGCTCGAGCGGCTCGTCGTGCGGCTCACGAAGAGCGAAAAGGCGGGCTTCGTCTTCTCGCTGCTCTATGCGCTCTCCTGCCTCACCTTGGGGTACGGGCACATCGGCACCCCGCTCTTTCTCGGCGTCTTCTTCTTCGCCTGCGCCCTCGACCTCGTGCACAGGTTCTATGCGAACGGCATCGCCAAGGCGAACTTCCTCGGCGTGTTGCCCCTCCTCTGTGCGGGGATCTTCGGTGCGCTCGCGATCTGCGTGAACGGCGCCTTCGTCATCCCCGTCGCGGGGGTCGTCGGGCTGTTCATCGCGGGCATGGTACGCCAGCAGCAAGCCAAGAAGTACCGTCTCGAAAAGGTGCTCGCGGAGGAAGAACCCTCCGTGCAGCCTGCCGCAGCGCCCGCCGCGGAGGAAGAGAGCTTAGAGCAAGTTCCCGAGACCAAGGAACAGCGCGCGGGACGGGTGGTTTCCGAATTCCGCTTCAAGAATACCGCCGCGCCCCTGCTCTTCTTCTCGAGCCTCGTGCTCGGCGTCTTCCTGTTCGCCCTGCTCGGCATGCTCCCCGCCTATGCGACCTATATGAAGGCATTCGACAATCCCGCCGATCCGCAGCTGAACGTGTTCGCGCTCTCTTGGCAGACCTTTGCGGGCGCCTTTACGGGCAGCAACGCCTATGGCGGCAGCGCGAACTGGCTGTTTGAGACGGTGTTCCGCGGCGAAGGACCTCTCCAAGCCGTGACGCTCGCCGTCATCAACCCCATCGCGCTCGTTGCAGGCGTGTTCGGCATCTGCTACACGGTCGCGCGCTTCATCGTCCTGCTCTGCAGAAAGGAGCGCGACAAGGCATGGCGCGCGGAGATGCGCCGCTCGGTCATTTTGCTCGCAGGGCTCCTGCTCGCCGCAGTCTCCTTCTTCGCGGTGAAGACGGGAGGCGCGTTCATCCTGCTCGCCTATCTGTTCTCGTTCATGCTCGCCGCCAACTATTTCGGGGCGGCGAAGACGACTGCCGCCGAGCGTGTCGTCGGCATCGTGGGGCTCTCCCTGCTCGCACTGTGCTTTGTCGTGCTCGCGGTCTTCACCTTCTCCGTGCCTCTGCCCGAGGCGTTCATCACCGCCATATTCGGATAAAAGATCATGATCGCTAAAATCGTTTGTTATGCCCTCAACGGGCTCGAAGGCGTTCCCGTCGAAGTGGAGACGGATGTCAACAAAGGGGTGCCGACCTACGACATGGTGGGGCTCCCCGACACCGCGGTGAAGGAGAGCAAGGAGCGGGTGCGCTCCGCCCTCAAGAACAGCGGGCTGCGCTTCCCCATGAACCGCATCACGATCAACTTCGCGCCTGCGGACATCAAAAAGGAAGGCGCCT
>CANQNB010000151.1 GCA_947625065.1 uncultured Clostridia bacterium | reverse complement strand
CCAGTCGAACATCGCGCCCATCGCACGGAGCTGCTTTTCCATCGTCTCGATGTTCTTTTCGGTGGAATCCTTGGGATGGACGCCCGTCTTGATGGCATAGTTTTCGGCGGGGAGACCGAAGGCGTCGAACCCCATGGGCTGGAACACGTTGTAGCCCTGCATGCGCTTGAAACGGGCATAGCTGTCGGTGGGACCGTAGTTATACCAGTGCCCGACGTGCAGTTTCGCCCCCGAGGGGTAGGAGAACATCTCGAGGACGTACAGTTTGGGCTTGTCGGACTTCTTGTCGAAGCAGTTGGCCTTCGACTTCTCCCAGACCGCCTGCCACTTCTTTTCGATTGCTTTCAGATCCATATCATACCTCACGTTTTCCCATTATTTTACACCATCGCGCGGAGAAAGTCAAGCTGTATGCCCCCATATCCGAAAATTCGGCATAAGTCGATTTTTCGGGTAAATAAATCCCGCGGCAACGCATAGAATAAATAGCGTGGACGAAATCACGGTCTCGGACGGAAGCGCCAAGGGCGCCTATATCAGCTATCTGTACAGCGCGGTCATGGGGGAACTCGTCCGTGCGGGCGGCGGCGGGGAGCTGCTCTTTTCGGAGGACCGCGCCGCCATGCGCATCCGTCCGGGTATGCGGGAGGCGGGCTGCGCCGTCCTGCGCGAAAAGGTCGCGGAGGTCATCGGCATCGGCTATAAATACTCCTTCCTGCAGAGCAATCTCCGCTGCGTCCTCCCCAAGCGGGAGAAAAAGCTCCTCTGCGCCACCCTGATCGCCGCCGACTATGAGGGGGACGCCGCCTATATCCGCTCCCTGCTCACCATCCCCTCCGATCTGTGCATCGACGGCTTTTATAACTTCCGCCTCGGCGCCCTGCGGGAGAAATGGCTGCACATCCTCGAATACATCCCCGGCACCTTTTCGGGCGCTGACCTCATGCAGTTCTGCGCCTTCCTCGCGGGGGAGAGCAAGCGCAAGATCTATCTGAAGGGGACGACGGTCTACAGCGACCGCTACATTCCGCTCAGGCGCAGCCGCCTCACGGGGGAGGAGGACGTGGAGACGGAGATCATGCTCTCCGACGCGGGCTACATCTACTGCCTCGGCGAGGTGGAGGAATCGGTGGGAAAATTTCTGCAAAAATATTACGCCGAGCGGGCGATATTCTCTTGACAAACGGCGCAAAAGAGGGTACAATACAACCTGTCAAACTTAAAGACAAGTAGCGCCGCACAAGCTCTGCCAGAGAGGGGGTCCGAGGCTGGAAGACCCTTGGGGGAGTGCGGAGAGCGAAACCGCTTTATTTCAGAAAACAGAACAGACAAAGAGCGGCTCTGCGGGTGCGCAGGGCAATTAAGGTGGAACCGCGCCGTTGGCGTCCTTAAACTCCCCGAGGGGGATTTTGAGGGCGTTTTTCTTATGATCATGGCGTTTTGCATAGTACTATGCCTGTCATAAGCCCGCCCTTCCGCCCCAAACAGAAGAGACCCGTCATGGCACGGAAAGGAGCAAAGTATGGAAATCAAACTCAAAAACGGCGACACGCTCGCCGTGGAAGAAGGCGCGACCGCACTCTTGGCGGCACATGCGATCTCGGAGGGGCTCGCGCGGGCGGCGGTCGCCGCAAAGGTGAACGGCACGCTCGTCGACCTTTCCCATCCGCTCTGCGAGGGGGATGCGCTCGAGATCGTCACCCTCAAAGACAGGGAGGGGCTCGAAGTCTACCGCCACACCTGCGCCCATGTGCTTGCACAGGCGCTCAAGACGATCTACCCGACCTGCAAGCTCGCCATCGGTCCCGTCATCGACAACGGGTTCTATTACGACGTCGACTTCAAGACGCCCATCACGATGGAGGACTTCGCCAAGATCGAGGCGGAGATGAAGAAGATCATCAAGAGCAATCTGCCCATCGAGCGGTTCACTCTCCCGCGCGAAGAGGCGCTCGCCCTCATGGGCAATTATGGCGAGAACTACAAGGTCGAGCTCATCCGCGACCTTCCCGAGGACGCCGAGCTCTCCTTCTACAAGCAGGGCGCGTTCACCGATCTCTGCCGCGGACCCCACCTTCCCTCGACGGGCAAGATCAAGGCGTTCAAGCTCGTCTCCATCGCGGGCGCCTATTGGCGGGGGGACGAAAAGAAGAAGATGCTCACCCGCATCTACGGCACCGCCTTCGCCAAGAAGGAGGAGATGGACGAGTACTTCGCCATGCTCGAAGAGGCGAAAAAGCGCGACCACATCAAGCTCGGCAAGGAGCAAAAGCTGTTCGCCCTCCTGCCCGAGGGCAAGGGATTTCCCTTCTTCCTGCCCAACGGCATGACCCTCAAAAACATCCTCATCGACTACTGGCGCTCCATTCACAGGAGGGAGGGCTACGTCGAGGTGCAGACGCCCATCATCATGACCCGCACCCTTTGGGAGAACTCGGGGCACTGGGACCACTATAAAGATAATATGTACACGACCAAGATCGACGGGGAGGACTGCGCGGTCAAACCGATGAACTGCCCGGGCGGCATGCTCGTGTACAAGCTCTGGCCCCACAGCTATAAAGATCTTCCCATCCGCATGGGCGAACTCGGTCTCGTGCACCGCCATGAGAAGAGCGGTCAGCTCCACGGGCTCATGCGCGTGCGCTGCTTCACCCAGGACGACGCCCACATCTTCATGCTCCCCGAGCAGATCACGCAGGAGATCAAGGGGGTCGTGCGCATCATCGACGAGGTCTACTCCCTCTTCGGCTTCAAATACCACGTCGAGCTCTCCACCCGTCCCGAGGACAGCATGGGCAGCGACGAAGACTGGGAGGCGGCGACCTCCGCCCTCAGAGGCGCCCTCGATGAGCTCGGGCTTCCCT
>CANQNB010000150.1 GCA_947625065.1 uncultured Clostridia bacterium | reverse complement strand
CTCGGGAGGGGGCATTCATCGAGTCATCCTGAGGCACCGCCGAAGGATCCCGAGGTACGGAGTCCGCCCTTGGCTCCTCCGTGTGAGGAGCTGTCACGCAGTGACTGAGGTGGGGCGAGATCAGAATCGTACCCACCCCCCTACCCCCCTCCTCGGGAGGGGGCATTCATCGAGTCATCCTGAGGCACCGCCGAAGGATCCCGAGGTACGGAGTCCGCCCTTGGCTCCACCTCTGGGGGAGCTGGCGAGGCATAGCCGAGACTGAGGGGGTTCCGAACCCCCTTTCGGCGCTATGCGCCACTTTCTCGCGCGGGTAGAGTCCCGCGCTCGGTCAGCAATTGCCCGTACATATGGGCAATTGCCATCGAATTTCGCGCCGACAGCCCACCGGGCTGGTCGGCAGAATGCGAAATTCTACCCCAAGGGGGACAGCAAGAGGAGTCCGCCCCTTGGCGCAAGGGCACGCCAAGAGAACGCCCTTCCCATATGATTTTTTGGTGAAAAGGCAAAAACGCGCCGCCAAGCATTTGACAATCCTTTTTTAACATGATATGATAATATATGTTTGTAAAAAGCGTAAACGGAAACGATTACGCTTCTTTGTTTTTTGCTTGGAGGTGATTTCTTGTTCAGAATGTTAAAAACTCTCGCAAAAAGCATCCGGGAATTCAAACTTCCATCCATCCTATCCGCCCTCTTCGTGACGGGCGAGGTCATTCTCGAATGTCTTTTGCCCTTTGTCATCGCCGCTCTGTTGAACTATTTGAACGGCGCGGACGCACCCGATGCAACCTATCAGCTCGAACTCTGGGGTACGGGCAGGCTGGGCATCGGGCAGTATGCGCTCATCCTCGTGAGCATGTCGCTCGCGTCCCTCGCCTGCGGCGCCCTTGCGGGGAAGTTCTGCGCCGACGCGTCGTCGGGGTTCGCCCGCAACCTGCGCAAAGATCTCTACTACAAAGTGCAGGATTTCTCCTTTGAGAACATCGACAAATTCTCGACGCCCTCCCTCGTCACCCGCATGACGACGGACGTCATGAACGTGCAGTTCTCCTTCATGATGATCATCCGCACGGCGATCCGCAGCCCCCTGATGATGATCTTCTCGGTCGTCATGACCTTTATTATGGGCGGGAACCTCGCATGGATCTTCCTCGGCGTCATCCCCCCGCTCGCGCTCATCCTGCTCTTTATCATGTGGAAGGCGATGCCCATCTTCCGCCGCGTGTTCAAGAAGTATGATAACCTCAACGAGTCGATCCAGGAGAACGTGAAGGGGATCCGCGTCGTCAAGTCCTATGTGAGAGAGGACTACGAAAAGCAGAAGTTCGACCGCGCCGCCACCGACGTGCAGAAGGACTTCACCAAGGCAGAGCGCATCCTCGCATGGAACAACCCCGTCATGCAGGTCTTTTTCTACGGCGTGCTCTCGGCGACCCTCTTCCTCGGCTCCTATTTCGTCCTCGCCAAGACGCCCGTCGGCTTCGGCGTCCAGCTCGAATACACCGTCATCTCCCAGCTCATCGTCTATGGCATGCAGATCCTCATGTCCCTCATGATGTTCTCCATGATCTTTGCGACGATCACGATGTCGGTGGAGAGCGCCCGCCGTATCTGCGAGATCCTCGACGAAAAATCCACCCTGCATGACCCCGAAAACCCCATCTTCGAGGTCGCGGACGGCTCCATCGACTTCGACCATGTCAACTTCAAATATGCGGCGAATGCCGAGAAGAACGTGCTCGAGGACATCGATCTGCACATCCGCTCGGGGGAGACGATCGGCATCATCGGCGGCACGGGTTCCTCCAAAACTTCCCTCGTCAATCTCATCTCCCGCCTCTATGACGTGACCGAGGGTTCGGTCATGGTAGGGGGGAAAGACGTCCGCGAGTACGATCTCACCGCTCTGCGCAACCAGGTCGCCGTCGTGCTCCAGAAGAACGTGCTCTTCTCGGGGACCATCAAGGAGAACCTGCGCTGGGGTAACCCCGAAGCGACCGACGAGGAGCTCGTCGAGGCGTGCAAGCTCGCGCAGGCAGACGAGTTCATCCAGACCTTCCCGCAGAAATACGACACCTACATCGAGCAGGGGGGCACCAACGTCTCGGGCGGGCAGAAGCAGCGCCTGTGCATCGCGCGCGCCCTGTTGAAGAAACCCAAGATCCTCATCCTCGACGACTCCACATCCGCCGTCGACACGCACACCGACGCCCTCATCCGCAAGGCGTTCCGCGAGTATATCCCCTCGACGACCAAGATCATCATCGCCCAGCGCACCTCCTCGGTGGAGGACGCCGACCGCATCGTCGTCATGGAGAACGGCAGGATCGACGCCGTCGGCACCCACGCGGAGCTCCTCGACGTCAACCCCATCTACACCGAAGTATACCGCACGCAGAACAAGGGCGGCAAGGCGATCTCCTCCCTCTCCGAGATGGAGCCCGCCGAAGGAGAAAGCAAGCCTATGGGAGGTGACGACAATGCCTAAAATGATGTCACGTCCGTCGCGCGCAGCAGGCGGCGCAATGGGCAGGGGGACCATGCCCAACACGAAGGGGGTCTTCCGCCGCACGATGAAGGCGCTCTTCAAGTACTACCCCGGCATGATGACGATCGCCATTTTGTGCATTCTCTTCAATGCCGTCGTCAGTTCCCTTCCCACCATCTTCATGCAGCAGGTCTTCTCGGTCATCGAGTCGGCGGAGAAGGCGGGGCTCGTCTGGGCAGATGTCAGCATGGAGGTCATCCGCCCCGTGCTCATTCTGGTCAGTCTCTATGTGGTCTCCCTCGCCGTCGGCGCGGTGGATAAGCAGCTCCTCGCCATCATCACGCAGGGCTTCCTCAAAAAGATGCGCGGGCAGATGTTCAACG
>CANQNB010000149.1 GCA_947625065.1 uncultured Clostridia bacterium | reverse complement strand
CGCATGACGGTGAAAAACAGCCACTGCGACCACTACCTCCATGCCAACAATACCCGCTATGCCGACTTCTTTCTCGATTGCTTCTCGATGGAAGAACTGCGCACCAAGAGGATCGTCTCCTTCCAGATCACCTATGTCAAACAGGCGAAGGAGAACGCCGAGCTCGTCTTCTACCGCAAGGACACCGAGCAGGGAACGATCTGCGAGGCGCATGCGGACGGCGAGCTTGTGACGCAGTTCCGCGTCACCTTCGCATGAGGAGGGGAAGACCATGAAAACGCCCATCCTCCGCTACGTCAAATTCGTCAAAAATCTCGTCACGGCGCTCTCCGTCTTTCTGCTGCTCGCCCTGATGGTCACCCTCGTCTTTGCTCTCAACGGCGTCATCGCCTGCATGGTGCTCTCGGGAGTGATCGCCGTCGCCTTCTTTGTGATGTACGGCGTCTATACCCTCCGCATCTCGATGGGCGCGGTGATCGGAATGGACATCACAAAGGACGTCATCCACGTCAAGACGAAGCGCAAGACCTTCGCCTACGACCTGCAGGGCGGCTGCATCGCCGTCAAGCAACTCAAAAACCGCTACGTGTGCACCTTCCAGACGCAGGACTCCGTCGACAAGTTCGACTTCTACAAGCGCGTTCCCTTTATGAAGCCCTACGAGACCTGCTTCACTCCCGACGAGATCGAGGCGATCTATCCCGCATTCTCCGAGGGGGAAGAGGGTGAATAATTACAGCAAAAAACGAATATTTTTGTTCAAATGAAGAATTTATAGAAAAAATATGCAAAATTCGCAATTGTTTTTGCAAGAAAGGGGTGCAAACGCTTGACAGCGTTTCCCTCTTTTTTTATAATATCATCGGATACTTTAACAGAGGTTTTAATATGGCAAAACAGATCAGGAAAGTTGTACTGGCATACTCGGGAGGGCTCGACACCTCCATCATCATCCCGTGGCTCAAAGAGAACTATGAGGGGTGCGAAGTCATCGCTGTCTCGGGCGACGTGGGGCAGGGCACCGAGCTCGACGGGCTCGAAGAAAAAGCAAAAAAGACGGGCGCCTCCAAGCTCTACATCCTCGACCTGAAAAAGGAGTTCGTCGAGGACTACATCTTCCCCACGATGCAGGCGGGGGCGGTCTATGAGGACAAGTATCTCCTCGGCACCTCGTTTGCGCGTCCCGTCATCGCCAAGGCGCTTGTCGAGATCGCAAAAAAGGAGGGCGCCGACGCCATCTGCCATGGCTGCACGGGGAAGGGGAACGATCAGGTGCGCTTCGAGCTCGCCATCAAGGCGTTCGCTCCCGAAATGACCATCATCGCCCCGTGGCGCATCTGGAACATCAAGTCGCGCGAGGAGGAGATCGAATACGCCGAGGCGCACAACATCCCCCTCAAGATCAACCGCGAGACCAACTATTCCAAGGATAAAAATCTCTGGCACCTCTCGCACGAGGGGCTCGATCTCGAGGACCCCGCAAACGAACCGCTCTATGAGAAGGAGGGCTTCCTCGAACTCGGGGTCTCTCCCCTGCAGGCGCCCGACGAGCCGACCTACCTCACCATCCATTTCGAAAAGGGGATTCCGACGGCGGTCGACGGACAGCCGCTCGGCGCTGTCGCCCTCATCGAAAAGCTCAATGAGGTGGGCGGAGCCAACGGCGTGGGGCTCGCCGACATCGTCGAAAACAGGCTGGTCGGCATGAAGTCGCACGGGGTGTATGAGACGCCGGGCGGCACCATCCTCTATGAGGCGCACCGCATTCTCGAGACGCTCTGCCTCGACAAGGCGACCCTCCATTACAAACAGCTCGTCGCCGTCAAATTCGGCGAGATCGTCTACGACGGTCAGTGGTTCACCCCCCTCCGCGAGGCGCTCTCCGCCTTCGTCTCCAAGACGCAGGAGACGGTCACGGGCGACGTCAGGCTGCGCATCTACAAGGGCAATGTGATGTGCGCGGGCGTGACCTCTCCCTATTCCCTTTACAGCGAAGACATCGCCTCCTTCGGCGATGACGGCGGCGCCTATTCGCAAAAGGATTCCGAGGGCTTCATCAACCTCTTCGGTCTGCCCATCAAGGTCAAGGCGATGCTTGACCAAAAGAGAGAGAAATGATCGACGTCTTTATCGACGGCAAGGAGGGCACGACGGGGCTGGGCATCTTCGACCGCCTGCAAGCGCGCGGCGATGTGTATCTCCTTCTTCTCGATGAGGAGAAGCGCAAGGATGTCGCCGCCCGCAGAGAGATGATCAACGCCGCAGACGTCGTCTTCCTCTGCCTCCCCGACGATGCCGCACGCGAGGCGGTCACATTGTGCGAAAACCCGCACACCGTCGTCATCGACGCCTCGACCGCCCACCGCACGCAGGAGGGCTGGGCATACGGCTTCCCCGAACTCGCCCCCAAATTCTTCGAGGCGATCAAGGGGAGCAAGCGCATCGCCAACCCGGGCTGCTATGCGAGCGGATTTCTCTCGCTCGTGTATCCGCTGGTCGGCACGGTCATCCCCCCCGACTATCCCATCGTCTGCCATGCGGTGAGCGGATATTCAGGCGCGGGGAAGAAGGGCATCGCGCAGTACACGGAGGGGGGAGACCCGCTCCTCGCGGCGCCCCGCCTCTATGCGCTCGAACAGCGGCACAAGCACCTTGCGGAGATGCAGAAGATCGCAGGACTCGCCCATGCGCCCATCTTCAACCCCTACGTCTGCAACTACTATGCGGGCATGACCGTCGTCGTTCCCCTCCATGTGCGGCTTCTGAACAGCTGCAATGGGGGCGGGCGGTGGGACGTAGAGAGCGTTTTTCGCCTCTTAGCAGAGTACTATGCGGGACATAGGTTTATCTCCGTGACCAAGGATCCGGAGGGAGGGTTCCTCTCCGCCGCGGAATATACC
>CANQNB010000148.1 GCA_947625065.1 uncultured Clostridia bacterium | reverse complement strand
CGATAAAGCTGTCGTGCTTTTCGGCGGTGAGGTTGGTGAGGGGCTGGAACCAATGGGTGTAGTGGGTCGCGCCCTTGGAGACCGCCCAATCCTTCATGGCGTTGGCAACGGCGCCGGCGATGGAGATGTCGAGCGGCTTGCCCCCGTCGATGGTCTCGCGGAGGGAGCGATAGACCTCCTTGGGGAGGGAATTCTTCATGACGCCGTCATGGAAGACATTGCTCGCAAACAGCTCGGTGACATTCATAAAAACCTCTTTGCGGGGTCTCTGCCCGCCGATAAAATCATAGAATGATTATATTTTTTTCCGTGCCGAAAGTCAAATATTTGAAGGGCGCATTTTTGATTATTTTGCCTGCACTTCGGACATGGGTGCCGCGGATGAGGTCATGGAGGAAAAATTTCAGTCGATGAAGTCCTCCTTTTTGAGACCGAGACGGAGCTTTTCCATCGCCTTCTTTTCGATGCGGGAGACGTAGGAGCGGGAAATTTTAAGTTTTGCGGCGACCTCCCTCTGGGCGAGCGGTGCGCCCCCGCCGAGCGCATAGCGCATGCAGAGGATCTCCGCCTCCCGTTCGGTGAGAAGGGAGCGGACCGCCGCGAGAAATTTCTCCTGCATGAGGCTCTGTTCCACCCCCGCGAACACGGCGTCCTCCTTCTCGAAGAGGAGGTCCATGAGGGTGAGCTCGTTGCCGTCCTTGTCCGTCCCCACGGGGTCGGAGAGGAGCACCGTCTGCTTGTGCTTCTTGCCCGCGCGGATGAGCATGAGGATCTCGTTCTCGATGCAGCGCGCCGTATAAGTCGCGAGGCGGGTACCATGTCCGAGTTCATAGGTGTTGATCGCCTTGATGAGCCCGATCGAGCCCACCGAGATCATGTCGTCCGTCTCGGCGGCGCCCGCGTATTTTTTGACGATGTGGGCGACGAGGCGCATGTTGTGCCGCACGAGGATGTCGCGCGCCTCCGCGTTCCCCTCCCTCACGAGCCGAAGGTATTTTTCCTCCTCCTCTTTGGAGAGCGGCTTGGGATAGGAACTGCCGTCCGAAAACGCCCCCGTAAAGAAAAACAGCCGCGCAAGCAGCGCATAGAAATATTGCAGCATGCATCACCTCTCATACCATTATATGCGGCAACCCTTTGCGGCTATGATGCGATGCCGCCCTTTACCCCCACCCCGCGCCCCCGGTGCCGCTTCTCTATGTGGGGTTTTGCTCTTTTTTTTCTGCAAAAAAAATGACGGACAATTCGTCCGTCATTTTTTCATTTCCGTTCTTGCAAGTCACATTGGGCTACCTTTGTTACGATCCCTTACTTGTTTGCCGCAAGATCCTCTTCGGTCACGACATAGGAATGTGTAAATGTAAGATTGTATTCTTCACCGATTCCGGTATAGGGCGGCTTCTCGGGGCGTGCATTGTTAGCGCCTGCTGTACGCAGATCCCATTCTTCCTCGCTTCCGGTAAAACACAACTCAACTTTTGCGCTTGAACTTCCCGAACGCTGAAAAACCGTAGAAGGCGAAATCGGTCCGGAAGTCGCTAATCCAAATCTCTCATTCTCGATCTTATTTTGGAAAATTACTTTTTGCAAATTCTTGTTGGATTCAAATGCCATCCCCCATATTTCTTCCACTGTGGAGGGAAGAACAACGACGCGCAAATCGCATCCAGAAAAAGCCTGGAAGCCAACGACCTTCAAATTGTTGGGAAGTTGGAGCTTTTGCAAGCTGCTGCAAGAAGTAAAAGTATTTTGAGGAATACTTTCCATCGTTGCTTCCGACATATCCACCGATTCAAGGCTCGTATCGCTCGAAAAGACATTCAAACCAAGTTCAACGTCGCCACGAATTGTAACATCTTTGAGACCCTTTACCGAGCAAAAAGCATAATTATCGTAAGTTGCATTTCCTTCCAATACCAAATGCTCGATCGAGGCATTCCAAAATACCCATCCGCCTACGGAAACGCCCTCTTCAATGACAAGGGTATCAAAGCTAACTTTTTGATTCTTCGCCAACAATCTCTCTTTTTCTTTTCTTAAAAGTGAGCTATTCTTAACCGTTTCTTCAGAGATCTCTTCCTTCACTTCGACGGGAACACCATTCACCGTGGAAGGGATAACGAGGTCGCCGCCCATGGTCTCATCGACCGTGACGACGCACTTTTGAGACCCGCCGTCCCCCTCAAGCTCATAATGCCCCTTGATGGGATTCACTTCGCCGCAGTAGATGCACTGATCGTTTACTGCATCATAATAGTGACCGCCGTTTGCTGCGCAATATGTAGCAGCTGCGGCGTTGCCCTGCGTGGCGACCACCGTGAGCGAAATTTGGCACTTTTTGCTCTGATATTCGTCGCCCGCATCCTTGGGAAGGCGCAGCCGCACTTCCTGCGTCGCGGTAGGCTCCGAGGGTTCCATCGCGAACCATTCCGTTGACGCCTTTTGGAAGCCCTCCGAGAGCTTCTCATTGAGCCACAGCTCCAGCGCAGCAGAAAGTTTGGAATCGGGATATTCGTCGCCGGGATCTGTCGATCCTTCCTCGCCGACCGTAATGCGGACCTGATACTTGATAGAAATGTTGCTGCTGTTTGCGATGGAGAGCGTGAACTTGACAGCGTCGCCGGGGGCGATATTCGTGAGGGTGAGCGTGCCCGTGCCGCCGTCTACCGAATAGGTTGCCGTGCCTTTCGTGGTGAAGTTCCCCGTGAGCGTTGTGCCCTCTTCCGTTGCATCCTGCCAATCCGTGATGGCGTCAAGTTCGACATCCTCTTCGGCGTTGGAATAGGTCCAGAGGTCTGTGACGGATGCCTCGACGTCCACCTTGCCGCTCGTGACGGCAATGTCGACCTTGTCTTCGCTCGTAAAGAGCGCGAGGGTGGCGCCGGTGATGAGGGTGGCGCACATCGCCATCGTCAG
>CANQNB010000147.1 GCA_947625065.1 uncultured Clostridia bacterium | reverse complement strand
GGGGTACCACTGCCACATCGGCTCGCAGATCTTCGAAAAGCAGTCCTTCGTGCTCGCCGTACAGAAAAATCTCACCTTTATCAGGGAAATGAAGGACCGCTACGGCTTCGTCTGCAGGGAACTCAACATGGGGGGCGGCTTCGGCATCTGGTATGCCGAGGGGGACGCGGCGATCCCCGTCGCGGGCTATCGCGGCTATCTCTCCGCCCTCATCGCAACGGTCAGATCGGAATGCGCCCGCCTCGGGCTCGAACTTCCCTATCTCCTGCTCGAACCCGGGCGTTCCATCGTCGGAGAGGCGGGGATCACCCTCTACACCGTCGGCTCGGTCAAGGAGATCCCCGGTCTGAAAAAGTACGTCGCCGTCGACGGCGGCATGTTCGACAACCCGCGCTACTGCCTCTACGGCTCGCGCTACACGGCGCTGCTCGCCAACCGCGCAAATGACGAGGCGACCGAGCTCGTTTCGATCGCGGGCAAGTGCTGCGAGAGCGGGGACCTCATCGGCGTCGATATGCCCCTTCCCAAGGCGGAGATCGGAGACATCGTCGCCGTGCTCTCCACGGGCGCCTATAACTATTCGATGGCTTCCAACTACAACAGGAACGCCGTCCCGCCCGCCGTGCTCGTCTGTCATGGGAGCGCGGAATACATCGTCCGCCCGCAGACCTACGAGGACATCGTGCGAAACGACGTCCTTCCCGCCCGCCTGAAATGAGAGGGGAAGAGCCCAAAGCAAGTCGAAAATGATTTGACAAGTCAAAATTGATTTGTCATTCTGCCCCTTCGGGCTGACAAAAGAAGGGCGGGCGCCCAAAAGAGCGCCTATCACACAGAGCAAAGGAATTTTTGCAAAATATTTGTGATTCCCTTGCTTTTTTTTGTTAGATACAGTATAATATGGTAAAAGGGAGTTTATGCCGATCGTAGACAGAATCATTTATTACCTTGCGAGCCTGTGCGCGGTCGTGATCGTCCTGACGATGCACGAATTTTCCCACGCGCTCGTGGCATACAAATGCGGAGACCCAACACCCAAGTGGAACAGGCGGCTGACACTCAACCCGCTCCGCCACTTCGACATCGTCGGGCTCCTTTGTTTTACGCTCGTCGGCTTCGGGTGGGCAAAGCCCGTCCCCATCAATCCGAACAATTTTCGGAAATACCGCCTCGGTCTGGCGCTGACGGCGTGTGCGGGCGTCGTCGTCAACTACATCTCCGCATTTCTCTTCTACCCGCTCTTTCTTGTGGCGCTGAAGTATCTGCCGCAGATCGACTTTCTGACCTCGTTCCTGCAGCAGTTTAGCTATTTGCTGTTCGCTTACAGCCTGAATTTTGCGGTCTTCAACCTGCTTCCCTTCTATCCGCTCGACGGGTTCCGCCTCGTCGACGCGCTCAACAAAAAGCGGGGGAAGTTCTTTCGCTTCCTCAGGAAGTACGGCTATTGGATCCTGCTCGGGCTCATCCTCGAGAGCTTTCTCTGCAACCTGATCGGGGAACTCGTCCCGTTCGTCAATAACTTGAATCTCCTCGGCTGGGTGATGCGGTTCGCAACAGGCATTCTCGGCTGGCCGATCACAGCGCTTTGGGGTTTATTGCCATGGTAATCATCGAAGAAACGACATACGAGCTTCCCGAGGGGAGCCATGAGACACAGACGGAGGAGACCGCTCCCGTGCAGGAGCCGTCCTCCGGTGCAGCACCTGCGGAGAGCACAGACGCGCCCGCCGCGGCGGAGGGGAAGGGGGAACCGAAAGAGGACCGCTTTGCCAACATCCGCCAGAAATTCGAGTCGAACGTCGACTATACGACCGTCCTCGACGGCTTCGAAGGACCGCTCGACCTCCTGCTCTATCTTGTCAACCGCGAGGAGATCGAGATCAAGGACATCTTCGTCTCGCAGGTCACCGAGCAATTCCTCGACTACATGAAGGGATTGCCCTATCTCGACGTGGAAAAGGTCACGGAGTACCTCAACATCGCCGCGACGCTCATCAAGATCAAGGCGCAGTCCCTCGTTCCCTTCGTCGAGGGGATGGAGGACTATGTCGACTACGAGGACTACGAGGAGGACAAGACGCAGCTCATCCGCGCCCTCGAAGAATACCGCCTCATCAAGCAGGAGATGGACAAGCTCAAAGAGCTCGAGACGATCGGCTACTACTTCAAGGAGCCCGACAAGGAACTCACGAGCACCAAGACGGTCTTCTCCCTCGACAACC
Source organism: uncultured Clostridia bacterium (assembly GCA_947625065.1). Classification (GTDB taxonomy): domain Bacteria; phylum Bacillota; class Clostridia; order Christensenellales; family Borkfalkiaceae; genus Gallimonas. The sequence goes on along the minus strand of CANQNB010000147.1, from coordinate 752 downwards.
TCACCCTCGACGGGCTGGTCAAGGCGATGAGCTCCATCCTCCTCAAACAGGCAGACAGGGAGGAAGAGGAGGACTTCCGCGAGATCCCGCAGGACGAGTTCACCGTCGAGAGCAAGATCCAATCCATCCTCGACCTGTTCGAGACGGCAAAGGAACTGCGCTTCGAGGAGCTGTTCACGCGCAATTCCGACCGCATCGAGATCGTGACGACCTTTCAGGCGCTGCTCGAACTGCTCAAACACCAGTATCTTCATGTCCGCCAGCCCGAGCGGCTCGGTCAGATCTATATCACTTTCAACCCCGAATCGCCCCATAATTGGGTCGGGGAGATCGACGAATACGAATAACGGAGAATACGATTATGGACAATCTGATCAATATCATCGAAGCGGTCCTGTTCGCATCTGGCAAAGCCATCGCCCTCAAAGACATCTCCGAGAAGCTCGGCGTGAGCGTCAACGAAGTCAAGGACTGCATGCAGATCCTCAAAGAGAGATACGGGGAAACGGGGGGGATCGTTCTGCTCGAATTCAACCAGAAGGCACAGCTCGGCTCCAACCCCGTCTATAAGGACAGCGTCGCCGCCGTGCTGACGCCCATCCGCGAGAAGGAGCTCACCCGCACCATCCTCGAATGCGCCGCGATCGTCGCCTATAAGCAGCCCATCACGCGCAGCGAGCTCGAAAGCCTGCGCGGCGTGAGCAGCGAGTACGGCGTGAACACCTTGCTCGACCTCGGGCTCATCGCGCCCT
>CANQNB010000146.1 GCA_947625065.1 uncultured Clostridia bacterium | reverse complement strand
CGAGACGAGCTGGTTCTGCATCATGAAGCAGGAGCGGGAGATCTGGGTGATGTGGGAGATGATCTTGGTGACGTACGCCGTCGCCGCGGTCAGGCTGCCGAGGAGGATGTTCCCCGAGAGCACCAAGAGGACGGCGACGATGACGGTGCCGACATAGCCGAGCTGGCGGAATCCCTCGAAGACGGCGTTATATGCCGCCGTGAGCCGCACCTGTTTGACGCTGAGATCGTACACCTCGCGGTTGCAGGCGTCAAACTTCTCGATCTCCCTGTCCTCCGCGGCGAAGGCGCGCACGATGCGCACGGCGGAGATGTTCTCCTGCACGTCGAGATTGATCTTGGAATACCCCTCACGGATGGCGCGGAAGAGCTTGCGCGAGCGGGAGAGGTAGCTCACGAGGGCGACGACAAAGAGGGGGGTGATGACGACGGGCAGAATGAGCAGATATTTGTCCATCGTCGCGAGCACGGCGACGGACACGGCGATCATGACCGCCGAGTCGAACAGATTCATGATGACGCGGCTGTACAGCTCCTTGAAGAAGATGGTGTCGCGGTTCATGGCGGTGAGCAGTTCCCCCATATTGTAGCGGGCGATGGTCTCGCCGTCAAGTTCGAGCAACTTTGCATAGGTCTCGGAGCGCAGCGTGCATTCCATGCGCAAGCCGCACCACTGGAAGGTCACATTTTTGAGGTATAAAAAGAGGATGCGGGTAAGAAAGAGCCCCGCAAAGATGAGCGCGAGGTTCCCGAAGAGCCGCCACGACATGGGCTCGCCCAACGCCCCCGTGTAGAGGAAGGACAGCATCCCCCTCTGCGGCGGCGAAGACGGGTCGTAGGAAAGGCAATAATCGATGATCCCCGCATCGAGGAGGGGGATGGCGATGTCGCACAGAATGGCGATGAGGCTGAACAGTTTGGAGAGAAGGGAGAGCGGAACGTACTTCTTCCAATATTTCAACCCAAAACGAAAGGTGCCCATACAGCTCCCTATTATATCACGTTTCGGGGGCGATTACAAATCTTTTGCGTAGGCTCAAAACAAAATATTTCTCTCTTTCCTATCCGCGCAAGGGAGCTTTTCCCCTCGCTGTCCCAAGGTGCTTACCCTCGCTGTCCCCTTTGGGTAGAATTTCGCATTCTGCCGACCAGCCCGGTGGGCTGTGGGCGGCGTTTAGCGGTGAGTGAGCGCATTCGCCGCGCGAACGGCGAGACGGAAGGGGTGTTTTTCAAATGATACACCCCCTACCTGTCGCGGTGAAACCGCGACATCCTCCCCCCTCAAGTATAAGGGGGGAGGCGAACCCCCTCGCCTGCGGCGGAGCTCCCCCAGAGGTGGAGCCCAGGGGCGGACTTCGTAAATAGGGCACTTCTTGCCGGCGCGCGTGCCGAAAAGTGAAATTCTTGATAAAAACGCTTGCAAAATTCTGCGCAATGGGGTATACTTGTAGTGCTGTGATAGGTGGGGAGTTAGCGGTGCCCTGTATCTGCAATCCGCTATAGCAGAGCCGAACGCTTTTCTCGGTACGATCTATGGGAGGCAGCGCGGAGTAAGGACCGTTGATAACAAGGTCTTATGCAACGTCGGTCCGCGAACCGTGTCAGGGTAGGGATACAGCAGCACTAAACGGTGCCCGGCGTGTGCCATAAGGGAGCTTTGCAGGAGGTACCTGCTTCGTTTCCGCTCCGGTAGGTCGTAACAAAAAAAGCCCTCACAGTTTTTTTGACAGCATTTGCGCCGACGCATTCCCCTGCCCCGGCGCTTTTTTTGTGCACAAACTGCCGACGCAGTCTCCCGCGTCGGCAGTTTGTTTCTTCATGCTGTATCTGTTACAATTCTCTCAAAGGCACTTTTAGCCAATCGATTCAGGTCTGTTCACGACAGTCGTTCCGAAGTGGGAGAACTTGACGGACTCGGTCGAAGTACTTTTGACGCCGTCTATGGTGACACTCAAATTCGACTTCATCTCGGAGAGCCTGCCGTCTTTCACATAGAATTTCAACTCTGCCTTCAGCCCCGTACCGCCGTAGTAGCCGAGCACTTTCCCGACGTAGGTTTCGAGGAAGCTCTCCTGGATCTTGAAACCGTAGCTCGTCTTTTCAAAATAGCTGTAATCGAAGTCGGGAATGCAGAGCGTTGCGAAACCCTCCATATCGGTGACACCGGAAAAACTTCCCACAGAAGTCTCCTCATAGGTCACACCATCCAGGCTGATCCACGCTTTGAAACTCTCTCCGTCCTCAAAATACCCATAAATACCGCTTACGGACGACGAGACATTGGGTACTCTCATTTCGAGGGTCGCCTTGTCGTTTGCGCAAAGAATGGTATATTCTGTATTCATGGACATACCCATGGTGGTGGACTTGGCGGTGTATTTCTGCGTGCAGTTCACATACTTCGCTGGATCGAGTACATCCTCAAAGTAGCTGCGGGTCAGCACATCGCCGTTCTCGGCTTTGGGAATGTAGTAACGGAATTCGCGAACCGTCGTCCCCGCGGGGGTGATTTCGATCACGTACACGGTGAACACAAACACGTCGTCCTCCGCTTCCTCCTCTTCCCCCGTTTTCGCCGCAAGCGACATCGCACTCGAGGTGGTCCTCGTATAGGAAACTTCGACGACCTTTGCGGAAACAATGGTATCGTCGGCGGCAATCGTGTCGCCCGTGTCCAACGCCGCGACTTCTTTGTCGCTCAACTCGCCCACTTCCTCGATGCCTTGAAGCTCCGCCTGGACCGCATCGCCCGAGATCTCGTTCTCCAAGAACGCCTCGACTGCACTCTCCTGAGAATCATAGCTTTCTTCGGAGATCGCGCCCGCGAATGTATCCACATTCCCGGAGTTTCCGCAGGCTGCAAACCCAATCGCCATGACGGTGGTAAGCAGCGTTGCGATGGCAAATTTCACCAACTTGTTCATTTTCTGCTCCTTTTGCGGCATTCCGAGCCGCACTTTTGTATTTCTGTGGTATTATTATACCCCCCCCC
>CANQNB010000145.1 GCA_947625065.1 uncultured Clostridia bacterium | reverse complement strand
AGCGCGGGATTCCACCCGCGCGAGAATGGATGCCGTAAGGCAGGGCGGGGGTGTTCTCATACCGACCGAGGTTTCTATTGTAAACTAAGGTCGGCACGAGCCGTAGGCGAAGTAGCGTAGTCGAAGGGTGTCCGCATTATAAAAATAAGGACATGTTTCGACTTCGCTCAACATGACGTAATTTAGAACGCCTCTTGGCTTCCGCGGTCGTCTCCCAAAATCAATCGTCCGTTCTGCCGATGAGGTAGTCGAGCGTTACTTGCAACCTGTCGGCGAGCGTGCACACCGTCGAGAGCTTCGGCTTTTCGCCCCGCGCCCAATTCGTAAAGAATGCATCCTTGATGCGCGTCTTGGAGATAAACTCGTAGCGCGTCACCCCTTTTTCCTTCATGACGGCGCGCAGACGCTCGTAAAAGGGCGGCAATTCCCGCGGCGTGACCTCTTCGTATTTCTCGCTCCGCCCCGAAAGGTATTCCAGCGAACAGTGGAAGTAATCGGCGAGGGCGACGGCATGTTCGAGAGAGATCTCGTGGCTGCCGTGCAACCAGCCACGGACGGAGACGCCCGTGACGCCGATTCCCCGCGCGAGCTCCTCCGATTTGATTTCGTTGTGATAGAACATGAGCTCGCCGAGCCGTTCAGAGAGTTTCGACAAAGAATACATACTTTTCCCCTTTTTTCGACAAAAAATTATCCCACGTGCGCTTTCATTTTGCTTGCAATATTAGCGTAGTGGGGATATACGACCGAAGCATGAAACCACGTCCCTTGGCTCCACCTTCGAGGGGGAGCTGTCACGCTGTCCTTGCGTGACTGAAGGGGTGTTGCTTCACCTCCTCATACCGACCCCGAGGCGTAAGCCGAGTGGGGAGTGTATCTTTGGTTTTAAGATTCACTCGGGCTTCGCCCTCGGAATGAGGTTCGGTTTTCTCCTGCCTCCCCCCTTATATTTGAGGGGGGAGGATGTCGCGGCTCCACCGCGACAGGTGGGGGGTGATCATTGAAGTAACACCCCCTCCGTTTCGCCGAAAGGCGGCGAGCCACCCACTCGGGCAAGTAGAATCTTGCCCTCGGTCACCGTTCGCGCGGCGAATGCGCTCACTCACCGCAAAACGCCGCCGACAGCCCACTGGGCTGGTCGGCAGAATGCGAAATTCTACCCAAAGGGGACAGCGAGGGCGGAGAGCAAGACGCATAAATCCTTTCCCTCCCCCGCGCACCCAATGCGACCATGCACGCATACAATAAAGTGTCGGCAATGCGCCGAATTTATACGGAGGTCAAACATATGGGAAATTGCTCTAACGGAGGAAACGGCTGCATCGGCTGCTGTCTCATGAACAGCCTTGCGGAGATCTTCTCCAACCTGTTCTCAACGGAGCCTTATTGCGGCGGAAATGGGGGCAACTTTGGACATGGTCCCTTCGGACGCGGTCAAAACGGATTCGGACCGATGCCGGTAAGCGGCGGAGTGCCCTTCGGAAACGGGGGCAGCGGCTATGGCTGCGGATGCGGCTCAAACGGCGATCTCTCCTATTTCACCGCCTGCGACAACCAGTGCTACGATGCATATTATGCCCAGCAATATGCACTCGGCGGCGATTACGGCTGCGGATGCGGCTCGGGCGGATATTGATCGCAGACGCGCGGCGCCGCTATGAGCGGCGCCGTTTTCTTTTTCTGATGGGAAAATTCATTGAAATCGATTGCCAATCGCGGGTGCAAGTGATATAATGCTGTTGGTGGAGGACCCTCAGAAAGGGGGTCAAACGATATGGCAAAACCCGCACATCAATTCAAAAAGCCGACCAAGCGGCAGGTCACGCGCTTTCTTCTGAACAGCTTCATCATTGTCCTCGGCAACGCGATCGCAGCCGCGGGGACGGCGTTTTTTATCATTCCGAACGGCTTCGTCATGGGCGGAACGACGGGGCTCGGCATCTTTGTCCGCAATCTCATCTCCCCGGACATGGTATGGCGCGAATGGGTGGTCTCCATCACCGTGTACACGGCGAATATCATCCTCTTCATCATCGGCGCCGTCTTACTTGGGAAGAAGTTCGCCGCCGCAACGCTCGCGGGGACGCTGCTCTATCCCACCTTCATCAGTATTTTCACCTCCATCAACGACCGACTCGGGCTGCATCTCGGCATGTCGGAGGCGTTCGGAAGCCCGCTCTTTGCGGGGCTGTGCGGCTCGCTCATCTTCGGATTGGGGCTCGGCATCGTCGTGCGGGTGGGGGCATCCACGGGCGGCACCGACATCCCGCCCCTCATCTTCCATAAATTTTTCGGCACGCCCGTCTCCGTCACCCTGTGGATCGTCGACGGCTCCATCATCCTCCTCCAGCTGTTTGCGAAGGTGGACTTCGATGCCATTCTCTTCGGGTTTGTCATCACCCTCATCATCTCCATCGTCGTCGAGAAGATCTCGCCCATCGGCATGCGGCGCACGCAGGTCAAGATCATCAGCTCCCATTATGAAGAGATCCGCGAGATGATCCTCACCAAGATCAGCCGCGGTGTCACTGTGCTCTACGGCGAAACGGGGTACCTGAAGGCGGACTGCCGCGTGCTCCTCACCGTCATTTCCCATCGCGAGCTCGTCACCCTCAAATCGGAGGTCGAAAAGATCGACCCGCAGGCATTCATGATGATCTCCGACATCTCCGAGGTGCACGGGCGCGGCTTCCATTCGGAGGGGGTCGACTTTTTGATGCCGGAGAAGAACCTCGATTCGGATGCCCCTGCGCAGGCGGCACCGTCCGAGACCAAGGAGCCCCCCGAGCCTAAGGAGCCCGCGGACCAAGATTAAGAACTTTTTCGCTCGCCCCCTGAAATGCAACCGAAAAGGCAAGGGATCCCTTGCCTTTTTGGCTTATATCCTCCGCCCCTTGGCTCCCCCTTGAGGGGGAGCTGTCACGTAGTGACTGAGGGGGTTTTACGAAATTTTGATGATCCTCATTCTGGGAGGCGCATCTTCATCCCCGCCGTCAAGGCTGGTCTGCCC
>CANQNB010000144.1 GCA_947625065.1 uncultured Clostridia bacterium | reverse complement strand
GGAGAAGTAGCTGTCGGTGTTGCGGAGCATTTCGAGATAGGGAATCATATCCTTGAGCTGCTGGGGCTCTATTCCGAGCATCGGCGCGAGCATCTGGATCTGCAGGTCGGTGAGGCTCCCGATCCCCTCGGGGATGAGGGTGGCATCGAACTTGCCCTCGTCGCCCGAGAGCCACTGTACGAGCTTGCTCTGCTTGTTCATCCTGATGTACTCATTGACGGTCGCCTCCGTGAGGTTGAGCCCCTCCGTGAGACAGCCGTAGGTGAAGTTGCTCTTGAGGCGCAGGATGCCCGAGACCTTGATCTCGATCGAGTTGCCCTCGACGGGCGCAAGATCCTGCCGCAAGCCGTTGTATGTGAAGGGATACCCGCCCGCAAGGGAGCTCTCGGTGCCCTCGTAATCGGGGTTTGGGGAGTAGACGGCGTCGTTGCCGTAGAGCACAAATCTCTTGGACACGATGTCGGAGAAGTCGAGCATGGAGGTGCGCTCGTCGTCCTCCGTCCCCACGATGAAGGGAGAGATGAACTCCTGCTCGGAAATCATGCCGAGCTGGGCGACCGTCATGTCGAGGATCTCGCTGTTCGACCCGAGGACGAGCACCGCCTCGTGGATGTCCTTGGGGAAGGTGCCCTCGACGAGATCGTACTGCGAGAGCACGTAGTCGGCGAAGTCATCTGCGGCAAAGTCCTCGGTGCCCGGCATCTTGTTGACGATGTCGGTGAACATGTCGGTATAGGGCAGGAGGTTGGCGTATTCGTTGTTCGTCTTCGTCTGCAATTCGGTGAGATAGTCGCTCTTGAGCTGCGAGACGGAGTAGTAGCGGGTCTCCTCGGGGGAGGTCAGCCAATCCTGCGTGACCTTATCCTGGTAGCGGATGCCGCCCCACTCGACCTCGGTGAAGAGGTTGTCGGCGAGGACGGCGCCGTAATTGTACTGCACGGCATAGACGAGGGAGGGATCGATGCCCTCGATGTATTCGAGATATTTGTCGGAGAGGTTGTTGGTGACGGACATGCCCCGCGCGAGCCCCGTGAGGAAGGAATTGATGTACGCCTTATCCCCGATCTTGGACATGTCCGGCATGTCGGTGGTCGAATTCATCGACGTGAGGACGGAGCTGATGTCGAAGGTGCTCTCGGAGATGTGCAGGGGATAGTAGGAGAGCATATCCTCCTCGGTGTGGCGGATGTAGGCATTGAAGCCGCTCGAAAGGGCGAGGACGAGGCAGACACTGATGATGCCGATGCTCCCCGCCGCGGAGGTGAGGAAGGTCCTCCCCTTCTTGGTGAGCAGGTTCCTGAACGACAGGGCGAGCGCCGTGCCGAAGCTCATCTTGGCGCGCTCCTTGGACGCCGTCTTTTTTTCGCTCTCTTCGCCGAGGTCGCCGATGTAAGGATTGGAATCGGATTCCACGAGCCCGTCCTTCAAACGGACGATGCGGGTGGCGTACTGCTCGGCGAGTTCGGCGTTGTGCGTCACCATGATGACGAGCCGCTCGCTTGCGATCTCCTTGATGAGCTCCATGACCTCGACGCTCGTCTTGGAGTCGAGGGCGCCCGTGGGTTCGTCGGCGAGCAGGATGTCGGGATCGTTGACGAGGGCGCGGGCGATCGCGACGCGCTGCATCTGTCCGCCCGAGAGCTGGTTGGGTCTCTTGTTGATCTCGCTTCCGAGACCGACCCGCTCGAGCGCACGCTTGGCGCGCTCTTTGCGTTCCTCCTTGCCGATCCCCGCGATCGTGAGCGCGAGCTCGACGTTGCCGAGCACCGTCTGGTGAGGGATGAGGTTGTAAGTCTGGAAGATGAACCCGATCCTGTGGTTGCGGTAGACGTCCCAATCGCGGTCGCGGTATTTCTTTGTCGACTTCCCCTGGATGACGAGGTCACCCGAGTTATAGTGGTCGAGACCGCCGATGATATTGAGCAACGTCGTCTTGCCGCAGCCGCTCTGCCCGAGGACGCAGACGAATTCGCTCTTGCGGAATTCGAGGTCCACCCCCTTGAGGGCATGCACGGCGCCCGAGGCGACCTTATAGTCCTTTTTGATGCCCGAGAGTTTGAGCATCGCCCTCTCGCCGTGTTCGGGCGTTCCGTTGGCGGGGCGATGTTTCTTCTCTTCCTTCGCCGCAGATTGCTGCCCCTCTTCGGCAGCGGGCGCGGGGACGAACTGCACGATGGGCGCGCCCATCCCCTCGGGGGCGATGCAGACGAAGCCTCCGCCGGGGTATCCCGCGCCGGGGAAGACATACTGTGTCAGGGGGGAACCGCAGTTGGGGCAGAAATATGCCTCATCGGGATGCTGCGTTCTGCAATAACTACAATATTTCATATTCTTCTCCTTATAAGACGCCGCTCGCCGCGGCGTCCGAAATGGTTATATATTTTTTGGGACGCTATGCGCGTTCGGCGTCGCACTTCTTGCGCGTTTCGAGCAGGGTCGCGGCGAACTCGGTGTAGCCGTCGATGAGGATGTCCATCTTTTCCCTCCCGATCTTGGCGACGACCTTCTCGATGACTTCGTTCGCGAAGGCGCACTGTTCCTCGAAGATGGAGAGCGCGTGCTCGGAGAGGCGGATGTAGGCGATCTTCTTGTCCTTCGGGGCATCCTCGCGCAACACGATGCCCCGCCCCTCGAGCTTGGTCACGATCTGAGAGACCGCCGAGCGGGTGACGCCGAGCCTGCGCGCGAGTTCGGAGGCGATGATGTCGTTCCCCTTTTCGCGCTCGAGCAGGATCTCGCGGATGAGACGGAACTCCGTTCTCGAGAGGCTGCGCGCCTCGGAGAACAGTTCGAGCCCCTCCATGCTCTTGGTGATGCAAAACAGTTTCAACAAATAGGGATTGATAGACTCCATCGGATCCTCCTGTGTACCGTACGGTATTTTAGTTACTGAACAAATCCCATTATATTCTGCACAGAAAGGATTGTCAAGGAATCAACATTGTTTTTTAAGTAAATTTGTTGTTTGTCAAGTGTTTCGGAGGCATTTTTTGAAATTTTCTCAAAAAAATTTTTCCGAGCCCGAAAATCGGCATA
>CANQNB010000143.1 GCA_947625065.1 uncultured Clostridia bacterium | reverse complement strand
TCAATCCGTCTTCCACGCGGGGAAGGGCGCGGTCCATGATGACGAACTCCGCATAGGGAAGCATGGACTGGGGAAGGACGTCCTCGAGGGGGGTGACAAAGAGCTGCCCCTGCGGCTCAATGGGTTTTTCAATCTTCTTCGCCATCGCTGTCTCCCTCCTTGTTGAGTTTTACTTTCCCGAGGAAGGTGTCCTCTTTGTTGAAATTCGCGTTACGGTTCAAAAATTCCTTTCTGCCCTCGACCTTGTCGCCCATGAGCATGGTGATCATGTTCTCGGCGGCGACCGCGTCCTCGAGGGTGACCTGCGTAAGGTTGCGGCGGACGGGGTCCATCGTCGTCGACCACAGCTGTTCGGCGCTCATCTCGCCCAGCCCCTTATAGCGCTGGATGAGGTACCCTCTGCCCACCTTTTCGATCTTCTCCTGCAGTTCGACGTCGTCGTAGGCATATTCCTCCACGCTGCCGTTCTGCTTGTAAACCTTGTAGAGGGGGGGCATGCCGATGTAGACGTGCCCCGCGGACACGAGCGGGCGCATGTAGCGGAAGAAGAAGGTGAGCAGGATGCAGCGGATATGGAAGCCGTCCTGGTCGGCATCGGAGAGGATAATGACCTTGTGATAGTTGAGCTTGTCCGGGTTGAAATCGTTGCCGATCCCCGCGCCGAGGGCGGAGATGATGGTGCGGATCTCCTCGTTGGCGAGCACCTGGTCGAGGCGCTTCTTCTCGACGTTGAGCGGCTTGCCCCTCAGAGGAAGGATGGATTGGTACTGGCGCACGCGCGCCTGCTTTGCCGTGCCGCCTGCGGAGTCCCCCTCGACGATGAACAGCTCGTTGAGTTCGGGCTTCTTCCCCGAGCATGCGGCGAGCTTGCCGACGAGCATGATGCTGTCGATGCTGTTCTTGGCGCGGGCGGTATCCTTCGCCTGCCGTGCGGCGATGCGGACCTTCGCAGCCCCCTGCGCCTTCTTGATGATCTCTTCGAAGGTCTTTTTATAGGCGGGAGCGGCGGCGAGCGAACGCAGCCCCTCCACCACCGCGCTCTCCACGGGCACGCGCGCCTCGGGGTTGCCGAGCTTGGTCTTGGTCTGCCCCTCGAACTGCACGTTCTTCATCTTGATGGAGAGCACCGCCGTGAGCCCCTCGCGGAAGTCGTCCCCGAGGAAGTTGGGGTCCTTGTCCTTGATGAGTTTATTGTCGCGCGCGTAGCTGTTGAGCATGCGCGAGATCCCCGAGCGGAATCCCATCTCGTGGTAGCCTCCCTCGGGCGTCGGGATGTTGTTGACGAAGGAGTAGAGGTTCTCGGTGTATTCGGAGGTGTGCTGGATGGCGAACTCAACGAGGATGCCGTCCTTCTCCGCCTTATAATAGATGGGTTTGGGGTAGAGCTTGGTCTTGTCCTCGTTGAGATAGAGGGCAAAGTCGGCGATGCCGCCCTCGTAGTGGAAGGTGACGGAGTAGGGTTCGGTCGCGCCGAGCAGGTCGAGCTGCATCCCCTCGGTCTCCTCCGTGCTCTCCTCCCCGCTCCCCTGCGCGAGGAATTCGTTGCGTGTGATGCGCTCGTCGGTGAGCGTGATGGTCAGCCCCTTGTTGAGGAAGGCGAGCTCGTTGAGGCGGTGGGAAATGGTCTCGAGGGAGAAGTCGACCGTCGCGAACACTTCGCTGTCGGGCATGAAGTGCACGAACGTGCCGTGCTTTTTGGTCTTCTCCTTGGTGTCGACGAGCGGTCCCGTGGGGATGCCCGACTCAAACTTCTTTTTCGCCTTGTCGTAGTAGGATTCAAAGTTCATCTCCCACGTCGTACCGCCGCGGAAGACGCGCACCTTCATCCAGCGGGAGAGGGCGTTGGTGACCGATGCGCCCACACCGTGCAGACCGCCCGAGAAGGAGTAGTTGTGTTCGTCGAACTTTCCGCCCGCGTGCAGCTGGGTGAAGACGACCTGTACGCCCGAGACCTTCGTCTTGGGGTGGATGTCGGTGGGGATCCCGCGCCCGTTGTCCTCTACCGAGACGCTCCCGTCCTTATAGATGCGGACGTCGATCTTATCTGCATAGCCGTTGGCGGCTTCGTCGACGGCGTTGTCTACGATCTCCCACAGGATATGATGCAGCCCCTTGGGACCCGTCGAGCCGATATACATACCGGGGCGCAGACGGACGGCTTCGAGCCCTTCGAGAATGGTTATATCCCGTGCGTCATAATGGTTTTCTGCCATAGATACCTCATGAAAAGTGACAAAATATCCTATAAATTATACCATATATTGCAGGGAATGGCAAGCGATTCTTAATATTTTGTGCACGCCTTCTCCACGGAACTTAAAAACAGTGAAATTCTCCGCACATTTCTTTTTTGCAAGAATTGACAAATTCCGCCGCTTATGCTATGCTTAAAGCGACGGCACACTCTGCCGAATCCACATCACGGAGGTCAAAAACATGGCAAAAAATCCCTATGCGGGCACCAAAACGGAGAAAAATCTTTGGGAGGCGTTTGCGGGCGAATCGCAGGCGCGCAACAAGTACACCTACTTCGCGTCCGTCGCCAAAAAGAACGGCTACGAGCAGATCGCCGAGCTCTTCCTCAAGACGGCGGAGAACGAAAAGGAGCACGCCAAGCTCTGGTTCAAGGCGCTCGGCGAACTCGGCACGACGGAGGAGAACCTTCTCGCCGCCGCCGAGGGTGAAAACGCCGAGTGGACGGACATGTACGAGCGCATGGCGCGCGAGGCGGAGGAGGAAGGCTTCACCGCCCTTGCCGCACAGTTCCGCGGCGTCGCAGCCATCGAGAAGGCGCACGAGGAGCGTTACCGCGCCCTCCTCAACAATCTCGAGACCAAGCAAGTCTTCGAGAAGAGCGGCGTGACGGTGTGGGAATGCAGAAACTGCGGGCACATCGTCGTGGGCACCAAGGCGCCCGAAGTCTGCCCCGTCTGCAACCACCCGCAGGCGTACTTCGAAGTGAAGAAGGAAAACTATTGAGGAAAAGGATCCCGAAGTACGAAGTCCGACCCCATAAAGGTGAATCCAAGGCATGCCCCCTCCCGAGGAGGGGGAT
>CANQNB010000142.1 GCA_947625065.1 uncultured Clostridia bacterium | reverse complement strand
CCATCTTCTTGCCCTCGCTCGTCGTGAGGAGGGTGAAGGTCATGGCGTAGGCGGGCTTTCTCTCCTTTCTGCGGATGAGGTCGGCGCCCGCGAGGATGTTGCTCCACTGGTCGTCGCCGCCCAATTCGAGCGAGCAGTTGTACCTTTGGTGGAGGACGAGGAAATCGTATGCTTGCATAAGCATGTAGTTGAATTCGAGGAAGGAGAGCCCGCGCTCCATGCGCGAACGGAAGCACTCCGCCGTGAGCATTTTATTGACGGAAAAATGCACGCCGATGTCGCGGAGGAAGTCGATATAATTGAGCCCCAAAAGCCAGTCGGCGTTGTTGACGACGATCGCGCCGTTCTCCCCTTCGAAGTCGATAAAGCGCGCCATCTGCCGCTTGAAACACTCGACATGGTGGGCGATCGTCTCCTTGGTCATCATCGAGCGCATGTCCGTCCTGCCCGAGGGGTCGCCGACCATCGCCGTGCCGCCGCCGATGAGGATGATGGGCTTGTGCCCTGCCTGCTGCATGTGGCGCATGGCGACGAGCTGCATAAAGTGCCCGACGTGGAGGGAATCGGCGGTCGGATCGAACCCGATGTAGAAGGGAACGCTCTCCCGCCCGAGGAGGTCGTAGAGTTCCTCCTCATACACCGTCTGCTTGATAAAACCCCGCGCGCGCAGGGTGTCCATAACGTTTGCCATAAGAACTCCTTTTTGCGTATAGGAACATTATACGCCGCCCGCGCGCGTTTGTCAAACGGTTGGGGGCAGAAAACGCAATTTGCCCGCCCCCGTCCCCCTTTCATAACCTGAGGTTATACCTGCGTTAAGCAATCGGAATGGATGATCCATTGACTTTTCCCCTCCCTCTGTGATAAAATAAAAAGTAAGATCACCTTTTGGGAGCGTCTTTTATGAAAAATTCGATGAAAAGGAGTGGGAGAGATGCCGCGCTCGGTCTGCTCCTCGCCCTCTTCGCAGTCTGCCTGTCTCTCGCCGTCTCCGCATGCACCAAGGGGGGCGGCGAACTCTCCGTGCCCGCAGGGTTCCGTATGGAGGATGAGATCCTCTATTGGGAGGAAGTCGGCGGCGCGGACAGCTACCTCGTCACCATCCGCGAACAGCTCAGCGGGGGGAGCGAGAAGACCGAGGAATTCCGCCTGAAAGAGACCTCGCTCGACACCTTCCCCCTCACCGTCTCGCCGGGGGCCTATTTTATGAGCGTGATGGCGCTCGGCGGCGGACGCTTTGTCGACTCTTTGCCGACGGAGGAGATCGAGTTCGTTGTGGAGACCCCGCAGCTTCTCGCCCGCAGCGACGAGGAGACGGGAGAACTTTCCGTCCATGCGGCTTCTACGTCGCTCAAAGGCAAGCTCGTGCTGCCCTCGAGCAAGGATGTCACCTCCATTCTCGAGGAAGGTTTCGTCGGCTGCAATCAGATCACCTCGGTGTACATCCCCGACACCATCTCCAAGATCGGCGCGTTCGCCTTTCGGGCATGCACCAACCTTCGGCGGGCGAGGCTTCCCCAGACGCCGGAGTTTACCACCATCCCGAGCAATATGTTTTCCGACTGCGTCAAGCTGTACGACGCCCCCATCCCCGAAAACGTCACCGCCATCGGGGCAGGCGCCTTCGGGCACTGTGAGTCGCTCAAAGACATCGTTCTCCCCGCAAATGTGACGCGCCTCGGCTCCAATCCTTTGTACTCCGATTACCCCACCCCCTTCTCGGCGTGCACGCCCGACAGCATCACGATCGCAGAAGACAACCCCGCCTTCTTCCTCGACGGGAACTGCATCATGCAGCGGGAAGGCAATCTCCTCTTCGAGGCGTTCCCGGGCGCCACGATCCCCCAATACACCCAAGCCATCGGCGGGGGCGCCTTCGTATACACGACCGGGGTGAAGACGCTCGACGTCCCCGAGAGCGTCACGCAGATCGAGTGGAAAGCATTCGGTTTGTGCGACGTCGAAGAAGTCACCATTCCCGGGAGCGTGGAGGAGATCGACATGTACGTCCTGTGGCAGTGCAAAAACCTGCGCCGATTGACCTTCAAAGAGGGCGTGCGTTCCTTGCGTTTAGATTCTGTGTCTTTTTCCTCCATCGGGCTCATTGAGATCCCCTCCACCCTGACGGAGATGGACTACACGGCGCTCAGGGGGACCGACCTCAGGGAGATCAGGGTGGCGGAGGGGAATCCCGTCTTTTACAGTGAGGGGAACTGCATCATGCAGCGGGAGGGCACCCGCCTCTTCAAGGGCGGCTCGAACAGCATCGTCCCCGCAAACACCCTCGCGATCGGCGACTACGCCTTCTCTGACATCGAAAACCTGATAGAGATCGACATCCCCGCAAGTGTCAAGTCGATCGGAAACTACGCATTTGGAGGCTGTGCAAGGCTCCGGCACATTCGCCTTCCCGAGGGGCTGGAAGAGGTCGGCGAGGGGGCGTTTGCCTACTGCTCTTCTTTGGATGGCGTCGCCATTCCCGACAGCGTTCGGTTCCCCGGGGGCACAGCATTTGCGGCTTCGGGATATGCTGCATGCTTTTTGACGGACATATACGACGACGACACGATCTTCGAGTCCAAGCGACACCCCGGCGCCATGGCAAATTATAATTTCTATCAATGTACCTTCGGTTACGACGGCGTTTACCCCTATGTGATCTCGGCGAAGGGAAAGGATGCCTACTTATGCACAAAAGACAATGTCCTCGCCATGGCGGGCGCTCCCTACCGCAAGGGGTATACCTTCGCGGGCTGGGCGACCGAGGAGGGCGGCGACATCGTCTATGAAGCCGTCGATACGAAGGGCTCCATCCGCCTTGCCGCCATATACACCAAACCGGGCGTCAGGGAGATCCCCTACATCGAAACGAGTTGGAGGGCGGTATCCTTCGGCGATGTCAAATACACAGATAACGAAGCGTGGATCGCATTTTACAAAGCCTTCCAGGAATTGACTCTCTATGCCGTATGGATCCCCGAATGACCTTGCGGGAGGTCGTTTTGAGAGCGCGGCTGTTTCTCTCACGAGGGCGAAAGACGGGTCGATGTCCCCTCACGAGGGCGAGAGGACGCGCTCCTCTTTGTTCAGACCCTTGAGGCATGAGAGCTCGGCGAGCATCTCATGCCTCAAGGGTCTGAACAAAGAGGAG
>CANQNB010000141.1 GCA_947625065.1 uncultured Clostridia bacterium | reverse complement strand
CCGTTACGCGCGCCCCGACCTCGGCAAGGAGTTGGTGCGATCGGAGGGTACCGTGTCCGAGGTCGGGGCGCGCGTAACGGCGGAAGTTCCCTTTCACGACTGCCTCGGGCACACCGCCCTGTGCACGTGGGAGGAGGGGACCCTCACTGACTGCCGCATCCGCAGCGCCCGAAAGCCGCAGCCCTCCACCTATGCGCTCGCGCTGTTCGAATCGGTGCTCATCGGGGCAGATCCCGCGCCCTACCTCTCCGAAGAGCTCGCGCAGAAGGCGGATGCCCTCAAGGAGTATCTCGGGGAGTTCGTCTCCGTGACGCTCGGCAGCCGCACCGACGAGGCGGGGCTCGTCTATCCGCGCGGGGAGCGGGTCTTCGACGTCCGCTACTTTTGCATCGAGCTGGGGGAAGACGGAAAGATCACCAACCTCCGGCCGAGCGAGTGAGCGCTTTCAGACAACAAAAAAAATCCCCGCGCCTGAGCGCGGGGAGATAACTTTTCCGATCAATATTTGGTCACTTTGACCGATTTGATGATGATGGGTGCGGACATGGGTGTCGCGAACGGGTTCTCCGAGTTGTCGAGACCCGCCGTCGCAAGCCCGGGGAAGGGCTCATAGCGGTTGAGGGTGACGACCTGTTCCTCGGTGAACGAATACTCGCTCGCGCCCTCTTCGTCCTCCACGTCCGATCTGTGCTCGTCGATGTAGTCGGCGATCGCCTTCAGGAGCCCGTTTTCGAGCTGGTCGGCGTACTTCTTCGCCATGCCGAAGACGGTGTTCGTCTTCGCGAGCTCGCTGTTGCTGCTCGGGGAGGTGTAGGTGTAGAAGAGCGACGTCGTGCTGTGGTAGATGTACCGCTGGTACTCGAGCGCCTGACCGTCGTTGTTCTTGCCGCCGTCTGCCCGCTCGATCACGACTTCCTCGGTGAAGCTGTCGTTCTTTTGGGAGTAATACATGACGAGCGCGCCCTGCGAGTGGGAATATTCCCGCCCTCCCTCATGATGGACGCGGTCGGTCGACTCGCTGCGCACGGTATACAGCCCCTCGCCCTTCTTGGGGTTGTTGCGGGTGCCGTCTCTCTCCCAAACCGATTGGGTAAACTTGAAGTTCTGCTCCTCTTCGAGCCGGCGGACGACCTCGAAGTAGTTGATCTCCGAGAGTTCGAAGCTCTTCATGGTGTTGTTGTTCGTTGCGTAGTCGAAGTCCTTGCCGTCCTCGTCTACCAGGCGGTAGCCGCCGCCGTAGAGGAAGTTGGTGCTGTAATCGTGAATGACGGTGCCGTTGTAGTAGCCCGCATCGGCGAGTTCGATGAAGTGGGTGACGGTCTGGGGCGCGTCTTCACGGGAGAGGACATAGTCCACCGCATAGTCGACACCGTTGAAGGTGTAGGTGATGGTGACTTCGGGGTGGTTGGTCGTGCAGCCGGCGAACATCATGAGCGCGCCCGCGGAGAGAGCAGCGGAGAGCACGACGGCGCCGAGACGAGAGAAGAATTTTTTGTTCATGGAAAGCCTCCTGATGGCTTGGGGTACAATCATATTTTAGCCGTATTTGACCGATACGTCAAGCACTTTCGGTGATTTCGGCGTGAAATTTGTGCAAACAACGCCTTTTCCCCGTTTTTGCGGTAAAAGCCGCACCCCACGGTGCGGCTTTCCGACGGTTTTGCTTATTTGAGCTCTGCGGTCGCGCCGGCTTCCTTGAGCTTGGCAACTGCGGCTTCTGCGTCTGCCTTCGGAACCTGTTCCTTGATGACGCCGAGCGATTCCACGGCCTTCTTCGCATCTGCGAGACCGAGACCGGTGAGTTCGCGGACGACCTTGATGACGCCGATCTTGTTCGCGCCGAAATCCTTGAGGACGACGTCGAACTCCGTCTTCTCTTCTTCCTGCGGAGCAGCTTCTGCCGCGCCCGCTGCGGGACCCGCGACGACTGCCGCCGCTGCGGAGACGCCGAATTCCTCTTCAAGCGCCTTGACGAAGTCGTTGAGTTCCACGACCGTCATCGCCTTGACTTCTTCGATAAACTTCTGAACATCCATTTTTGTTTCCCTCCGGATAAAATTATGATTTTTGGTCTGCGATTGCCTTCAGAACAAACGCAAGGTTGGCGATGGGCGACTGCAGGCAGCCGAGCATCTTTGCAACGAGCACCTCTCTCGAAGGGATCGCCGCGAGTTTCTTCACGCCCTCTGCATCCACGTAGGCGCCGTTGACATAGGCGCTCTTCGGGACGAGCTTGTTCGCGAGCGCGGGCGCATCCTTGACTGCCTTTGCGAGGATCGAGCAGCCGCTCGTCTCGTCGGGGCAGAAGACAAACGCCGTTGCGCCGTTGAGGTCGGCGTCGAATTGCGTCACGCCCAGCTCGTTGAACGCCTTGCGTACGAGGGTGTTTTTATACACCTTGTACTCGCAGGACGCCTTGCGGAAGCTGTTGCGCAGATCGGTGACTTCCTTGACGGTGAGTCTGTCGTAGCTCGTGAGCACGACGGACTTGGAAGCGTTGATCTTCTCTTTGATCTCTTCGACGACAACCTTTTTTGCCTCAAAATTTGCCGACATGGTTACCTCCTGTAAAGGTCCCGAGGACCCCGATTTGGTCCGTTCCCCGCAGGGCGGGGTCCGAAAAAAAGCTCCGTACGCAGACAGGTACGGAGCGGCTCTTAACACGTTAAGAAAGCTCAACCTCGACGGGATATTGAGCGGCTTGCGCACCCGTTGTCTGCGGTCTTACAACATCTTCATTTTACAGCGCAGGGCGCGCTTTGTCAAGCGTTTTTGCGCCTTGGGGAAGGATTTCCCCCCGATTTCCCCTCTTGTGCGGGGGGATCGCCCCTTCGTCAGCCTTTCGTGTAGGCGACTTTGACGCCGGGCCCCATCGTCGAGGTGAGAGTCACGCTCTTGATGTACTGCCCCTTCGCTGCCGCGGGCTTGGCGCGGACGATCGCGTCCATGAGGGCGTTGAAGTTCTCGGTGATCTTTTCGGGACCGAAGCTCTTCTTACCGATCGGGCAGTGGATGATCGCCGTCTTGTCGAGACGGTACTCGACCTTACCTGCTTTCACTTCCTGCACCGCGCGCGCGACGTCCATCGTCACCGTGCCGGACTTGGGGTTGGGCATGAGGCCTTTCGGGCCGAGGATACGGCCGATACGTCCGACCACGCCCATCATGTCGGGAGTGGTGAT
>CANQNB010000140.1 GCA_947625065.1 uncultured Clostridia bacterium | reverse complement strand
CTCAAAAGAACGAGCCACATCACCGTCATTCTTGACGTGAAGAAAGCGGAGGGAGAACTGTAATGGGACAGAAAGTAAATCCTCACGGCCTCAGAGTCGGAATCAATAAGGGCTGGGACACGCAGTGGTACGCCGATAAGAAGGAGTTCAGCGTGTATCTCAAAGAAGATCATGCCATCCGCACCTTCATCAAGCAGAAGTACTATGCGGCAGCGATCTCCCGCATCCTCATCGAGAGGGCGGCGGGCAAGATCGTCGTGACCATCCAGACGGGGCGCCCCGGTGTGCTCATCGGCAAGGCAGGCGCCGAGATCGACGTCATCAAGAAGGACCTCATGAAGCTCACGAAGGGCAAGCAGGTGAGCATCAACGTGACCGAAGTGCGCAAGCCCGATGCGGATGCGCAGCTCGTTGCGGAGAGCGTCGCCGCCCAGCTCGAAAAGCGCACGTCCTTCAGAAGAGCCATGAAGCAAGCGATCGGCAAGACGATGCGTGCGGGCGTCAAGGGCGTCAAGATGCAGGTATCGGGCCGCCTCGACGGCCGTGAGATCGCGGGCACGGAGCATTACAGCGAGGGTTCCATCCCCCTGCAGACCCTCCGCGCCGACATCGAGTACGGTTTCGCAGAGGCACACACGACGTTCGGCATGATCGGCGTGAAGTGCTGGGTCTATAAGGGAGATGTCCTGAAAGGCTCCAAGAAACCGGAAGGAGGCAGATAATGTTAATCCCGAAGAGAGTCAAGAGAAGAAAGCAGCACCGCGGTTCCCTCAAAGGGGCGGCGCATAAGGGAAACATCGTCGCATACGGCGATTACGGTCTCGTTGCCGAAGAGGCGGGCTGGATCAAGTCCAACCAGATCGAGGCTGCCCGTATCGCAATGACCCGTTTCATCAAGCGCGGCGGGCAGGTGTGGATCGACATCTTCCCCCACAAGCCCATCACCCGTCACCCCGCCGAAGCCCGTATGGGTTCGGGCAAGGGCGCGGTCGAATTCTGGGTCGCCGTCGTCAAACCGGGCAGAGTGATGTTCGAGATGGCGGGCGTGCCCGAGGATGTTGCGAGAGAGGCAATGCGCCTTGCTTCGCACAAGCTCCCCATCAAGTGCAAATTTGTCAAGAAAGAAGAGGCGGCACCCGCCGCCGAGAATCCGGTAGAAGGCGGTGAAGCGTGATGAAAGGGAATGAAGTCAAGAGCATGACCGACGTCGAGCTTGAAAAGAAGCTTCAGGATCTCAAGAGCGAGCTTTTCAATCTCCGTTTCCGCCACGCGAGCGGGCAGCTCGAAAATCCCGTTTCCATCAGAACATGCAAGCGGGACATTGCGAGAGTCAACACCGAGATCCGCGCGCGCAAGGCGAAGGCGTAAGGAGGCAGCATCATGGAAAGAAATCTTAGAAAAGAGAGAGTCGGGGTCGTTGTCTCCGACAAGATGGATAAGACGGTGGTCGTCGCCGTCACAGACAAGGCGAAGCACCCCGTCTATAAAAAGACGATCACGCGCACCCGCAAATTCAAGGCGCACGACGAACTCAATGAGTGCGGCGTAGGCGACAAGGTGCGCATCGTCGAGACGAGAAAGCTTTCTAAGGACAAGAATTGGCGGATCGCCGAGATCGTCGAGAAGGCGAAGTAAGAGGAGGCAGAAGAGATTATGATTCAACCTCAGACCAGACTCAAAGTAGCCGACAACTCGGGTGCGAAAGAGATCATGTGCATCCGCGTGCTCGGCGGCAGTTTCAGAAGGAGCGGCAACATCGGCGATGTCATCGTGGCAAGCGTCAAGACAGCCAACCCCGGCGGCTCCGTCAAGAAGGGCGACGTCGTCAAGGCAGTCATCGTCCGCAGCGCAAAGGGGATCCGCCGTCCCGACGGCACCTACATCCGCTTCGACGACAATGCCGCCGTCATCATCGACGCACAGAAGCAACCCAAGGGTACCCGTATCTTTGGGCCGATCGCAAGAGAGCTCAGAGAGAAGGATTACATGCGTATCATCTCCCTCGCTCCCGAGGTATTGTAAGGAGGCCCGCACATGAACATCAAGGTCAACGATACCGTACTCGTCATTACGGGCAAATATAAGGGAAAGCAGGGCAAAGTCCTCAAGACGGAGCCCAAGGACAATAAGGTCATCGTGGAGGGCGTGAACATCGTCCACAAACACGAGAAGGCGAGAAAGGCGAACGAAACGAGCCGCATCGTCACCGAAGAGGCGCCCATCGACGTCTCCAACGTGGAGATCGTGTGCCCGTCCTGCGGGAAGCCCACGCGCGTCTACCATGCCTTTGTCGACGGCAAGAAGGTGCGCATCCACGGCGGGACCAAGGGTTGCGGCGCCAGCCTCGACAAGGCGTTCGCCAAGAAGGTGAAGGGCACCAAGACAGAGGCGCCCGCAGCCGCAGAAGAAGCGCCCAAGAAGCGCACGAGAAAGCGCAGCCAGAAGGCTGAGGAATAATCGGGAGGTCAGGTCATGGCAGACAAGAAAACAGCAAAGAAAGAAACTGCGCCCGCCGCTCCCGCTACGCCGAGCAGGGTGAGAGTGCAGTACGAACAGGAAGTCGTGCCCTATCTCATTAAGAAATTCGGCTACACTTCCGTCATGCAGGTCCCCAAGATCGACAAGATCGTCATCAACACCGGTCTCGGCGACATCAAGGACAACCAGAAGTCCATGCAGACGGTGGAGAAGGAACTCGCCCTCATCACGGGGCAGAAGCCTATCTACCGCAAGGCGACCAAGTCGGTCGCGAACTTCAAGCTCCGCGAGGGCATGAACGTCGGTCTCAAAGTGACCCTCCGCGGCAGAAGGATGTATGACTTCTACGACAAGCTCGTCTCCATCGCGCTTCCGCGCGTGCGCGACTTCCGCGGCGTATCGGATAAGGCGTTCGACGGCAGGGGCAACTACGCGCTCGGTCTCAAAGAGCAGCTCATCTTCCCCGAGATCACCTACGACCAGGTGGAGAAGATCCGCGGCATGGACGTCGTCATCGTCACGACGGCAAAGACCGATGAGGAAGCGAGAGAGCTTTTGAGGGCGCTCGGGATGCCCTTCAAGAAGTAAGGAGAACGGGTATGGCTAAAAAATCAATGATCAATAAGCAGCAAAGAACGCCGAAATTTTCGACGCGCGCCTACACGCGCTGCTCGATCTGCGGCAGACCTCACGCGGTGCTCAGAAAGTACGGCATCTGCCGTAT
>CANQNB010000139.1 GCA_947625065.1 uncultured Clostridia bacterium | reverse complement strand
CTCCCCTTCGAATTTGAGCTTGGTGAACGCGTCGATGGGCTCGGAGACGTGCACGTGATAGCTGTTGGTGATGTAGTTTTTATCGGTGACCCCCGGAATGACGCCGAAGCGCTTCTGGAGGCATTTCGCAAATTTATAGGTCGTACTTTCGAGCGGCGTCCCATAGAGGGAGAAGTCGATGTTGTGCATCGCCTTCCATTCCTTGCACTTGTCGTTCATGTGCTGCATGACCGAGAGCGCGAAGGGCTTCGCCTCCGCATCGGTGTGCGATTTGCCCGTCATGTACTTCACGCACTCATACAGCCCCGCATAGCCGAGGGAAATGGTCGAATAGCCGCCGTAGAGGAGCTTGTCGATGCGTTCCCCCTTTTTGAGGCGGGCGAGCGCGCCGTATTGCCAGAGGATGGGCGCGGCGTCGGAGAGAGTGCCCTTGAGGCGGTTGTGTCTCTCCATGAGGGCGCGGTGGCAAAGTTCGAGGCGCTCGTCGAAGATGCGCCAGAAGTCGATCATGTTCCCCTCGGAGGAGAGAGCGACATCGGGAAGATTGATGGTCACGACGCCTTGGTTGAACCTGCCGTAATACTTGGGCTTGCCGTTCTCGTCGAGATAGGGCGTAAGGAAGGAGCGGCATCCCATGCAGGTGTAGCAGTGCCCCTCGCCGTTCTTGTCCACCTTGAATTCGAGCATCTTTTTCTCGGAGATATAGTCGGGCACCATGCGCTTGGCGGTGCACTTGGCGGCGAGGACAGTGAGATCCCAAAACCGGCTCCCCTCCCGCACATTGTCCTCCTCGAGGACGTAGATGAGCTTGGGGAAGGCGGGCGTCACCCACACGCCGGCTTCGTTTTTCACCCCTTGGATGCGCTGGTTGAGCGTCTCCTCGATGATCATGGCGAGATCCTCGCGCTCCCGTTCGTTGCGCGCTTCGCCGAGGTACATGAACACGGTGACGAAGGGCGCCTGCCCGTTCGTGGTGAGCAGGGTCACGACCTGGTACTGAATGGTCTGGATCCCCTTTCTGATCTCTTCCCGCAGCCGCTTTTCGGCGATCGCATTCACCCTTTCGGTGTCGGCGATCCCCATCCCCGCGAGCTCCTCCGTCACGTCCGCGCGGATCTTTTGGCGGCTGATGTCGACAAAGGGCGCGAGGTGGGTGAGCGAGATGCTCTGCCCGCCGTATTGGTTGGAGGCGACCTGCGCGATGATCTGCGTCGCGATATTGCACGCCGTGGAGAAGGAATGCGGCTTCTCGATGAAGGTCCCCGAGATGACCGTCCCGTTCTGCAGCATGTCCTCGAGATTGACGAGGTCGCAGTTGTGCATGTGTTGCGCGAAGTAGTCGGCGTCGTGGAAATGGATGATCCCCTCGTCGTGCGCCTCGACGATGTCGGGCGGGAGAAGGACGCGGCGGGTCAGATCCTTGGAGACCTCCCCCGCCATATAGTCGCGCTGGACGGCGTTGACCGTCGGGTTCTTGTTGGAATTTTCCTGTTTGACTTCCTCGTTGTTGCACTCGATGAGCGAGAGGATCTGGGCATCCGTCGTGTTGTATTGGCGGACGAGCGAGCGCGTGTAGCGGTAAGTGATGTACTTGCGCGCGACGGCGAACGCCTTTTGGTCCATGATCTGGTTTTCGACGAAGTCCTGGATCTCCTCGACATTGACCGCGCGGTTGAGATCGCCCGCGAGCGAGGTAACTTTTGCGGCAATGGCATCGATCTGTGCCTCGGTGAGGCGGTTTCCTTCGCTGACTTCTTTATTTGCTTTGCGGATCGCGTTGACGATTTTCTCTGCATCAAAGGCGACTTCCGCACCGTTTCGCTTGATAATTTTCATGCGGCACCCCTTATCATTCCTGTGTAGATGATGAAGCCCCGCTTTCGGAGAAGAAACGTTCCCTCCGAAAGGGGGAACGCTCTCTATTATAACCGCTCCTTGGCGATTTGTCAACCGTTTGGCACAAGATTTTGATGAAAAAATTTTTCGGCACACAATATCTTGTGGTTGCAGCCCATTGGGCAGTTTCTTCCATGAAACAACGGGCGCAATGGGTTACACAGCCGAAAACAGCCCTTTCAGAACTCTTTGACCGTGAGATTGGCGTAGATCTCCTCGTATTTTGCCTTCGTGAAGGAGATGGTGCCGAAGGTGGTGACCGTCGACGTTCCTGCGGCGACGCCTGCGCGCAGGATCTCGGGAAGATCTGCCCCCTCCTGCATTTTGACGGCGACGGCGGCGACCATTCCGTCGCCCGCGCCCACCGTGGAGTTGACGGCGACGTTGATGCTCTTACAGTAATAATTCTTCGTCCCGTTGGTGATGATCGCCCCGTCCCTGCCGAGGGAGAGGAGGACGGTCTTTGCGCCGCGGTCAAGAAGTTCGCGGCAGCCGGCGAGCATCTCGTCGCGGGTGTGGAGCTCCCGCCCGAGGGTCTCTTCGAGTTCTTCGAGGTTGGGCTTGACGAGGTCGACGCCCGCTTCGAGCGCGGCGAACATCTTCGCCCCCTCGGTATCCGCGATGCGCAGCGACCTCGGGTCGACCGCGCGGAAGATCTCGCGGTAGTAACCGGTATCCACCCCGCGGGGAAGTCCGCCGGAGATGACGGTGACGTCGGAACGGGAGGAGAAGTTGCGGATCATCTGCATCAGTTCGACGAGCTTGTCGGCACTGACCTGCTCGCCGACGTCGTTGATCTCGGTGAGCATCGAGCGCTTGTCGATGCATTTATAGTTCTCGCGGACCCTTCCGCTGTTCCAGACGAAGGAAAACGGAACTCCTTCCTTGTCGAGCGCGCGTTCGAACATCGCGCCGTTTTCGTTGTACATGAATCCGGTCGCCTGTGCCTCCGCACCCAACCTTGCGACGCCGATGGCGACGTTGATCGCCTTGCCCGTGAAGGAGAGCGTCTTGCTCTTGACGACGTTGACCTTGCCGATATTGAGCGAATCGAGCTCGATGGTGACGTCGACGCTCGGACTCATGCATACAGTTAATATCATGGTGTCCCCCTTGTCCGTATCCCCTCGGGGATACGCCGTCGGGCGGGTTTTCCGCCCCGCATCCCAAACGTGCGCGTACGCCCGCTAAAGAAGTGCGATCCGAGACCGTGCGGCTCCTCACATGGAGATCGCCTGCAACGTCTCGTAGAGTTCGTAGTTGAATTTCTTCTTCATGGAGACCGCTTCGATGATGTCCATATCGATGATCTCGTTCTTGTGGATGCCGACGACGCGGTTGCC
>CANQNB010000138.1 GCA_947625065.1 uncultured Clostridia bacterium | reverse complement strand
TGTATTCGGAGAAGGACATCTTCCTCCGCGAGATCGTCGCGAACGCGTCGGACGCCATCACCAAGCACAGGAAGCTGGTCTCCATGGGGGAGACGGCACAGGAAGGGGCGTACCGCATCACCGTGACGGTGGATGAGAAGGCGGGCACCCTCTCCGTGGAGGACAACGGCATCGGCATGACGGAAGAGGAGGTCGAAAAGTACATCACGAGCATCGCCTTCTCGGGTGCCGCCGACTTCGCAAAGAAATACGAGCAGGCAGGCGGTGACGGCATCATCGGGCACTTCGGTCTCGGCTTCTACTCCGCATATATGGTCTCCGAGCGCATCGAGATCTTCACGAAGTCCTATCAGGACGGCGCGAAGGGGGTGCACTGGGAGTCGGACGGCGAGAGCACCTACACGATCGGCGACTGCGACAGGGAGGCGCGCGGCACGAAGGTCGTCATGCACATCGCGAAGGAGGAGAAGGAATTCCTCAAAGAGGGCACGGTGCGTGCGCTCCTGAAGAAGTACTGCTCCTTCATGCCCTATGAGATCTATCTCGATCCGAAGGGGACGGAGGAGGACAAGCCCGTCAACACCACCGAGCCGCTCTACGTCCGGCAGCCCAAGGACTGCACGGAGGAAGAATACAAGAATTTCTACCGCGACACCTTCAACGACTATCAGGAGCCCCTGTTCTGGATCCACCTCAACATGGAGTATCCCTTCCGTTTGAAGGGGATCCTCTATTTCCCCAAGGTGCGCAAGCAGGTAGAACTCGAACGCGGGCAGGTCAAACTGTACTGCAACCAGGTGTTCGTCGCGGACAACATCAAAGAGGTCATCCCCGAATTTTTGATGCTCCTGAACGGGATCATCGACTGCCCCGATATTCCCCTGAACGTCTCGCGCTCCTTCCTCCAAAACGACCGCGAGGTGCAGAAGATCGCAAAGCACATCGTCAAGAAAGTCGCCGACAAGCTCAACGAGCTCTACAAAAAGGACAAGGAGAAGTATGAGAACTGCTGGAGCGACCTCTCGACCTTCGTCAAATTCGGCACGATCAAGGACGACGACTTCTACAAGAAGATCAAGGACATCATCATCTTCAAAAATCTCGCGGGGGAATACCGCCCGCTCGAGAGCTACTTCGGACCCGAGGTCTCGGGAGAGGACGCCGAAGGGGGCAAGCAGCCCGACGCGGTGTACTATGTCTCGGACGAAGACAAGCAGGCGCAGTACATCAGGATGTTCAAGGACGCGGGGCTCGACGCCATCGTCGCCGGCGAGTACATCGATCCGCACTTTTTGAGCTATATCGAATATAAAAATCCGACGCGTGTCCGCTTCCTGCGCATCGATGCGGACGTCGCGGGCGCCCTCAAGGAGGAGGGCGAAGAGGATGGGGACATCAAGGCGCTCTTCGAGGATCTCCTCAAGGACAAGGGGGTGAAGGTCGTCACCGAACGGCTCAAAGACGGCACCGTCCCCGCCATCGTCAACGTCTCGGAGTTCATGCGCAGGATGTCGGAGATGAACAGCTTCTACCGCATGGGGGAGATGCCCGCGGAGATGACCCTTGTCGTCAACACGTCGTCGGAGGCGGTGCAGGCGCTCAAAACGGCAGACGAAGAGGCGCGCAGGGACGCTGCGGAATATATCTGGCTGCTTGCCGTGATGAACTTCCGCCCGCTCAAGCCGGAGGAGCTCTCCGTCTTTACGCAGACGAGCGCCCGCCTCATCGGGAATTACCTGAAAACAAAGTAAAATTTTTTCGTTCAGGTATTGACAATCGCGTGCCATACTGTTATAATGATAGATGTGCGATATGGGGGGCACATCGCTGCCCGTCCCTTCGCCGAACACAATTAGGAGGCAAATGTTTATGAACGGTACTGTGAAATGGTTCAACGACGGAAAGGGTTACGGCTTCATTTCCAACGACGAGGGCGGAGACGATATCTTCGTGCACTTCTCTGCGATCCAGACGGAGGGCTTCCGCACGTTGAAAGAGGGGCAGAAGGTCACTTTCGAAACCGAACCCGATCCCAAGGACAGCGGAAAGCTCCGCGCTGTCAACGTCGTTCCCGTTTCGTGATCGAAAAGACTGCAAAAAAAACACGCCGCATAGCATGCGGCGTGTTTTTTTTGCAAACGATCAGTCTGCCGGGTTGCAGGCATTGCGATATTCTGCCAAGATCGCATCCTGCAAGAGCTTCCGCGTCTCCGAATTGATGGGATGCGCGATGTCCTTGTATTCACCGTCCGAAGTCTTGCGGCTGGGCATGGCGATAAAGCACTCCCCGTCCCGTTCGAAAACTTTGATGTCGTGAACGACAAAGCACTCGTCGATGGTCACCGACGCGACCGCACGCAAAATGCCATCCTTTTTTTGGATCAGACGGATCCGAACATCTCCGATTTGCATACACTTTACCTCCTATTTGCTCTTTTCACTATATTATCACATCTTATTTTGAAGCGCAAGCAGATTCGGTAATTTTTTATAAAATTAGTAAAATTTTCACAAATCAGCGCGAAAAATGCATAAAATATAGTATGTTCTTTGGGGAATCTGCCAAAAGGGGCGGTGTATACTTCATCGGGATCGGCGGTGTGAGCATGAGCGCGCTCGCGAAATTGCTCCATATCCGCGGCGTTCCCGTCCGCGGGAGCGATGCCGCGGAGAGTCCGCTCACGAGCGAGCTGCGCCTTTCGGGCATCCCCGTGCACATCGGCGAGGACCAATCCATCTTCGAGCAGACGGTCGTCTACACGGGCGCGATCGCATGGGAGCATCCCCAGCTCGCGCAGGCAAGGGAGGCGGGAAAACGTCTCATCCCGCGCGCAGAGCTGCTCGGAGAGATCGCAAGAGAGTATCCGCACGTGCTCTCCGTGGCGGGCTGTCACGGAAAGACGACGGCAAGCTGCATGCTCGCCCATATCTTCCGCGCGAACGGCGGGGCATTCACCTCCCACATCGGCGGAGAAGACCGGATGCTCGGCAACCTCTATTGCGGAGGGGACGACTACTTCGTGACGGAGGCTTGCGAGTTCCGCCGCAGCTTTCTTTCCCTGAAGAGCGAGATCGCCGTCATCCTCAACTGTGACCGCGACCACACCGATTGCTATGCCGACGAGAACGATCTGCTCTCCGCTTACCGCGAATTTGCGGGCAATGCGCAGAAGACGGTCGTGAATGCAGACGACGCCCGTGCCCGCGCCATTCCGCACGTGCTCGACTTCGGTCTGTACAACGGAATGGCGCG
>CANQNB010000137.1 GCA_947625065.1 uncultured Clostridia bacterium | reverse complement strand
GGGCGCACGGTCGACTTCAAGAACACCGTCATCATCCTCACCTCCAATTTGGGCTCCGACCTCATCACCGAGGGGATCGAGAACGGGGAGCGCACGGCGGAGGCACGGGAGGGGATCGAAGCCATGCTCAAGCGCTCCTTCCGCCCCGAATTTCTCAACCGCCTCGACGAGATCATCACTTTCAAGCCGCTGACGAGGGAGGAGATCGACAGCATCGTCGACATCTTGACCGACCGCCTCGTCGCCCGCGTCAAGCCCCTCGACCTCGAGGTCACGAAGCGCGCGAGGACGTACATCTCCGACAACGGCTACGACAGCGTCTTCGGCGCCCGCCCGTTGAAGCGCTTTCTCCAATCGCGTGCGGAGACGCTCATCGCCCGCTACATCGTCGAAAAGGATCCTCCCGCCGGCGCCCACCTCGTGCTCGACGCGAACGAGCAGGGTCTGTATTTGCACGAATGACCTCATCGGGCATACCCATGTCCGAGGTCGACCCCTTCGGAGCATTTCTTCTCGCCGCGCCCGAATGCAATCTGCGTTCGGGCGCGGCGTTCGATAAACGAAAAATTCCTCTCTTTTTTGCGCAGTTTTTTTCCTTTCCATGCCATCGGATGTGTCGTGCGAATGAAAATTTCGCAAAAACGGGCGCCTCCGCTTGACAAATCCCTCTAAAATGGATACTATAGAATATAGAAGAAAATTTGGGGGAGTGATCCCCCGTCGGGCATCGGCGCAGTTTTGACCGTGCCCATAGGAGTCAGACCATGAAGAAACGTATCCGTAGCGCACTTGCACTTGCCGCCTCCCTCGTGCTGGCGGCGTCCGCTCTCTCCGCCTGCGGGGGGAACAGCCACGAGCATCAGTATGTCTACAAGACCACGACGCCCGCGAGTTGTCTTGTCGATGGGGTGGAGACGGGCGTCTGTTCCATCTGCGGCGACGAGACGAGCCGTGCCATTCCCGCCGTCGGGCATCATACCTTCGGGGCAGAGACCGTCGTCACCCCCGCGGGCTGCGAGTCGGAGGGGCTCTCCAAAGCTGTCTGCTCGGTCTGCCACGAGGAGCAGCAGATCAAGGTCGACCCGCTCGGTCACAATTTCGTCTATGAAGTCGTCAATCCCGCGACCTTCGAGAGCGAGGGCTTGCAGAGGGGCACTTGCTCCCGCTGCGAGGCGACGGACGAGCAGGTCATCCCCAAGCTCGACGCCAATACGCCCATCGAATACACCTTCACCGTCACCCGCACGAGCGGAAGCAAGCTCACCGCGCCGGGGATGAAGATCACCATCAGCAAGCAGGACGGCACCGTCATGGCGACGGGCACGCCCACCGCGGGGACCTTCCGCGCCAAGCTCCTTCCCAACACCTACAATGTCACGGTCAGCGATGTCCCCGAGGGCTACACCGCGAAATCGGTGTATACCGTGTCCGCGGGTGACCCCAACTGCGCGATCGTCCTCACCTCTTCGCCCATTCAGAAGACGCCCCCCGCAAACACCCGCTATCGCGTGAATTCTCTCATGTACGACTTCACCCTCACCGCCCTCGACGGCAGCAAGATCACCCTCTCCGACGCGCTCAAAACGAAGAAGGGGGTCATCCTCAACTTTTGGGCAACGTGGTGCAGACCGTGCAAGCTGGAACTCCCCGACATGCAGAAGCTGTGGCAAGAATACGGCGACGACGTACTCCTTGTCGGGATCGACATCGACCGGACGCAGGGCGACACCGAACAGGTGGTCCGCTCCTACCTCGCGAACGATTCCTTAGGGCAGACGCTCACCTTCCCCATTGTCTACGATCCGACGATCACGATCTTCGATATGTTCGGCTTCAATTCCTACCCGAGCACCGTTCTCATCGACCGGGAGGGGGTGGTCACCAAGACCGCCATCGGCACCCAGACCGAAGCGCAGTGGCGCTCCTTCTTTGAGAGCCTTGCAGGCAGAAAGGCGTAAGCGCTCCACAGACCGTGGCGTTTCCGCCCGCCGCAACCAAACAAAACAGAGAACTTCGGACGCGCGCCGGAGTTCTTTTTTGGAATTTTTGGAATTTTCACAAAATTTACATAAATGAATTGCAATTTCTGTCGATTTATAGTACAATAGCAGAGGAATACCGAAAAACAGAGGAAGAAGTATGGAACAACAACATGTGCGCCCCAAGTTTTCACGGACGTCCATCATGCACTACTGCAAGTTGGTCGTGCGGTCCCTCATGCTTGTCGCCTCCCTCGGGGCTTACATCTGGCACCGCGTCACGGCGGGGGAATTTGAGGGCATCTGCAAGGACATCCGCACGCCCTTCGCGATCTGCGTTCTTGTCGCTTACGGTCTCCTCGTCTTGGACATGGTGGTGCGCTTTACGCCCTTTGGATACGAAAGCATGGGCTGCAGAAAGCAATTCAAACGCAACTATCTCCCCACGGGCACGCAGGAGAAACCCAAGCGCATCGCGTGGTGGAGGACCCTTTTGGTCGTCGTCGCTTGGGCGGCGCTCAACGGCGGGCTGGGCTTGATGTACTTTTTCATCCCCGGCTTCGATGCAGGCATTTTGCTCCTCATCAGTCTCTTTTACAGCGTGAGCGACATGATCTGCATCCTCTTCTTCTGCCCCTTCCAGACGTGGTTCATGCGCAACAAGTGCTGCGGCACCTGCCGCATGTATAATTGGGACTTCCCGATGATCTTCACCCCGCTCGTCTTTTTGTACAGCGACCCCGTCTCGTGGATCATGGTCGGGCTGTCCTTCACCCTCCTCGCCGAGTGGGAGATCTTGTACCACGTCTTTCCCGAGCGGTTCACCGAGAACACCAACCGGAGCCTCTCCTGCGCCAACTGCAAAGAAAAGCTCTGCCACCACAAACGGCAACTGCGCGGATTTTTGAAGAAGATCGAAAGCGACCTCAAGGAGATCAAGGCAAAGGAACGCCCCGAGTGAGCGCCTTTGCAGCAGTGTGAGGAAGAAGTTTTATCAAAATATGAGAAACAGCCTGCAAAACGGTTGCAATTTTGCGAAATTTGCGCTAAAATAGAATGGCTGTTGCAGAGATGGCGGAGCGGCTGAACGCGCACGATTCGAAATCGTGTTATGCAGGAATGTATACAAGGGTTCAAATCCCTTTCTCTGCGCCAAGTGAAACCTAAATTGAACTAATATGTTCGGTTTAGGTTTTTCTTTTTGCCCTCAAAGGACGGGAAGGGCGGCGGTTTATGCCGCGAAAGGCTCTTGACATGAGAAAGACGTGCGGTAGGCTATTTGCCAAAGGCAAGA
>CANQNB010000136.1 GCA_947625065.1 uncultured Clostridia bacterium | reverse complement strand
CTCAAACTCACCATCACCAACTATGAGGGGGAGGAGGACGTCGACTTTGAGATCAATCCCCTCGAGGAGGGCGCCGGCACCCGCAAAGTGCGCTTCGGCAAGACCCTCTACATCGAGAAAGGGGACTTCTCCCTCGACCCGCCGCCCAAGTACCACCGTCTGAAGATCGGCGGCTACGCGCGGCTCAAAAACGCCTACATCGTGCGCGCCGACGAGGCGGTGACGAACGCGGACGGGGAAGTCACCGAGGTCAAATGCACCTACTTCCCCGAGAGCCACAGCGGCTCCGACACGAGCGGCATCAAGGCGAAGGGGGTGCTGCACTGGGTGAACGCCGCGACCTGCGTCGACGCCACCCTCAAGCAGTACGACCACCTTCTCAGGGACGCCGACTACGCGGGGCAGGACTTCTCCGAGCGGCTCAATGCAGACAGCGAGCACCTCTTTGCGGCGAAGGCGGAGCCCTTCCTTGCCGAGAGCGAGGGGGACTTCCAGCTCATGCGCACGGGGTATTACAAGACCTGCCGCGAAGACGGAAAGCTGGTGCTCTCCGAGATCGTGTCCCTGAAGGACAACTTCAATAAGTAACGCATTCTCCGCCTCAGACAGCAAACGGGCATACCATGTCTGAGGTGTGGCGATAAAAATCAAAAAAGGAGGGACGTATGACACCTCTTATTATCGCGATCACCGTGCTTTTGAGCCTTGCCGGGCTCGCGATGTTCCTCTATGGCATCTTCAGGAAATTCACGCAGATGAGCTGGCTGAGCTGGCAGATCCTCGTGCTCTTCGTCGTTACGCTGCCGCTCTCGTGGCTGCCCGACGGACTGCCGCGCGGGTGGAAGTTCGCCATCGCCCTCCTCGCTATCTTCGGCGGCATCGCCGTCGTGGTGGGGGGAAGCGAGCTCATCCGCCTTGCCATGCTCAAAAAGCGGAAGCCTGCGCACCCCGCGTGGCGGTTTTTCAACCGTCTCGGCGGCGGGATCACGGCGCTGCTCGACCTTGCGATCGTGGCGGTCATCGTTGCGGCGTTCGTTCTGCCCGTCATCTACTACTGTAATATCCCCACCGTCGCCAAGATGCTGGAGCCCTTCTTCAAGTCGGACGTCTGGACAAAGTTCCTCGTCACGCACGCCTTCGACATCGTCATCATCGCCGCGTTCGCGCTCGCGGTGCGGACGGGTTGGAGGGAAGGATTCGCGCGGACCGTCGTCACCGTTCTGTTGATCGCCCTGACCCTCGGCGCACTCGTGCTCAGCGTCTACCTCACCTTCGGCGTGTCCTTCTTCTCGCGGGTGGGGAACTGGCTCGGGCACCACATCGTGACCGACAACTGGACGCTCGCAACTTCGATCGGGCACGGCTTCGTTTTCTTCTTCTTTTTCATCCTCTTCTTTGCGCTCATCTGCGTGCTCGGGTTCTTCATGGTCAAGCTCATCCGCCGCATTCGCTTCGACTACTTCTGGGGCTTTTTGGACGGCGGCATCGGCGCTGCCATCGCCTTTGCGGTCACCCTTTTGTGCGTGCTCGGTCTCTACTGCGGCGCGATGTGGGCTGGCGGCGGACAGGCGACGGAGCTCATCCGCTCGGCGGTCAACACTGTCAACGAAGTCCTCGCGCAGGCTGGGCAGGGGGCGATCCCCCTCGACAAGATCGAGAGCATCCTCTCGGCGGTGGACGGCTATGCCCACGGCGTCGGGGAAATGCTCGCCGCTCCGCCCATCTCGGGGCTGCTCTTCTTCGGCAACCCGATGAGCTGGGGCTTCACCTTCGTCTGACAAAAAACTTTTGCCCGTAAGGCAAGATTTCTCCCTCTCTGCGCATACTTTTCTTGTATGTTAGATGAGAGATCGGCGGCGCTGCTTGCCGCCGTCAACGATGCATGTACGGGCGGCGGGTTCAAGATCATCGAGCAGGAGGAACTCGCGCGCGCCCTTCCAGGCGGGGAGGACGACGTGGGCAAGACCCTCTCCTTCCTCGCCGAAAACAACTTCATCGAACTGCGCTATGCGGAGGAGGGGACCTATTGCGTGCGACCCATGCCCGCGGGTAGGACCTTTCTCGAACGTTCGCAGCGCGAAAAACGCGAGCGCGAGCAGAGCAGGAGGGACGTCCTATTTCATGCCGCCATCGGTGCATTTTTAGGCGGATTTGCGGCGGCGCTCCTGATGGGGCTCGCCCTGCTCATCCTCCGTGCTTGACGTCAAGCTGTCGAAGAGGGAGAACGAAGTGATGGCGGCGATCTTCACCCTGTCGCATGGGAAGGACCGCTTTCTCGTGGCACCGTACGAGATCTTCAACATGCTCCCCCCGCGCCGCCGTCTCGACGAAGAGAAGCTCGAGCGGGTGCTGCGCTCCCTCGAACTCGACGGATTCTTCGACTATATCCTCTCCGACCGCAAGGGGGAGAAGACCTACTGCATCCACATGCGGGAGGCGGGGCTCGCCTTCCGGCGGCAGGATGTAAGGCGCCGCCGCGACCTCATCGCCCGCCTGCTCTTTGCGGGGGCGACGGGCTTGCTCTCCGCCGCGATCGGCTTGCTCCTCAAAGCGATCTTATCATGAGAAATTTTTCCGCAAACGCTTGACGTGGGTTGGGCGTTTGCGTTATAATAAAACGTATGTTTGCCGGTCAGCGGCAAAATGTGCGGGATCGTGGTCATGGAACATTTCGAATTCAAACTTCATGCGCCCTTTTCTCCCACGGGGGACCAGCCCGAGGCGATCCAAAAACTCACCGAGGGGGTGCTGGACGGGGTCCGCACGCAGGTGCTCGTCGGCGTGACGGGGAGCGGCAAGACGTTCACGATGGCGAATGTCATCCAAAACGTGGGGCGCCCCACCCTCGTCATCGCGCACAACAAGACGCTCGCCGCCCAGCTCTGCAACGAATTCCGCGAGTTCTTCCCCGAGAACCGCGTCGAGTACTTCGTCTCCTATTACGACTACTACCAGCCCGAGAGCTACATCCCCTCGACGGATACGTATATCGAAAAGGACATGTCGGTCAACGATGAGATCGACAAGCTCCGCAACGCCGCGACCTGCTCCCTCGGGGAGCGCGACGATGTCATTGTCGTCGCTTCCGTGAGCTGCATCTACGGCTTGGGTGCCCCCGAGGAGTTCTTCCGCCTCGGCGTATCCCTCCGCCCGGGACAGGCGATGGAGCGCGGAGAGCTGCTCTCCCGCCTCGTCGGCATCCAGTATTCCCGCAACGACATGGACTTCAAACGCTCCACCTTCCGCGTGCGCGGGGACGTGGTGGAGATCTTCCCC
>CANQNB010000135.1 GCA_947625065.1 uncultured Clostridia bacterium | reverse complement strand
GAGCAGCTCGCGCTCATGCACTTCCGCAGCTACGAAAAGATCTGCGGCGACCCCCTCGATGACCACAACCGGCATGCCCATGTCGTAAAGGTGACCTTCGGGGAGGACGGCGCGCCCCGCTTTGAGCTTCGCCGCGAGGAGCTGTACAACGTCCCCTTCACCAACGAGAAGCAGAAGAATATCAACAGCTGAGCGTTAAAAAATTTACGCATTTGCGCACATCCCCCTCGCAGACAGCCGAGGGGGATGTTTTTGTCCTTGGGTGCCCTTCAATAAAAATGTGCGGCGGGAATATACTGTAAACATGAAACATATTCTCTTTACCGGGGGCGGCAGTGCGGGGCACGTCGTTCCCAACCTCGCGCTCATGCGGGAACTGCGCTATCGCTACGTCCTCTCCTATATGGGAACGGGCGGCATCGAGAAGGGGCTGGTGACGGAGGCGGGCTACCCCTATTTCACCGTGGAGACGCCCAAGCTCGTGCGCTCCTTCTGCGCGCAGAATTTTTCCATCCCCAAGCGGCTGCGCGCGGCAAAGGCTCAGGCGCTCGCGATCGTCCGCAAGGAGAAGCCCGACCTCGTCTTTTCGAAGGGCGGCTATGCGAGCTACCCCGCCGTGTGGGCGGCGAAGAAACTCAATATCCCCGTCCTCACCCACGAGAGCGACCTCTCCCCCGGGCTGTGCACCCGCCTCATCGCGAAGAAATGCGCATATGTGCTCACGAGCTTCCCCGAGACGGCGAAGAGATTTCCGAACGGGCTGTACACCGGATCCCCCATCCGCCGCGAACTGCTCTGCGCCGACAGGCAGCGCGCCCTGCACAAGTTGGGGCTGACGGAAAAGTTCCCTGTTCTGCTCGTCTTCGGCGGAGGGAGCGGGAGCGAGACGCTCAGCCGTGCGCTCGGCGAAGCCCTCCCCCGTCTCACCCAAAAATTTTGCGTGTTCCACATCACGGGGGCGCATAACAAGCCCCTCGCCTTGAACCTGCAAAATTACCTTTCTGCACCCTATGTCTCGGACATGGGTAGCGCGTACGCTGCCGCCGACGTCGTTTTGTGCCGCGCGGGAAGCAACACGGTGTTCGAGGTCGTCGCCCTCAAAAAGCCCGCCGTGCTCGTACCGCTCGAGCGCGGGAGCCGCGGCGACCAGACGGAAAATGCCCGCTACTTCGAACAGCGCGGGCTCGTCAAAGTTCTGCGCGAAGAAAACCTCTCCTCCCTCGCCGACGTCGTCGAAAACGCCGCCGGGGACAAAGCGCTCAGGCAAAACCTTGAGCAGTGCGCCATCGGGAGCGGCACGGGCGCCATCCTGCGCGTCATCAGAGAGCTCCTCGAGGACGGCTTCTGCCTCACGGACGATCAGCGCGGCGGCGCGAGCGAGTAGCCTCCGCCGAAGATGTCCGCCTGCAGATAGGTCTCGGGCACCTTCCCCACGAGGACGCTCTCGCAGATGAGCACCTCGGTGAGGGAGGCGAAGTTGCTCGTCCCCGACGGCATGATGATGGAGATGTCCGCCACGATCTCGAGGTAGATGGAGTGCTTGGTCTGGTTGATGCCCGCCTCCTCAAAGGTGGAGACGAACTTGCACGCGACGTTGGAGATGGGGATGATCTTCATGCGGATCTTGGGTCCGAAGCCGGCGAGCGCCTCAATGCCGAAAAAGGCGCCGAGCGGAACGTCCACCCCCTCTTCGCTCATCGTCTGCAAGTTTTCCTGCGACTTATACGCCGTGTCGCGCGCAATGCGGTTGATCTGGAGGGGGTCGGAGGTGATCGCCTCGATCTCGCCGTCCTCCCCCCGCTCGACCGCGACGAGCTCCTCATAGCGGATGCCGTCGGAGAGGGTGTAGTAGATGGCATCGTTGACGGCGACCGTCGTGACCGAGCGCATATTCGCCTCCGCGATCGCCTTGAGCACCCGCGCGGCGTTGCTGTGGAAGAGGACAAGAGCGGCAATGACGGCGGCAACCACCGCCGCCGCGACGAACAGCCATCTCCGCGCGCGCACTTTCATACCGCTATCCTATTCCCGCGGGGAAAAAGTTATTCCTCCGAAATTTTTATTTCATCGCCCCGAAGATTTGCCCCAAAAAAGGCAAGAAAAAAGCCCCGCAGACTCCCCCGAAGGGACGCCCGAGCGGCGGCATTTTTTGTATAAAGTGTGTATAAAAGTATAATTACAGGGTGAAGGGATAGAGGTAGCGCTTGCCCTCCGCGATCGTCACGCGCCCGTTGAGGGCGCCCACCGCGTCAGAAGCAAACGCCTGGGCGCGCGCCGCACGGATGGCGACTGTGAAGGTCGCGCCCGCGCCGAATTCCCGCCCGACGAGTTCCCCCTCGCTCCCCTCGATCATGCGCATGCACGCGTTCACCTCGGGGTAGGCGACGGTCAGAAGGAGCTCGACGCACTCCTCGAAGCTGCGCTTTTCCGCCCGCGCCACCGTCTCCGCGGCGGTCGAGGCATAGGCGCGCGTGAGTCCGCCCGCCCCGAGCTTGATCCCGCCGAAATAGCGGACGACGGCGACCGTCGTTTCACACAGTTTTTGCGCCTTCAGAACGCCGAGGATGGGCAGCCCCGCCGTCCCCTGCGGCTCGCAGTCGTCGGAGAACCGTTGGAGGTTGCCGAGCGCGTCCGCGATATACCCATAGCAGACATGGGTAGCCCCGACGTGGCGAAGGCGCACCTGTTCGAGATATTTTTTCGCCTCCTCTTCGCCCGCCGTGCGGCTGCAATAGCCGAGAAAGCGGGACTTCTCGATCACCTGTTCGAAGGAGGCTTCGCCGAACGCGCCGAGGTAGTTCATTCCCCGCGGACGGCGCGCACGCGCACTTTTTTGCCCTTGAAGAGGGTGAAATCCCCCTCGGGAAGCGCCATCATGGCGTCCGTCGCCTTCTCTCCGTTGACGGAGACGCCCCCTTGGGCGACCAGCCTTCTCGCCTCGCCGTTCGAGGCGCACAGCCCCGCTTCCACGAGCGCCTGCACGAGGGTGGAACACGTTTTTGACACCCGAACCTCGGGCATGGTACCCTCGTCGCCGCCGAACGCGCCTTTCGCCTGTGTCTGCGCTTCGACCGCCTTCGCCTCGCCGTGCACCATCTTCGTCAGCTCGAAGGCGAGCCTCTCCTTCGCCGCGTTCATGCGTTCGTCGCGGTGGGCGCAGAGGGAAGCGATCTCATCGAGGGGCACAAAGGTGAGCAGTTTGAAGACGTTCTCCACGTCATCGTCGTTCGTGTTGCGCCAGTACTGATAGAATTCGTAGGGCGAGGTCTTGTTCTCGTCGAGCCAGACGGCACCCTTT
>CANQNB010000134.1 GCA_947625065.1 uncultured Clostridia bacterium | reverse complement strand
TCCCTTTTTGGCGGGGCGCTCGCCGCGTTCGCCTCTCTCGGGGCGTTCTCCTCTCTCACGGGGAGCGGCTGCGGGAGCCTCTTCGGGAACTTCTGCGGATACCTCAGCCGTCTCGACGGGTTCGGTCATCACTTCGTTCTCTTCCATTACGATTCTCCTTGATTAGATTTGATGGGCGCCGCGGTGCAAAGGGGTGCACGGGCGCAATTTGCCGCTATTTTGCGGCGGGGCGCGGCTTAAAAGGGAATGTCGCTGTCGTCGTCGAAGGTCTCGAGGACGGGCTTTCTCTTTGCAGGCGCGGATGCGGCGGGGGACGGTGCGGGGGCATCGTAGAAGTCGCCGCCGTTATCGGAATTTTTCGCCGTGAGGAACTCCACATCCTGTGCGATGACGTCGACTGCCGTGCGGCGCTGACCCTGGTTGTCCTCGTAGTTGCGGATCTGGATGCTCCCCGAGACGGCAACTTTGCTGCCCTTCTTCACGTACCGCGCGACGGTATCGGCGAGCCCGCGCCAAGCGGTGATGTTAAAAAAATCCGTCTGGCGTTCGCCGTCCTGCGAGGTATAGGAGCGGTTGACCGCGATCGCGAAATGGCAGACGCTGACGCCGCCGCCCGTTTCGGTGAGTTCGGGGTCACGGGTAAGGTTTCCGATCAAAAATACCTTATTCATTTACTTTTCCTCAACTTTCGTAATCATTCTGCGCACGACGTCCTGCGAGATCCCCGCGACGCGGTCGAGCTCTTTGACGGCGGGTGCGGGTGCTCTGAACGTCATGAGGGCGAAGAAGGCGTCCGACTTGTAGTTGATGGGGTAAGCGGTCTTTTTCGTGCCCCACTTGTCGGTTGCTTCCACACTCCCGCCCATGGAAGAAACGATCTCGGCGTATTTGTTGAGTTCCGCCTCTCTCGCTTCCTCTTCCATGTCGCTTCTGAGCAGAATGAGCATCTCGTACTTCTGCATACTTTTCACCTCCCGGACTTATTCGGCGTATCCTTTTTGCTACGCTTGGATACGCAAGGCTTGCGACTTTTCTTGAATTATTATACTTGATTTCCGCGCGTAAGTCAACGACTTTTGCCGCGGCTGTGGGTTTTTCGCGAAAATTTTTATCCACCGATGTTCGGGACCTCGGGCAGCCCGCCGAGTTCTTTCAGGTAATCGAGCAAGAAATCTTTACTCGTCAGCGCATTGATCAGGGGAACGAGCTCGGAGATCGTGACGTCGTTGAGGTTTCCGATCGTTTCCTTTCCGTCCGGTGCGCCCTCTTTGTCGAACGGGATCGGGAGCGCGAACTGAAGATAGGGGTTGCTGGGAAGGAGCCCGTGGAAGTAGAGTTCCCAAAGCCTCGTCTGGGCGATGGTGTCGTTGACGGCTGTCACGAGACCGTCCATTTCGAGGACGGGCATCTCGGCGCTGAAGGTCACGGTGCCGTCTTCTTTCTCGGAGCCGAGCAGGAGGAACCAGATGCCGCGCATGTAGCGGTCGACCTGCGTCTCATTGTACCAGAAGGTCTGTTGGATCTTCTCTTCCTGATACTCTTTGTTGCTGCTGTCGACGTAATACTTCGTGAGTTCGGTCCTCTGCGTGACGTAGTAGGAGGTGACGCTGCCTTCCACCTTCTTGGTGACCTCGGAAGGGTCATGCCCGATCTCCTTGGCGTCGATGTAGCTCTCCGCCTTGCGCTCGAGGTCGACGCGCACCTCGGTCTCGCCCGATTCGGTCTTCTCCTTGTAGGTGTAGTAGAGGGAATAGCCGTCTTCCTCGATGTCGAAGGGGGCACCTTCGGCAGTCGTGAAATATTTGAGCGTGTCGCCCTCGTAACCCACGCTGTCGCCATCGGGAAGCGCTTTGAGGAGCTCTTCGCCCTCGTAATCCACGACGTAGTAGGTGTAGACGGGCGTGACAGAGATGCTTTCCTCGCAGTAGTAAGGGGTCTTCCACGTTGCGCCCTCTTTGCGGTTGTCGCTGACGATCTTGGGGTCGGTCTTGACCATGTCGTTGGAATAGACCTTGTCGTTCGCATCGCGATAGACCTCGCTGAGCACGGTGGAGGTCTCCGTCGCCATGTATTTGACGGTGACATCCGACTGCGTGACGGCTCCGCCGCCCTCCTTGGTCATCGGCTTGGGAATGTTGGGGTTCTCCGCAGAAGAATCTTTGGCGTCGGGGTTATAGTCTGCTTCCGCATGGTGCTCCCGATACGCAGCATACATGCTCGCGTAGGTGATCTTGTTGCCCCCTTCGTCCTTTTCGATCTCCATGTAGGAGTAGATCTGATCGCCGAACACTTCGCCGAGGGTGAGGGCGCTCATGTCGTCTGCAAGCGTCTCCACCGTCGAGCCCTTGAGGTGGGTGAGGATCTTGTTGTTGGAGAGGGAGTTCTCGGCGTCCCCGAGGATGTCGAGCAAGGTGAGGGAGTTGACGCCGTCGGACAGCTTCCCGAGCGGGGTGTCCTTGAGGGCGACAAGGATCTTTGCGTCGGTGTCCTCATCGATCGAGAGCACGTCGCCGAGGCTGAGGGAGTTGATGGTCTCCTGTTCGGAGAGGTCGGAGAGCCGCCAATCCTTCATCGCCTTCATGATGGAGGACGTGTTGGGGTCGTCCTCGTTGATGCTGAGCACCTGACCGAGCTTGAGTCGCTCGATGCGCTTCTGGTTGGAGAGGTCGGAGATGTTCCAATCCTTCATCGCCGTCATGATGCCCGAGGAATCGTCGCCGATGCTGAGCACTTCGCCGAGTTTGAGGCTGTCGATGGTCTCCTGCTTCTGCAGGTCGCCGATCGTCTTTTCGCGGAGCGCCCACACGATGCCCGAGGTATCTGCGGGCTTGCCGCCGTCCGCGCCCGGCTTCACGTTGAGCACGTCGCCGAGCAGGAGCCCGTCGATGGTCTCTTGCTTCTCGAGATCGCCGAGCGACATATCCGAGAGGGCACGCACGATGCCCGAGGTCTCTTCGGTCGATTCGCCGAGGAGATCCTTCACTTTGAGTTCCTGCTTGATCTTTTCTGTATTATTGAGGTCGTCGATCGTCCAGTTGCGCAGGGTATAGAGGAGCCCGCTGTCGCCGACGTCGGTCACCTCGCCGATCTTCAGGTCGGCAACGAGTTCGTCCGAGTTCTTCAGATCGCCTACGGTCTTCTTGGGGTAGGGGGTCCATGACGTGGGATCGGCAGGGTCGCCCGTGTTGGGGTCGCCAAGCATGACGATGACTCCGTCCTTGATGTAATAGTTTGCGTTGCCGGGGTAGACGTACTTGCCTTCCTTATCCTGGTCGACGATAGTTGCGAGGTCGGCGTGGTCTTCGGGGTCGAAGACGTAGCTGCCCTCCTCGTTCTTTTCGATCTCGTTGCCGAAGGCGATGTAGCGCATGAG
>CANQNB010000133.1 GCA_947625065.1 uncultured Clostridia bacterium | reverse complement strand
CGGGGCGAGCGGGTATCTGCTCAAGGATACCGGCGCCTCCGCCCTCATCGACGCCGTGAAGAACGCCTATGCGGGGGACACCATCCTTCCCGCCAAGATCGCCCGCCGCATTGCCGACGCGGCGCGCATGGTTTCCACCGACAGGGAGATCAAGCTCAAACGGCGGTTCGGCTTTTCCGAACGGGAGGTCGGTATCGCCATCATGATCTACGAGGGATTTACGAACAAGCAGATCGCCTCCGCTCTCAAGCTCTCCGACGGCACCGCGCGCAACTACATCTCGACGATCTATGAGAAGCTCGGCGCCTCCTCCCGCCCCGAGGCGGTGGACAAGATGAAAGAGGCGATCAGCGGCTGAATTTCAGATTTTCGGCAGAAAAAGCGCCCCTTGCCGCTTAGCGGCAAGGGGCGCTTTCGTATGCGAAGTTTTGGAACTTAGACGGCGCAGGGCATACCCATGTCCGAGAGAAGAGGCTACGTATCCTCCAATCCGAGCAGATAGTCGGCGGAGACGTCGAGGTAGCGGCAGATGAGGAAGAGGGTGTCGAGGCTGGGCATGCTCTTTCCCGCCTTGTAATCGGAGATGCACTGTTTGGAGACCCCGACCGCCTTCGCAAGGTCGGTCTGCACGATGTTGCCGTATTTGAGGCACTCGGTAAATCTCGACTGAAATTTCGTAATCGTTTCCACATAAAAAATTATATGCAATAAGTACGTTAATACTTGACAAATACGTTAATAACGTACTATAATGGGAGAAAAAGGGGAGAGAAAAACATGAAAGAGGGCGGGGCATTTGCACGGATGGAGGCACTCGAAGAGGGCGGGGCGACCAAGACCCAGCTGCGGATGATCGATTATTTCCGCGCGTCCTCGGGCATGGAGAAGTGCTCCCTCCCCAAACTTGCGAAAAAGCTCGACGTCGCCGTGATGACCGTCCTGCGGTTCTGCCGTGCACTCGGGTATTCGGGCTATCGGGAGCTGTGCTGTGCCATAGAACAGGAAAGCGAGGGGCAGACCTCGGACATGGGGTGCCTCGATTCGCTCACCTCGGCATATGCGCAGACGATCGCGCTGTGCGCCGAGCAGATGGAGGAGGGCGCGCTCAGGAGGGCGGGCGAGCTTCTTCTCGGTGCGGATTCGGTATGCTGCTGTGCGTTCGGCGTCTCCCGCCATGCCGCGCGGGAGATGCACAGCCGTCTGCTCGCGCTCGGCATCCGCTCGGTGTATGAGGGGGACGCCGCGCTCATCCGCACCCTTCTCTCCTCCTTCGGGGAGGGGGACGTCCTTCTTCTCTTCGAAGGGGAAGGCGGTCGGGAGACGACGGATGCCGCCGTGCTCGCCCGTGCGAACGGGATGAAGATCGTCGCGGTCGGCTGCGCACCGGCTTCCCCGCTCAGCCGCTATGCCGACGCCGTACTCGCGGCGCGCGGGAGGGGGGATGCCGATCGCCGCCTCGCCGATCTGTTCTGTCAGGACGCCCTCGCCCTTGCGATCTCGGAGGGAAACAGACAGAGGAAGACCCCGCCGCATCCTCCTTTGGAGAGCAGACGAAGGGCTTGATCTCGGACATGGTACCCATGTTTGATGTGAAAGGCGCCGCCGTGCACTGCACGGCGGCGCCCTTTGAAACAAAGTTAAACCGGTCAGATGGATTCGAGGTTGATGAGGGAGGAGTTGCCGCTCTTGCCGTTCGGGGTGCCGCCCGTGATGACGATGACATCGCCCTTCTTGACGAGCCCGCTCTCGACCGCCGCGCGCTTTGCGAAGTGGAAGAGGACGTCCACCGAGAAGTATTCCTCGGAGAGGACGGGCAGCACCCCCCACGAGAGGGCGAGTTTGCGGTAGCTCTTTTCGTCCGTCGTCATGCCGATGATGTCGATGTTCGGGCGGAAGCGGGAGACCATCTTGGCAGTTCCCCCCGTGCGGGTGCAGACGACGATCGCCTTCGCATTGACGTCGTGCGCGAGCAGACAAGCCGAGTGGGAGAGCGCGTCGGACAGCCCGCGGATGAGGTAGTCCTTGTCCTCGACGTATTGGATGT
This sequence comes from uncultured Clostridia bacterium, assembly GCA_947625065.1. Lineage (GTDB taxonomy): Bacteria > Bacillota > Clostridia > Christensenellales > Borkfalkiaceae > Gallimonas. The sequence goes on along the minus strand of CANQNB010000133.1, from coordinate 1,371 downwards.
ATTGCACCTTCGTCTCCGCCTGCATGGCGATGCGCGCCATCGCGGCGACCGCCTGCACGGGATATTCGCCCGCGGCAGTCTCGCCCGAGAGCATGATCGCGCTCGAACCGTCGTAGACGGCGTTTGCGACGTCGGAGATCTCGGCACGGGTGGGACGGGGCTGGTGGATCATGCTTTCGAGCATCTCCGTCGCCGTGATGCATCGCTTGCCCGCGATACGGCAGGCGTTGATGATCGACTTCTGGATGTCGGGCAGTTCTTCGTAGGGGATCTCCACGCCCATGTCGCCCCTGCCGATCATGATGCCGTCGGAGACTTTGAGGATCTCATCGAGGTTGTTCACGCCCGCGCGGTTCTCGATCTTGGCGATGAGGTCGATGTTGGTGCTGCCGTGTTCCTTTAAGAAGTTGCGCACGTCGAGGATGTCCTGCGCCTTGGAGACGAAGGAGCATGCCACGAAGTCGACCTCGTGCTCGATGCCGAAGAGCAGGTCGGCTTTGTCCTGCTCGGAGAGGTAGACGAGGTTGAGCTGCTTTTCGGGGAAGAACATGCTCTTGCGGTTGCTGAGTTCCCCGCCGATGACAACCTTGCAGACGACGTCGGGCTCCTTCACCGAGACGACCTCGAACACCATGAGCCCGTTGTTGAGCAAAATCTTGTCGCCGGGGTTCATGTCCTCGCAGATGTTCTTGTAGGAGACGGACACCCGCGCCTCGTCGCCCTCGATCTCCTCGGTGGTGAAGGTGAAGGTGTCGCCCTCCTTCAGGAAGACTTTGCCGTTTTTGAAGGTCTTGATGCGGAACTCGGGTCCCTTCGTGTCGAGCAGGATGGGGAGAGGAATGTGCTTCTCCGCACGCACCTCTTTGAGGAGCGCGATCTTCTTCGCGTGGTCCTCATGCGTCCCGTGCGAAAAGTTGATGCGGGCGACGTTCATGCCTGCATCTGCCATGGCGGCGATGACTTCCTTGGTCTCGGACGAAGGTCCGAGCGTGCAAACGATCTTTGTCTTTTTCATGATTTCCCCCTCATTGAAAAATGTACGCATCTATTTTATCATAATCGCGCAAAAAAACAAGTACTTTTCGGAAATTTGTGTTATAATTAAAATGATCCGAGCGAGCTGCACGGTCGCGGCGCGCATTTGCGCGATGAGGAAAGTCCGGGCATCACAGGGCAGGACGCCTGATAACGTCAGGTGAAGGCGACTTCAAGGAAAGTGCAACAGAAATAGACCGCCTGCCGAACCCCTCTCACCGGGGTGCCCACAGGGAGCGATCCCTGCGGCGGCAGGCAAGGGTGGAAAGGCGAGGCAAGAGCTCACCGACGGGACGGTAACGCCCCGTGCCATGTAAACCCCGTCCGATGCAAGTT
>CANQNB010000132.1 GCA_947625065.1 uncultured Clostridia bacterium | reverse complement strand
GTTGTAGTAATAGAGGCAGCCGTACGTCGGATCCCAGCCGTTCATGGCGTCGCGCGCGGCGTTATACGCCGTCTGGTCGGGTTCGAGATTGATCTGCCCGTCCGTCACCGCGGTGAACGCCCCCTTCTGATAGATGACGCCCGAAATGGTGTTCGGGAAGGACTTGCTCCTCACGCGGTTCATGATGACCGCGCCGATCGCCACCTGCCCCGTGTAACTCTCCCCTCTGCCCTCCGCATAGATGCACTTGGCGAGAAGGTAGAGGTCGGACGAGGTGTAGCCCGACGTCGCGGAGTTGGAGGGGCTCGACGCATTCGATCCCCCCTGCAGGGCGTTGTACGAATCGTTCATGCCGAGCGCGGCGTAAGTCCCCTTGCCCACGACGCCGTCTGCGGTGAGCCCGTTCTTTTTCTGGAAGGCGATGACCGCCTTCTTGGTCCCCGCGCCGAAGATTCCGTCGACGGCGCCTGTGTAATATCCCCAATTTTTCAATCTGCGCTGGACTTCCTTGACCTCGGCGCCCGTGCTGCCCTGACGGAGCACGGCACAATCGACGGCAAGCTCAAGCGCATGGTCGGCTGCGTCCTGCGGGCGGAATGCGGTCGTAACGACCCCCGCGGCTGTGGCTGCGATGAGTGCGAGCGAGAGCGCGCCGATTGCCAAAAGCTTTTTCATAACTTCCTCCTATGCGCAATGTGTGCAAGCAAAAAGTTTTTATTCAGCCTCTTCGCCCATAGCTTTTTCTCCCCGCGTTGCCGCAGACAAAAAAATTTGCCCGCTGTGAACGGACACGTATAAAATCACCCCCGCCGGGCAATAACCGAGGCGCAGGAGGAAGCCATGAAAAAGTTTGCCGCAATTTGTATTTTGCTCACCGCAATCGTTGCCGTCGCGTTCATCTCGTGGGGTGTTTCGGACATGGGTACCCCCGAATGCGCCTACCTACGCGTCCACATCCGCGCCGATTCGAACGAGGCGGAGGCGCAAGCAGTCAAATATCGGGTGCGCGACGCAGTCGTCCGCTATCTCACCCCCGTCGTTGCGGAGTGCGATTCCAAGACACGCGCGATGATGGCGATCGAAAAAGAGCTCGGCGCGATCGAGGAGGTCGCGAAGGAAATTTTGCGCGAAAACGGATTCTCTTACGGCGCTAAGGCGAGTTTGCGGCGGGAGGACTTTCCCACCCGCGTCTATGACGGCGTGACGCTCGAGGCGGGCGTGTACGATGCGCTCATTTTGGAGCTCGGCTCGGGCAAGGGGGACAACTGGTGGTGCGTCGTCTACCCTCCCCTGTGCTTTACGAGCGGGAACGGGAACATCGTCTACAAGAGCATGATCGCGGAGATCATCAAAAAGTTCTTCGCAAGCTGAACAGGCTCATCGAAAAAAGGGGCGCCGCCCGGCGCGCAAAAACGCGCGGCGGGCGGCGCCCCGAAGTTTCAGAGCACATGCCCCCCACCCATGTCCGAGGGAGGGGCTATTTTTTTGCGAGAAGGCGGCTCTTTTCGATGAGCGTCACCGCTTCCTCAAAGGGCACCGTCCCGTCGAGCAGGACGGTCACCCAGTGCTTCTTGTTCATGTGCCACCCGGGGAGGATGCGTGCGCCGTCGATGAGGTTGGGCAGCCCGGCAGGGTCGGCACGCACGTCGGCGACCTCGACCTTCCCCGTGCCTGCGAGGGAAAGCTTGCTCCGCTCCACGCACATCATCACCGCGTACCACTTGCGGGTGTCCTGCCTCCTGAGGACCGCCGTGTCGGGATAGCCCTCCCAGAGAAACTCGGGCGCCTCGCCGTACTTCTCCCGCGCGAAGGCGAAAAGACGGTCTGCGATCTGTTCGCGGAAGGCGTCCTGCATGAAGCACCCGTCGGCGATCGCGCAGAGTTCGCGTTCATACGCCTCGCGCACCCTTCCCACGAACTCCCCCGCCGCCTCGGCAACGAGGTGCTGGGTGTAGGGCTCCCCAAAGGCGGGATCGAGGATCTCCGCGCGCACTTTTCCGTCCGAAAAAATTGTCACGACGAGCACAAGATCGTCCACGATGCGGACATGGGTGGTCCAAACGCCCTCTTCTTGGGTGAATCCGTGCGCTGCGAGACGGGCAAAATCTGGCTTTTTGTTTGCGAAAATCTCCTCTGCCGTCATGCGCGGAACGCCCCCTCGATGACGCCGCCGCCGATGCACGCGTTTCCGCGGTAAAAGACGGCGTATTGCCCCTCCGTGACGGCGCGCTGCGGCTCGGCAAATTTGACCGTCGCCGTCGTTTGCCCCGTTTTCGTCACGAAGACCCGCTGTTCGCTCTGCCTGTAACGCAGCTTCGCGGTGCATTCGAACGCCTCTTCCTCGGGCATGGTAGGAATGTAATTGATGCCCGACACAAAACAGCCGTCCGAATAGAGCGGCTCTTCGTCGCCGTGGGAGACGTAGAGGATGTTGTTTTTGAGGTCCTTTTTTACGACGAACCAGCGCCCCTCCTCCCCCTTTCTGCCGCCGAGGTCCAAGCCCCGCCGCTGACCGAGGGTGTAGTACATGAGCCCCATGTGCTCCCCCACTTCCTCGCCGCCGAGGGTGAGGATCCTCCCCGGCTGCGCGGGGAGATATTCCTGCAAAAATTTGCGGAAGTTGCGCTCGCCGATGAAGCAGATGCCCGTCGAGTCCTTCTTCTTCGCCGTGGCGAGCCCATACTTTTCGGCGATCGCGCGCACCTCCGACTTTTCGAGCTCTGCAAGAGGGAAGAGTACGCCGTCGAGCTGGGACTGGGTGAGCTGGTTGAGAAAGTAAGTCTGGTCCTTCGCGCCGTCCTTGGCTTTGAGGAGACGATGCACCCCGCCCTCGTGGGAGATGCCGCAATAGTGCCCCGTCGCGATGAAGTCGGCGCCGAGCTCCTTCGCGTACTCCTTAAAGGGTCCGAATTTGATCTCGCGGTTGCAGAGGACGTCGGGGTTGGGCGTCCTCCCCGCGCGGTATTCGGCGAGGAAGTACGAGAAGACGCGGTCCATGTACTCCTTCGCAAAGTTCACGGAGAAGTAGGGAATGTCGAGGAGGGTCGCAACGCGCTTGACATCTTCGAAGTCGTCGTCGGCACAGCAGACGCCGTTGCCGTCCGTCTCCTCCCAATTCCGCATAAAGAGCCCGATGACGCGGTAGCCCTGTTCTTTGAGCAGCAGCGCGGCGACGGAGCTGTCCACCCCGCCCGAAAGCCCGAGAACGACCGTCTTTGTCCCCATATCGGCTCCTCCCGAAAAATTTTTCTTTATTTTACCATATTCCGTCGAAAATAGAAAGCATTTTTCCGCAGAATGTGGTATAATGCTGTTTGTTATCCGACCTCGGCGAACGCGCACTGCCGAAGCGCCCCTTTTCTCCGTACTATCTACTCGCAGTATGATCGGATAACATTTCATCTGTACTCGTAGTGTAACTGGATAACATTACGGCCTCCGACGCCGTCGACTCCGGGTTCGAACCCCGGCGGGTACACCATTTGATAACAAATCCGAACGCTCGATTTCCTCTAATGAGATCCGAATTGTTCCGTCCTTGTAGTTGCA
>CANQNB010000131.1 GCA_947625065.1 uncultured Clostridia bacterium | reverse complement strand
GCTTGTTCTGCAGCTCGCATGGTGCGGCGTCGACTACTTCGATTTCTACCTCATGCACGCGCAGAACAAGCGCAACTTCAAAAAGTTCAAGCGCTGCCGCGCCTATGAGACGGCGTTCGCCCTCAAAGAGGAGGGGAAGATCCGCCATGTCGGCATCTCCTTCCACGACAAGGCGAGCGTGCTCGACGAGATCCTCACCGAGTACCCCGCCATCGAGGTGGTGCAGATCCAGTTCAACTATGCCGATTATGACAACCCGGGCGTGGAGTCCCGCCTTTGCTACGAGGTCTGCCGCAAGCACAACAAGCCCGTCATCGTCATGGAACCCGTCAAGGGCGGCACCCTCGTCAACCTTCCTGCCGAGGCGGCGGAGATCCTCCAAAATTTGCACGGCGGGAGCAACGCGAGCTATGCCATCCGCTTCGCCGCGAGCTTCGAGGGCATCTTCATGGTCCTCTCGGGCATGAGCACCGAGGCGCAGATGGCGGACAATCTGAGCTGCATGACCGACTTCCATCCCCTCACCGACGAGGAGCACGCCGCTCTCCTTCGCGTGCGGGCGGAGATCTCCAAAAAGCCGTTCATCCCCTGCACGGCATGCCGCTATTGCACCGACGGCTGCCCCAAGCACATCGCCATTCCCGACCTCTTCTCCTGCATGAACCAGAAGAAGATCTACAACGATTGGAACAGCGACGTCTACTATGCGAACTACACGCAGGAGGGGAGGGGCAAGGCGTCCGACTGCATCTCCTGCGGTCAGTGCGAACGGGCTTGCCCGCAGCACCTCGAGATCAGGAAACTGCTCAAACAAGTCGCAAAACAGTTTGAATAACCAAACCAGGAGGTAACTATGCAAAGCACTCAGACAAAGAAACTCGTCTGCACGACGTGGAAGAGCAAGACGGTCGCCGCCGTCCTCGCGGTCATCGCGGCGGTCGCGCTCCCGCAGGCGCTCCACTATCTCGGCGCGGTGACCAACCTCGGCACGGCGCTCGGTGAGACCTTCCTCCCCATGCACATCGCGATCTTTTTGGTGGGATTCTTTGCGGGCGCATGGGCAGGGCTTGCGGCAGGGCTCGTGAGCCCCGCGATCAGCTTCGCCCTCACCCTCGCGATCGGCAGACCCATGCCCACGGCGCAGCTGCTCCCCTTCATGATGATCGAGCTCGCCGTGTACGGGCTCACGGCGGGGCTTCTCGCTCGCACGAAGGTCCCCACGATCGCCTCGCTCTTCATCGCACAGATCGCAGGACGCGCCGTCCGCGCCCTCGCCCTCGTCATCGGGATCTACCTCTTCTCCGCGCCCATGAGCATCTCCATCATCTGGACGAGCATCTTGGCAGGGCTGCCCGGTCTCATCCTGCAATGGGTGTTTGTGCCCCTCTTCGTGTTCTATGTGGAGAAGAAGCGCCGTGCGTGACATAGACCGCGCCAAAGAAAGCCTGCATGCGGAGGGCTGCACTCTCGTTCTCGTGCACGGGGAAGAATTTCTCACGAGCCGCGAGCGGGGCGTTGCGCCCCTTCTCGCCATTTTGGAGGAAAAAAGGGACGTTGCCGGCTGGTCTGCGGCAGACCGCGTGGTGGGGAAGGCGGCGGCATTTCTCTACCTTTTGCTCGGCGTGAGCGAGGTGTACGCAGACGTCATTTCACAGCTTGCGATGGGGGTCCTCCTCGGACATGGTATCCACGTCGAAGCTCAAACGGTCACCGACCGCATCATCAATCGGGCGGGCGACGGACCCTGCCCGATGGAGTCTGCCGTGGAGAAGATCGACGACGCAGACGAGGCGCTCGCGGCGATCAAGGCAAAACTTTCCGCCATGAAAAAGTAGAGTTATAATAATAAAGTATAGGCGGTTACCGCATCCCGCAGGGGATTTCGGAGACCGCCTTTTCTTTATGCAAAAAATAGGATTTTCGTTCGGACAAAAAATTTTCTGCAATTCTGTTGACAAACCTTCGCCCATCGTATATACTGTGTATGTCAGAACAGCACAGTAAGGAGCAGCGGCAAATTGAACGTCATCATTTCCAACAATTCGGACAAACCGCTCTATCTGCAGATCAAAGAGCAGATCAAGGAGGCGATCCTCAAGGGCGAACTTCAGGAGGGCGATCTTCTGCCCTCCGTCCGTGCGTTTGCCAACGACATCGGCGTGAGCGTTCTGACGACGCGGCGCGTTTACGACGAGTTGGAGGAGGAGGGGTTCGCCGTAAGCAGGGCAGGGCGGGGGACCTTTGTCGCCATGGGCAACCCCGAACTGCTGCGCGACTCCAAGCGCAGGATGGTCGAAGAGGACCTGCAAAAGGCGATCCACAGCGCAAAGCTGTTCGGCATCCCCAAAGAGGAGCTGCAACAGATGATGGACATTCTTTTCGAGGAGGAAGAATAAATGCAAAACGCGATCGAGGTCACAGATCTCCAAAAACGTATGGCGATTTTCGCCTGAACAAGATCGGTTTTACCGTTCCCGAGGGCTGCATCACGGGGTTCATCGGCGCGAACGGTGCGGGGAAGAGCACAACGATCAGATCGATCCTGCGGCTCATCCGTACCGACGGCGGCTCTGTCCGCTTCTGGGGCATGGAGCTCAACGAGCACGAGCAGGAGATCAAGGACCGCATCGGCGTCGTGCTCGACGACGGCGCCTTCTATGACCATCTGACGATGGCGCAGATGAAAAATAAAAACAATGAAGAAGTATTTATCGCTCATCCTCAAGGATCTGGTCATCATGAAGAACAACCTTCCGTTCACGGCTCTGATCATCGTCGGCGTGCCCCTTCTGTTCTGGACGCCGACCCCCGCGGGATCGGGGCTCGCGGCGTTTTCCGTGACGTACATCCTCGCGCTGTACATGACGCTGCAGAGCCTTGCCTATTATGAGTCCAAGTACCGCAAGGCGGAAAACGTCCTGAATGCCACACCCTATCCGAGGCAGGCGATCGTCATTGCAAGATATATCTTTTTGTCCATGATCTACATTGTAAGTCTTCTGATGTATATCCTCCTCAGCCTCGCGATCCCCTATCTTCAGCCGCTCACCGCCACCGAGGCACTCGTCGCCCTTCTCATCGGGAGCCTCCTGATGGGGGTCCTGCAGCCGCTGACCTATCGGTTCGGGATCGAAAAGACGAGATACATCAACATGGTCGTCATGATCGGCATCGGCATCGGGTTTCCCTACCTCGTCAAGGCGGTTGCAGACGGGACTATCCGCCTCGGCTTTCTCAACAGCATTCCGCCCTTACTCATCGGCACGATCGCGCTGCTTCTGTCCCTCGTGATATTGGCGGTCTCGGCGCTCGTATCGATCTCGGTCTACCGGAAGAAGGAATTTTCATAAATAGAATGCAGAATGCCGCACTGTATCAAAAAGCTCCCGGATGCATAAACGGGAGCTTTTGTCTTTGCGGTTTTGCCTTCTCATTCGGCGGTGAAGTCTTCCTTGCCGACGCCGCAGAGAGGGCAGGTAAAGTCGTCGGGGATGTCCTCCCACTTGGTGCCGGGCGCGATGCCGTTGTCGGGATCGCCCGTCTCTTCGTCGTA
>CANQNB010000130.1 GCA_947625065.1 uncultured Clostridia bacterium | reverse complement strand
AGCGGGGAGAGCGCATATTCGACGCGCGGCGGCACTTCGGCATAGACCGTCCGCTCGATGAGCCCGTCCTTTTCGAGCGCACGCAGATTGTCCGTCAAAACTTTTTTACTGATTGCGGGGATCGTCCTGAGGAAGTCGGTAAACCGCTGCTTTCCGTTGTAGATCAGATTGCGGAGAATGAGCAGTTTCCACTTGTTCCCGATGAGTTGGACCGTGGTCGCAACGGGGCACTCGGGCAGCTCGTCTTTCGTCAACATCATCTTCACCTGCCTCTGAAAATTTTCTTCTATCATACCATAGTTGCAAGAGGTTTGTCAATAGTTTCAAATAGAGACAAAGTAACAAAATGATTATCTGGCAATAGAATTGTAACCATCTTGCAATTTTTTTCTCTTTCTGCTATCCTATGGATGAGATCCATGAGGACGACAAAATTTTTCGGAGGTATTTTATGGCAAATTACAACAAAGTCGGCGAAAAAAACGAGGCGCGCGTCGAACTGCATGACGCACTCAACCTCACGGGCGCGGAAGTGAGCATCAACGTGCTCCCCGCGGGTGCGAGCGTTCCTTTCGTGCATGCGCACAAGCAGAATGAGGAGATCTATGGAGTTCTCGAGGGGGAGGGCTTCGCCGAGATCGACGGGGAGCGCGTCCCGCTTGCCGCAGGCGATTGGCTGCGCATTTCTCCTGCCGCGAAGCGCAGATTTTTCGCCTCGGAGAAGAGCGCGATCAAGTACATCTGCATTCAGGTGAAGGAGAACTCGCTCGAAGAATATACGGGCGAAGATGCCGTGATCGGATGAGGAGAAATCGTAGAGATCCACCAAAAACGATGGGGGCATGTTTGAGACACGCCCCCCAATTCTTGATTTTATGCCATGATGAAGCAACAGGAAAGACGAAGATTTCTCATCGATTATCTGCTCTCTGAGCAAGGCGCGCGGGCGGAAATTCCCCAAGACGAATTTTCTCAGAAACGGCTACTTCGCGCGCTTTTCAACGTGCGTCAGCCGCGCGCGGCGAACGAAGATTTTCTGCGCGTACAGGACGAATATTTGCACGAAGAACTTCGGCGGAAAGGCATAACAGACATTGCCGACCTCTCGCCCGTTCAGCCCGACATCTATCTTTGGCGCGGCGACATCACGACGCTTCAATGCGATGGGATCGTCAACGCCGCGAACTCCCAAATGCTCGGCTGTTTTTGCCCCAATCACGGCTGTATCGACAACGCCATCCACACCTTTGCGGGCGTTCAGCTTCGGCAGGCTTGCGCGCAAATGATGAATGCGCAGGGGCACGATGAACCTACGGGCGGGGCGAAGATCACGCGCGCCTACAATTTGCCGTGCAAATACGTGTTGCACACGGTGGGTCCCATCGTCTATGGAAAGCTCACCGAAAAGCACGAGCGGCTGCTCGAACGCTGTTACCGCTCCTGCCTCGCCCTTGCCGACGAAAACGGACTGAAAAGCCTTGCGTTCTGCTGCATCTCGACGGGCGAATTCCGCTTCCCGAACGACCGCGCCGCCGAGATCGCCATCCGGACCGTACAAGAGTACAAGCGGGAAACGGCAAGCAAGATCAAGGTCATTTTCAATGTATTTAAGGAGCAAGATCATGAAATTTACGCAAGACTACTCGGCGGGGATCGATAGAGCGAAAGCGGCGCTTTCGGCTGCCGACGCCATCGTGATCGGCGCGGGCGCGGGGCTCTCCGCGGCGGCGGGATTCACCTATTCGGGCGAGCGCTTCGAAAAGTATTTCTCCGATTTCGGCGAGAAATACGGCTTTTGCGACATGTATTCGGGCGGCTTTTATCCCTATCGGACGCCCGAGGAACATTGGGCATATTGGTCTCGCTATATTTTCGTCAACCGCTATCTGGACCCGCCCAAGCCTATCTACCAACAGCTCTTCGACCTCGTGAAGGACAAGGACTATTTTGTCATCACCACCAACGTCGATCATTGCTTTCAGAAGGCGGGCTTTGATAAAAAGCGGCTCTTTTACACGCAGGGGGACTACGGGCTCTTCCAGTGCTCCGTGCCCTGTCACAATAAGACGTATGACAACGAGGAAGCCATCCGCCGCATGGTAAAAGAGCAAAAGGACATGAAAATTCCGAGCGAACTCCTTCCGCGCTGCCCCGTCTGCGGAGAGCCCATGACGATGAATCTGCGTTCGGACGACAAATTTGTGCAGGACGAGGGCTGGGACATTGCTTGCGAGCGTTACGAATGGTTTATCAACGCGCATAAGCGGGGCAACATTCTCTACCTCGAACTCGGCGTGGGGTACAATACGCCCGCCATCATCAAATATCCGTTCTGGCGGCTGACGGCGCAGAACAGGCGGGCGACGTACGTCTGCATCAACGACGGCGAAGCCGCTTGTCCCGAACAGATCGGGGGGCAGGCGATCTGTCTGAACACGGACATTTCCAACCTTCTCGGTTGAAGTTCTGCACGAAAAAGCGCACCTTTGCGGTGCGCTTTTTGCTATCTGTCATAGACGCTCTTGCCGTAGCAATCCATCGCGACGACGAGGGGGAAATCCTCGACATCGAGGCGATACACCGCCTCACTCAGCAGGTCGGGGAAGGCGACGAGCTCGCTTCTTCTTACGGCGTTGCCGTAGGTCGCTCCCGCGCCGCCGATCGCGGCAAAGTAGACGGCGTGATTTTTCACGAGCGCCTGCCGCACCTCCTCGCTCATCTCGCCCTTGCCGATCATCCCCCCGAGCCCGAGATTTAGTAGGCGCGGTGCGAATGTGTTCATGCGTGCAGAGGTCGTCGGACCGCAGCTTCCGCACGCCTTTCCCGCAGGTGCAGGGCAGGGACCGGCGTAGTAGATCATAGCGCCCTTGAGCGAAAACGGGGGTACCATGTCCGCGTCGAGCAGTTCAAAAATGCGTTTATGCGCACAGTCGCGGGCGGTGTAGAGGGTCCCCGAGAGAAGCACGGCGTCCCCCGCATGCAGGGAGGAAACGTCGCCAAAAGTGAGCGGCAAAGTCAGCTTTCTCATCATAAGACCTCCCTTTCACAGCGCACGCAGTGGCACTGCATGTTGACGGCGACGGGCAGCCCCGCGATGTGGGTGGGGGCGACCTCGCACATCACGGCGAGGGCGGTGACCTTCCCGCCGAACCCCTGTGCGCCGATGCCGAGCGAGGCGACGTCCTCCCTCGGGTGGCTGCTGCGGACCTCCCGCGTGAGCGCCCTTTTTGCGAGCAAGGCGCAGGAGTCGAACGTTCCGCCGATCCCCACGCCGACGACGACGGGCGGACAGGGGCGGGATCCTGCGAGGCGGACGGCGTCCACGATCGCGCCGACAATGCCCGCTCTCCCTTCGGCAGGGGTGAGCATGGTCAGACGACTCATGTTTTCGCTGCCGAATCCCTTGGGCAGGAAGGTGATCCGGACGCGGTCGCCCGCACAGATGTCCACATGCAGGTGCGCGGGGGTATTGTCCCCCGTATTGACGCGGGTCAGCGGGTCGCACACGCTCTTGCGGAAGCATCCGTCCCGGTAGGCGCGCCGCACCCCTTCATCGACCGCTTCGCCAA
>CANQNB010000129.1 GCA_947625065.1 uncultured Clostridia bacterium | reverse complement strand
ACGGCGTCGTTGAGGAATGTCCCGCCCTGCACGACGATGTGCTTGCCGAGGTCCTCGGGCGTGCGGGCGCGGATGACCTTATAGATCGCGTTCTTGACGATGGACGCCGAAAGCCCGGCGGAGATGTCCTCCACCTTCGCCCCCTCCTTCTGCGCCTGCTTGACCGAGCTGTTCATGAAGACGGTGCAGCGGGAGCCGAGTTCGACGGGATGCTCGGCAAACAGCCCGAGGCGGGAAAACTCCTCGATCTCCATCCCCATCGCCTTGGCAAAGGTCTGGATGAAGGAGCCGCACCCCGAGGAGCACGCCTCGTTGAGCATGATGGAGTCGATCGCGCCGTTCTTCACCTTGAAGCACTTGATGTCCTGCCCGCCGATGTCGATGATGAAGTCGACGTCAGGGTTGAAATGGAGGGCGGCTTTGAAGTGCGCCATCGTCTCGACGATGCCGAAGTCGAGCTTGAGCGCCGCGCGGAGCATGTCTTCGCCGTAGCCCGTGACGCATGCGCCGCGGATGACGATGCGGCTCCCCATGAGGCGGTAGATCTCGCGCAGCCTGCCCGTCACGATCTCGAGGGGCTGCCCGTTGTTCGTCTGATAGTGCGAGTAGAGGATCTTGTTGTCGGGGGTGATGAGCATGAGCTTGGTCGTCGTCGAGCCCGAGTCGATGCCGAGGTAGGCGTCCCCCTCGTAGGTGTAGATGTTCTCGAAGGCGAGGTCGCTCCGCCTGTGGCGTTCAATGAAACGGTCGTATTCCCCGCGGGAGGAAAAGAGCGGCTTCCCGACGACGATATTGCCGTCGTCCTGCATGGAACGGATGCGGGCGATAATGTCCGAAAGCGTCGTTTCCTGAGCCCCGATCGCAGACATGGCTGCCCCGATCGACATGAAGCAGGGCGCGTTGTCGGGGAAGACGGCGTGTTCGGCGTCGAGGGAGAGCACCTCGCAGAATGCCCTCCGGAGCCCGCGCAAAAAGTGGAGCGGACCGCCGAGGAAGAGCACCTTCCCCTTGATCCTTCTCCCCTGTGCGAGCCCCGAGACCGTCTGGTCGACGACCGCGCGGAAGATGGAGGCGGCGATGTCCGACTTCTTCGCCCCCTGGTTGAGGAGGGGCTGGATGTCGGACTTGGCAAAGACGCCGCAGCGCGAGGCGATCGGGTAGACCCTCTCCGCTTCGAGGGAGAGCCTGTCCATCTCCTCCACCGAGAGGTCGAGAAGGGTCGCCATCTGGTCGATGAAGGCGCCCGTGCCCCCCGCACAGCTGCCGTTCATGCGCTGCTCCGTGCCGCCCGTGAGAAAGATGATCTTGGCATCCTCCCCGCCCAGTTCCACGGCAACATCGGCGTCGGGGTGCAGCTTTTTGACGGCGATGAAGGCAGCCTGCACCTCCTGCACAAAGGGAAGGGAGGCGCGCTGTGCGAGCCCGAGCCCCGCCGAGCCCGTGACGGCGAGACGGAACACCTCTCCGTATCCCTTGATCTTTTCGAGTTCGGAGAGCACGCATTCCTTCACGCGCGAAAAGTGACGCTCGTAGGATGTATATTCTGTTTGCCCGTCCTCCGTGAGGACGCTTACTTTGACCGTCGTCGAACCGACGTCGATCCCGAGCAATTTTGTCATATCCGGTCGCTCTGTTAAGAAATATACAACATTATAACATAATCCCGCGGAAATGACAACTTCCGCGGGTGAAATCTTGGTGGAATTTTTGCATTTGACATCGGGGATGCGAAAGGCGGCTCAGCCGACGTCCTCGCGGGGAGAAGACGAGGCGCTCTTCTGCTCCTGATATTTCTTTTTTGTGGACGCGCCGCCGCGGATGTGCCGCTCGGAGAGGTTGATCTCGAGCACCGCCTTCACCCGCTCTGCAAGAAGAGGGTCGATCGCGGGGAGCCTCTCGGTGACGTCCTTATGTACGGTGGATTTGCTCGTGCCGAGCGCATCTGCGCATGTGCGCACGGTGCACTGCGTGGCGACGATGTATTCTCCGCAATGATGGGCGCGCGCCTCGATCTCGTTCCACATGGTCTTTTCCCCCGCTCCGACAACTTTATTCTATCCTATGTCGAACGGGGTCGATTTATCCCAAAAACCCGTCGTTTTCTGCACGCAACCTGCGGAACGATTTCATTGTCCCTCAATGTCCTCAATACTCCGTCAAAAGGAACCCAAGATACAACGGAATGCTGAGGATATTGTCGGTTTTGCCGACATTGTACTTCCCGAGTTTGATGACACCCGAAACGTGGTACTTTTCGGGATGTGCCAAAATCGTTTTCGCGCTCTTGGTGTTGCCCGTTGTCGCCTTGACTTCCACAAGGTAGCAGCCGCTCTTGTAGCGCGTCACGAAGTCGATTTCCAGCCCCGAATCCTTGTGGTAATAGTAGAGTTTTCTGCCCATTTTCACAAAGATGTCGGCGATCAGATTTTCAAAAATCGCCCCCTTATAGCCGTAGAGATTGCCCTGCAAAATATCGTACTGCGTGCCATCCTCGAGCATGCTCACGAACAGCCCGGTGTCGTTCATATAGACTTTGAAAACGTCCTGCATCGCATTCCCGTCCAGCGGCAATTCGGGCAATTCAAGATTATAACAGCGAGAAACGATCCCCGCGTCCTCTATCCATTGCAAACTGCCCGCAAACTTCGCCGCGGTCGCCCCCTTCTTCACCACGGAATATTGGAACTTCTTATTCTCTTTGCTGAGTTGCTTGGGAATCGATTGGAAGCACTCCCTTATCAGCGGCTTATCCTTGTCGTCGGCATACTTCACCATGTCGTCCTCGTAGGAGCGGATGATGTCCCGTTGGAGCGTTAGGACGGCGTTCATCTGCTTGGTATCTACGAATTTTTGCACGACTTCGGGCATCCCGCCGACGACCGTGTATTGCAGCATCAGTTCCTGCATTTTGTTGTGCAGAGCCTCGGGCACGGGCGTTGCAGTCTCCAAGCATTTTTTTAATGTTTTGATAATTTGCTCCCCAATCCCGTTCGCCCACAAAAATTCCTCGAAGTCGAGCGGCTTCATTTCAATGAGCGTCTCCGACCCCACGGGAACAGACTTGGGCTGTTTACCGTACCCCTTCACGCCGAGAAGCGAACCCGTGCCGATGACATCAAATCTGCCGTCCTCCTTGAAAAATTTCAGCGCCGTCCGCGCCTCGGGGCAGTCCTGAATTTCATCGAGGATGATAATCGTTTCGTACGGCACGAAGGTCGCCTCATCGCCGAGGAGCGCCGACATCATGATGATGAGGTCATTCACTTCCAGCGACCCGTTGAAGATGGAAATGTAGTTGGGATTTTTGAGGAAATTCAGATAGACAACTTGCTTGTAATTTTCTTCCGCAAACCTTCTCACCGAAAAGGTCTTGCCGCATTGCCGCTGTCCCTTGATAATGAGCGGGCTTTTATTTGGAGTATTCTTCCACTCTTTCAGTACGTTTTCAATCTTTCTCTTTAACATAATAGCGCACCTCTTTGCTTTATTTCGATACAATTATAGCACAAGATAAAAACTTTTTCAAGGGAGTTTTGGAAAATTTTAGAAACTTTTTCAAACGACTTTTGTCGAAGAATAAAACTTTTTTTGAGCGAGTTAGAAACGCAATCTTAAGTTCTA
>CANQNB010000128.1 GCA_947625065.1 uncultured Clostridia bacterium | reverse complement strand
GTAGGGCGACGTGATCAGGAGAGGGCGACAGAGTAGGGCGACGTGATCAGGAGAGGGCGGCAGAGTAGGGCGACGTATTTTCGATCCCCTCGCCTGTGAACTGCACATCCACCGCAAGCGTGAAGGTGAGGGAGTGGAGGGTGTACTCGGGGAGCGTATCGATGGTGCGGAAGACCCCCTCTTGGGTAAACGTCCTGCCGATCGAGGCAACCGCACGGTCGTTGGCGTCGTAGAGAAAAAAGTTCCCTTGTTCGAAGTTGCCCGCGGCGTACCAGCCGATAAACCCGAGGTCGAAAAACCGGCGCACTTTCAAATAGCGCACGACGGAGACAAAGCGCGTCCCGTGCTTGATCTCGACGGCGGGTGCTTCGTCGAGGCTCTCTTTGAGGGTCGCGACACTCTTGTGATGCAGATAGGAGGCATAGATCTTCATCTTTTTGCGGACGCCGTCCTCCCTCGCCTCGATGCGATACATCTTTCTGCCGATCTCATCGAAGACGTCGAAGGAGTCGTTCCATGCGATGCGCCTGTCCTCGAACAACAATTTCATAGAATACCTGTTTTGTGCAAAAAAGCGCCGGATGGTGGGGACTTCCCCTGCGGGGAGCTGTCACGCTGCTGCCGTACGAAGTCCGTCCCTTGGCTCCACCTCTGGGGGAGCCGTCACGCTGTCCTTGCGTGACTGAGGGGGTGTCGCCTCCCCCCTTTTACCAGAGGGGGGAGGATGTCGCGGCTTCACCGCGACAGGTGGGGGGTGTATCATTTGAATGACACCCTTTCCGTCTCGCTACGCTCGCCACCCACTCGGGCAAGTAGAATCTTGCCCTCGGTCACCGTTTGCGCGGCGAATGCGCTCACTCACCGCAAAACGCCGCCCACAGCCCACTGGGCTGGTCGGCAGAATGCGAAATTCTACCCAAAGGGGACAGCAAGGGACAGCGCGAGGGCGAAACCACACCCCCGACCTCGGACATGGGTGCCACGGATGCGGTCTGCTCCCGCAAATTCCCCCGAGCCGCGCCGCACAAAATTCAGAAGAGCGGCAAGGGCGTTACTTTGTCCTTTGCGGTCTGCTGTTTGGCGTAGTTGTTTTGGCTGTTCTTGCCGTACATATAGAAGTTGAAGTCGTGCGTTCCAGCGGCCCGCGGTAAGAGCGAACCCTGCTGCTCCATGGCGCCTCCGCCCTCCGAGAGCACCGAGATGTTCACGTGCAGATACATGAGGTCTGCAAGCTCCTTATTGAGCGCGGAGAGGTCGACAGCGGAATAATTTCTGCCGCCTCCATAGAGCGCGATGCCGCCGTGGACGAACTGCTTTCCGTCAGATGTGGTCTCGATGACGTTGCCGTACATGGTGGGGTCCTTGGTGGAGACGAAGTCGAGCATGCCCTTGATGTCGAGTTTGAGCCATGCGGAGAGGGCGCCCATCGGCGACTCGATGAGGGTGGAGGAGTCGATGAGGTCGAGCCTCTTCCAATCGTACAGTCGCACGTCCCCTTCGAGGCGGAGGACAGAGGCGAACGATGTCCCGCCCGAACGCTCCCATTCCTGTGTAAAGTTGCGCCACTGGTGATTGGATGCGCCCTCATAGAGGAATTCGCCCGAGAAGTTGCTCTCGATGCCCACGGTGAACAGCCCGCTCGTCTTCAGAATGCTGTCCTTTAAGGTGACATCGGTCATGACGTAGTGGGAGTAGAAATACTCGTCCTCATAGAGCTTGCCGTCGCCGTAGCGGTTGGACTTGCCGCTCTCGGCATATGCCTTTCCGCTCTGGTCGCGAAGAACGGGCTCCTGCGAATTGACCTTCGAGGCGCGCAGCGCCCTGTTTGCACCCACCTTCAGGAGGAACTCCCTGCCCATCGAGAGGATGCACCCTTCGATCTTCACGTCGATATGATCGTCGGCGGAGATGGGAGCGCCCGAGAGGCTGTCGACGAAGTACTTGTCGCCGTTGCGGTTGCCGCCGTAGATGCGGACGACGTTCCTGCCGTTCTGGACGCGGCAGTTGACAAGCTCGCAGTCGGCATTCACTTCGAGGGTCGTGCCCGTGAGGTTCAGATTGGTGAGGTCATAGCCGCCCTCGGGGCTGTTGAGGGATTCGTCCTTGCAGCCGAGGAGGTTGACGCCGTAGAGTTTGATCCCGTCCGTCCGGATGAGGAAGGCGCAGTTGTCCTGCCCCGCAACGCTCGCCATCTGCTTGTACTTGACGAAGTAGAGGGGACCCTTATAGAGATTGAGCCGGGGTTTGCCGCTCGAATCGAGGGCATGGGTGAAGTTGTCGGCGTCGATGGTTTTTCCGTTGCCATAGACGTTTGCCGTGAACTCCAGGACGTAGGAGAGGTTGGAGCTGTCCTGCGTGATGTCGGTGTCCTTCGTGTTCTTGTACCACTCGATGTTGTAGGTGGACTTCATGCGGTGGGCTTTCAGGTACGCGTTGAGCCGGTCGATGTCGAGAGCTTTCCCCGCCGCATCGGTGCCGAGGGAAATGTTTTCGGTGAGGACGACCGCCCGCCTTGCCTCCATGGCGGCGACGAGCTCGGGCGCATTCTTGACCTCGACGGCGTCCTTTACCACAGATACGGTGAGGGAAGCGGTGACGTTGGACTTGAAGGCGGCGTTGCCCTTCCATGCGGCGGTAATGGTCACTTCGCCGCTGCCTTTGGCGAGGAGCACGGGCTTTCCGCCGCGCACATCGACAGCTGCGACCGTCTCGTCGGAGACGGAGTACTCGATGTCGTCGCCTGCCTCGTTTGTCCCCGCCGTGGAGTGGGCGTAGACCTTCAAAGGATAGGCGTTTTCGGCGATGGTGAGCGCATCGGTGTATACCATGCCCGCGACAGTGTAGCTCGCAGCGAGGTCCGCCTTGGTGTTGTTCGCGAACTGGACGACGCTGACTTTGTTGATGATCTCGAGCGCGATCTCCTGCGTGATGGGCTCATGGGTGCCGTAAGTTGCGGTGACTTTGAGGGTGAAATTTCCGCCCTGCGTCGCCTTGATGGATACGACGCCCTCCGCCTCGGAGAAGTACTCTGCGGGGCCGTCGAACTCCCACGTGTAGACAACGCCCTTGGCGCCCGCCGAGGCGACGGCATAGAAGTTTGCGGCGTTGCCGGTGAGGAGGGTGACGCTCTTTGCGCCCCCATCCGCCGTCTCGATCGTCCTGTCCGAGAAGACGGAGAAGGTGAAGTCGGTGAAGGAGACGAGGAAGTCGAAGGTCTTGCCGCCCGCGCGGATGGTCGCGCCGAAGGTCTCTCCCTCGTCGGCATGGATGGCAAGATCGAGGATGTACTTGCCGCCCGAGCCCGTCATGGCTGTGAGTTCGGCGTTCTCCGAGGAGAAGATGGGCTTGCCCGCGCACTCCACATACAGCCGTGCTTCGGTCGCACCCGTCGCAAGTTGCAGCCCGTCGAAGTTCTCTTCGCCATTGATGAGGACGGCGTCCTTGGGTTTTATGACATTGAGAGTGACGTTTTTGACGATGTCGCCGTGGACGCCGCCGGGCACGGTCACAGCGAGCTGCGCGGTGCCGGAGAAGGGGAGGAAGACGGACTTTGCGCCGCGGTCGATCTCGGTGTAGAATCCCGCCCTGCTCTTGAGTTCATATTGCGTGTGCTCGATGGGGTAGATGTCCATGCCGTAGGAGTAAGTGCCGGTGGGGATGGTCGCCTCGTACCCGTTCTC
>CANQNB010000127.1 GCA_947625065.1 uncultured Clostridia bacterium | reverse complement strand
ATACCAACCGCGCCCTCATGGGCTCGAACATGCAGCGGCAGGCAGTGCCCCTCCTCACGACGGAGCCCGCCATCGTCGCAACGGGCATCGAGGCGCCCATTGCGCGCGACTCGGGCGTCATGATCACGGCTAAGCAGGCAGGCACGGTGACCGCCGTCTCTGCCGACCGCATCGTCATCACGGGCGACGACGGCACCGAGACCGAATACAGGCTCAAAAAATTCCAACGCTCCAACCAGGGGACCTGCCTCAACCAGCGTCCCATCATCTCCAACGGCGACCGCGTCGAGGCGGGGGAGGTCATCGCAGACGGTCCCTCCACCAACAACGGCGAGCTCGCCCTCGGCAAGAACATCCTTGTCGGCTTCATGGAGTGGGAGGGCTACAACTATGAGGACGCCATCCTCATCTCCGAAAAGCTCGTGCAGGACGACGTGTTCACCTCCATCCATATCGAAGAGTATGAAATGGAATCGCGCGATACCAAGCTCGGACCGGAGGAGATCACCTGCGACATCCCCAACGTCGGCGACGATGCGAGAAAGGACCTCGGCGAGGACGGCATCGTGCGCATCGGCGCGGAGGTGACGAGCGGCGACATCCTCGTCGGCAAGGTCACCCCCAAGGGCGAGGCGGAGCTCACCCCCGAAGAGCGGCTCCTGCGCGCGATCTTCGGCGAGAAGTCGAGGGAAGTGCGCGATACCTCTCTGCGCGTCCCCCACGGAGAGGGCGGCATCGTCGTGGACGTGAAGATCTTCACCCGCGAGAACAAGGACGAGCTCTCCCCCGGCGTCAACAAACTCGTGCGCGTGTACATCGCGCAGAAGCGTAAGATCCAGGTCGGCGACAAGATGGCAGGCCGCCACGGCAACAAGGGCGTCATTTCCCGCGTGCTCCCGCAGGCGGATATGCCCTTCCTGCCCGACGGCACCCCGCTGCAGATCCTTCTCAATCCCCTCGGCGTGCCTTCCCGTATGAACATCGGGCAGGTGCTCGAAGTGCACCTCGGCTATGTCTGCCGCCAGCTCGGCTGGAAGATCGCGACGCCCGTCTTCGACGGTGCGACCGAGCGCGACATCGCCCGCCTCTTCGAGGAGAACAACCTCTTCAATCCCGAGGGCAAGGTCGACGGCAAGTTCCAGGTGTTCGACGGCAGAACGGGCGAGCCCTTCGAGAACCGCGTCACCATCGGCATCATGTACATGATCAAGCTCATCCACCTCGTGGACGACAAGATCCATGCCCGCTCCATCGGTCCTTACAGTATGGTCACCCAGCAGCCGCTCGGCGGCAAGGCGCAGTTCGGCGGTCAGCGCTTCGGCGAAATGGAAGTCTGGGCGCTTGAAGCCTACGGCGCCGCGCACATCCTGCAGGAGATCCTCACCGTCAAGTCGGACGACATCGTCGGGCGCGTCAAGACGTATGAGAGCATCGTCCGCGGGAACAACATCTCCGAACCGGGCATCCCCGAAGCATTCAAAGTGCTCCTCAAGGAGCTGCAGTCGCTCGCGCTCGACGTCAAGGTGCTCACCGAGAGCAACGAAGAGCTCATCATCCGCGAATTCGAGGACGAAGAGCCCGACGAGAGGACGGCGCGCCGCGAACGCGAACCTTCTCCCGAGGAACCCGCCTTCGACTTCAACGCCGAGGACGAGGAGGACGACGGCGAAGGGCTCGGCTCCATCTTCGACGACGCGGACGACGACGAGGATTTCGTCTCGGGCGATCTGTTCGCGAGCGAGGACGGAGAGGACGAGGCCGACGACTTCTCGGACATCGACGAGGACGGCTCGTTCAAGTCGCTCTTCGAGGATGAAGTGGACGACAAGACCGAAGACGGGGATTCCGCGTCCGACCTCTTCGGCGACGATGACGAATAAGAAGGAGGGCGAGAGACATTTATGTATGAATTAAACGATTTCAACTCCGTGCAGATCAGCATTGCTTCTCCCGAAAAGATCAGAGAGTGGTCGTACGGAGAGGTCAAAAAGCCCGAGACCATCAACTACCGCACCCAAAAGCCCGAACCCGAGGGGCTCTTCTGCGAGAAGATCTTCGGACCCTCGAAGGACTGGGAATGCCACTGCGGCAAATATAAGCGCATCCGCTATAAGGGGATCATCTGCGAGAAGTGCGGCGTCGAAGTGACCCGCTCCAAGGTGAGAAGAGAGCGCATGGGGCACATCGAGCTCGCCGCGCCCGTCTCCCACATCTGGTACTTCCGCGGCGTGCCCTCCAAGATCGGCATGCTGCTCGACATGAACCAAAAGGCGCTCGACCACGTCATCTACTTTGCGGAGTACGTCGTGCTCGACCCCGGGTTCGTCAACACCCTCATTCCCTTCACGCACAACGGCTCGTTCGTCTATGAGAATGCGGACACGGCACAGGCAGTCGCCGTCGTCGGGCTCACCGAGCCCAAGGAAAAGGTCTTCTTCTCCACCAAAGAGGAGGCGGAGAGCTACTTCGAGGGCAAAAAGCAAAACGGCTACGCCGAAGAGGAGTTCCTTCCTCTCCGCCCCGTGAATGCGGCGCCCGTCGCCAAGTCCGTCCGCAACTGGACGGAGATCCTCTCCCGTCTCGACGGGGGAGAGACCGTTGACGTCTTCTCCTTCACGCAGGGCACGAAGGGGGGCGAAGCGGGCACCTATGTGGTGCGCCGCCGTGCAAAACTTCTCCGCAATTTCAGCGGCGAGGGCGTCAAGGAATACGCCGAGCGCATCGCGGCGGAGGGGCTCGAATATAAGCAGGTCACCAACGACAGGAATCTTCGCTCCCTCGAAGACATGCTCGGCGACCTCAGCGCCGCCGGTCTCAAAGTCGGCATGGGCGCGGAGTCCATCCGCGAGCTCCTCATGGCGGTCGACCTCGACGAGGAATACGAGGCATGCAGGGAGATCATCGACACCGTCCCCACGGGGGCAAAGCGGGTGAAGGCGATCAAGCGCATCGAGATCATCGAAGCCTTCCGCAAGAGCGGGAACAAGCCCGAATGGATGATCCTCACCGTGCTCCCCGTCATCCCGCCCGACCTTCGCCCGATGGTCCAGCTCGACGGCGGCAGGTTTGCGACCTCCGACCTCAACGACCTCTACCGCAGGGTCATCAACCGCAACAACCGCTTGAAGCGCATGCTCGAGCTCGGCGCTCCCGAAATGATCGTCAAGAACGAAAAGCGCATGCTGCAGGAGGCCGTGGACGCCCTCATCGACAACGGCAGACGGGGCAAGCCCGTGAGCGGGCCCTCCAACAGAGAGCTCAAATCGCTCTCGGGGCTTCTCCGCGGCAAGCAGGGCAGATTCCGCCAGAACCTGCTCGGCAAGCGCGTCGACTATTCGGGACGCTCGGTCATCGTCGTCGGTCCCGAACTCAAGATCTATCAGTGCGGTCTTCCCAAGGAGATGGCGATCGAGCTCTTCAAACCCTTCGTCATGAAGCGCCTCGTGGAGACGGGCAAGTGCCATAACGTGCGCAGTGCAAAGCGCACGGTCGAAAAGGGCAAGGACTTCGTGTGGGACGTCCTCGAGGAGGTCATCAAGGAACACCCCGTCCTCCTCAACCGTGCACCCACCCTGCACCGCCTCTCCATTCAGGCGTTCGAGCCCATCCTCATCGAGGGCAGGGCGATCAAGATCTCCCCGCTCGTCTGCGGTCCCTTCAATGCGGACTTCGACGGCGACCAG
>CANQNB010000126.1 GCA_947625065.1 uncultured Clostridia bacterium | reverse complement strand
TGGCGTTGAGGATGTAGTCGCTGTCGTCGAAGGTCGTGAGGATGAGCACCTTGGTGTCGGGGCTGCGCTTTTTGATCTGCTGGGTCGCGATAACGCCGTTCATGTTGGGCATGCGGATGTCCATCAGCACCACATCGGGGCTCTTTTCCTCCACCTGCTCGAGGGCGAGGAACCCGTCGGATGCAATGCCGACGACTTCGAGTTCGCCCGAGGATTCGAGCACGCTGCGGATCCCGTCCGCGAGGATCGCCTGGTCGTCTACAATGAGAACTTTGATCATGATTTCACCCTATTTTGCCGTCTTGCGGCAGTGTCATATGAATTTCGAATCCGTCGCCCGGTTCGGTCTCGAACCAGACCTCTCCGCCAAGGGAGGAAGCGCGCATGTGCATGCCCGAAAGCCCGAACCCCTCTTTGAGGTCGGAGATGTCCATGCCTGCGCCGTTGTCCGAGAGTAGGAAGCGCAATTTGTCCCCCTCCGCTTTGAGCTCGAACCAGAACGCCGTCGCGCCGCCGTGCCGCAGTCCGTTGGAGATCCCCTCCTTGAGGGTGTTGCACACAAAGCGGCGCTTGGCATCGCACAGCTCGACGTCATCGATGTCGTAGCGCACCGTAATGCCCGTGCCGTCGGAGGAATCGTGGATGATCTCGAGCAGGAGGTCGCGCATCGTCTTGCCCTGCCGCATGCCCGAGAGGAGGTGCACGCTCTCCCTGAGTTCGTCGAGCGCGTGCTTCGCCTGCAAGTTTGCCGCGGAGATCTTGCGCTTCGCATCCTCGGGGTCGGTGTCGATGACGAGTTTTGCCGCCTCCGTCTGCATGATCACCGTCGTGATGGAATGCCCCGCCGTGTCGTGGATGTCCTTTGCGATGCGCTGGCGCTCTTCGAGGGCGGTGACTTCCTGCAATTCGCGGTACGCCACCTGCAGCTTCTCGTTGGCGTCGTTGAGTTCTTCGAGCGCCTTGGTGATCTCGCGGTTCTTCTTATAAATTTGGATGGAGAAGTTGAAGATCACGAAGTGCAGGGTGATGAGCATGATGTCGTTGAGCATGCTCGAAACGAGCCCGAGCACGTCGAGCTCCCCGCTCTTGAGCCAGTGGGAGACGGCGAACGTCACGAGGAAGAGCCCCAAACAGGAGGCGCCCATGATGAGGTTGCTCGAGAGCTTGAGCTGGCGCAGATAAAATTCGGAGAGGATGACGATGTAGAGCAGGGAGATGAAGACGCCGTCCGAGAAGATGGTGAGCGCGAGCAGGCAGATGATGTCGATCACGTAACAGACGATCTGACCGGGGAGGCTCTTGGCACCCCAGAGTTTGACGGCGTTCTCCGCGGTGAAGAAGACGGTCACGGGCAGGATGACGTACCAGCCCGGGATGTCTGCATAGGAGACGCGCATCCAGTTGTTTGCGACGAAGAAGATCTCGATGATGACGAGCAGCCCGAAGATGATGAACTTCCGGTAGCGGAAGATGCGGCTCATCGAGAAATTCTTGGAAAGAAATTCTTTGACTGTCACAGGGATTTCCCTCCAACGATGCGGTTGAGACTGAACATCAGGCGGTATTCCTCCACCTTCCCCTCGCGGAAATAGCTGTAAATGCCGTCTTCGCCCACGATGATGTGGTCGAGGAAGCGGGCGCCCGTCGCCGAACACAAAACGGCGAGCTTGGCGGTGAATTCGTCGTCCTCGGGGGAGGGTCGGCACCCCTCGTGGGGATGGTTGTGCGCGACCACGATGCCCGTCGCCCGCTGCGCCGCGATCACGCGGGAGATCTCTTCGGGGGATACCATGACCGAATCTCCCTTGAACTCCGTGAACCTTTTCCGGAATTTGATCACGTTCGCATCGTCGACAAAATAGAATTCGAGATACTCATAGGGAAGGCGCTCGAAGTGGCGCGCGAGGTACTCGGACAGGGAGTTGAGGCTGGCAAAGCGGGGAGGTTTGGCGTCCTCCGAGGGGAGGCGCGCCGCGATGCGGGACACGCAGACGAGCATCGATGCGGTGTATTCGCCCACCCCTTCGACCGAGAGGAGCTGTTCGTATGTCGCCGAGAGCACCCCGTGCAGGGAGCCGAACGAAGAGATCAAGCGGTGGGCGAGCGGATTGGTGTCCCTCCGCGGAATGGCAAAGTATAATAAAGCCTCCAAAAGCTCGTGGTCCTGCATCCCCTCGGGGCTCATGCGGAGACGCTCCATCATGCGTTTCCTGTGACCTTCGTGCATTTTTTCTTCCTCTTTCAACCAAGTATCACATTTATTACGTGAATTTTCACAAATTCAGTATACTAAATGTTAGAAATTTACCTTTCCCCAACCGAGCGGCGTTTTCGTTGACAAAGGAGACGCCGTTTGCTACAATGGGAATCAATCCTGTCGGTTTTTCCGCAAAAACGGAGCCGTTACCGCGCCGGAATGGGTGCGGCGGGATCGAATAAACGGGAAAAAAGGTATTATCATGAAAGAATATCTCGCATCCGCGGTGCGGAGTATATCGGAATGTATCCGTTTCGATTCTTCACTCCAAAAACACACGCAGACGGCTCCGTTCGGACATGGGTGCCTCGCTTGCCTTGAATATTTTCTCTCCCTCGCTGAGGGAATGGGGTTTACGACGCATAATTACGACGGATATGTGGGGGAGGTCGTCTTCGGCGAAGGTCCCGAAGAGTTCGCCATCCTCTGCCATCTCGACGTCGTTCCCGCAGGTTCCGGCTGGACGAAGGACCCCTTCGGCGGCGCCGTGGAAGACGGCAAGATCTGGGGACGTGGCGCCATCGACGACAAGGGACCCGCGGTCTGCTGCCTGTATGCGCTCAAAGCGCTCAAAGATGAAGGGTTCGTCCCCTCGAAGCGCATCAAGCTCATCGTCGGCTGCAACGAGGAATCGGGCTGGGCGTGCATCGACCACTACAAAGAGGTGGCTACCATGCCCGAGGTCGGCTTCTCCCCCGACGCGGATTTCCCCGTCATCTATGCCGAAAAAGGGATCCTGCACGTCCGTCTGCACTTCCGCATGGAGCGGGCGCCCTTCCTCTTCCTCGAGGGCGGGAGCAGCGCCAACATGGTCTGCGACTATTGCGAGGCGACGCCGCGTTCGCTCTCCGTCACACGGGCGAAGGGGCTGGGGCTCGAGATCTCCGCAAAGAAGATCTATTCCCACGGCAAGAGCGCGCACGGCTCCACTCCCGAAAAGGGAGAAAACGCCATCCTGCCCATCCTGCGCTTCTTCGATGAAAAGAGCGACGTGGTGCACCATGCCATCGCCTGCCTGTTCGACGACGTTTACGGGCTCAGGCAGTTCAAGGATGAAACGGGCAACCTCACCCTCTCGCCGAACATCGTCAAGTATCGCAAAAACGACCTGCAATTCACCTGCGACATCCGTTATCCTGCCACCATGTCCGTGGAAGACGTTCACGAAGCGCTGAAAAGGTTCGGCGTCCCCTACGAGACCGTCCACCATCAAAAGCCCCTCATGTGCGACAAACACAGCCCCCTCATCACCACCCTTCTCGGTGTCTATGAGGAGTGCACGGGCAGGCACGCGACCCCCATCGCCATCGGCGGCGGGACGTATGCGCGGGCGCTCAAACACGGCGTTGCGTTCGGTCCCGAGATGCCCGGCGACCCCGCCGTCATCCATCAGGCGGACGAATACATCACCATCGAACGGGTCGAACTCTTGCTCGACATCTACAAAAAGGCGATCGAGCGGCTGACCAAGTAACGCATATCCGCATC
>CANQNB010000125.1 GCA_947625065.1 uncultured Clostridia bacterium | reverse complement strand
GGCGATGCGCTCATGCCCGAGGGTGACGAGGTAGTCGACCGCCTCCTCCACGGCATGGATGTTGTCGCTGCCCACGCCCGAGATGAGGGGGTTGCCGGCGAGGTAGTTATCGACGAGCACGAGGGGGTAATTGGTCCTTTTGAGTTGGGAATAGATGGGGGAGCGGAAGTTGATGTCGAGCAGGATCGCCCCCTCAAAGCGGTTGCCGGCGAGATAGTCGTTGAGGTCGAACTCCTCGTCGATGACCTTGGAGACGACGATGTAGCGCGCCCGTTCCGCCGCGCGGGCAAATGCCTCGGCGATGACTGAGAGGGGACCGCCCTCACGGGGCTCTCTGCCCCACAGAATGGCGAGCCGACCGACGATGAGCGTGGATTTGCGCGACTGATAGCCCACCGACCGTGCATATTCACACACGAGCTGCTTGGTCTTCTCCGAGATGTCGGAGGACCCGTTGAGCGCCTTCGACACGGTGGAGATGGAAAGATGGAGTTGCTTGGAAATATCGGTGATCGTCATAACGCAGCCATTATAACAGACTTTTTTCGCTCTGTCAACCCCTTTTCGACGGGCATTTTCGAAAAAAGAAAGGATTTTGCATAAAATAGAAACTTTTCTCAATTTTCGAAAAAAATCGCTTGCGTTTTTCCCTGAAAGGTGATATGATGGTACAAAAACACAGGAGGAGGAGATCATGAAAAAAACTGCCGGGATTTTGATGCCGGTCTCCTCACTTCCGTCGCCCTATGGGATCGGAACGCTCGGAAAGTCCGCCTACCGGTTTGTCAACTTCCTGCGCGACGCTGGCTGTTCGCTCTGGCAGGTGCTTCCGCTCCAACCGACCTCCTTCGGCGACAGTCCCTATCAGACCTGCTCAGCGGGGGCGCTGAACCCCTATTTTATCGACCTCGACTTTCTCATCCGCGACGGGCTTCTCACGAGGGAGGAGGTCACCTCCGTCGACTGGGGGGAAGGGCGTGTGGACTACGGCAAGCTGTACCGCTTCCGCATCCCCCTCCTGAAGAGAGCATTCGCCCGTTTCGACAAATCCCTCCCCGCATGGCAGGAATTCCGCAGAGAGGGGACCTACCGCGATTACGCCCTCTTTTCGGCGCTCAAAGATGCCCACGGCGGCGCACCCTTCGAAGAATGGGGGGACTATGCCGACGGCAACGCGGAGGCGGTCTCCGCCTTTGCGCGCGAGCACGATGAGGAGGTGGCGTTCCGCGAATTCACGCAGTTCCTCTTCCTCAGGCAGTGGCGGCAGCTCAAGGCGTATGCGAATGCGCACGGCGTCCGCATCGTGGGGGATATGCCCTTCTATGTCTCCCGCGACAGCGTGGAGATGTGGAAGTACCGCCGCGGGCTGTTCGTCCTCGACGAAGCGGGGAGACCTGCCGCACAGGCGGGCGTCCCGCCCGATGCCTTCTCCTCGACGGGGCAGCTGTGGGGCAATCCCGTCTATGACTTCGAGGCGATGAAGGAGGACGGCTATGCATGGTGGAAGGGGCGCATCCGCTCGGCGCTCGCGCTCTACGACATCGTGCGCATCGACCACTTCATCGGGTTCGTCCGCTACTATTCCGTCCCCGAAGGGGAAAAGGACGCGCGCAGCGGCAGTTGGAACAGGGGACCGGGCAAGGAGCTCTTCGAGGGGGTCGGGGACGCGCCCATCGTGGCGGAGGACCTCGGGCTCATCACCGAAGAAGTGCGGCGGGGGATCGACAAGATCGGCTTCCCCGGGATGAAGATCCTCCAGCACGCCTTCGACGGCAACCCCTACAACGAGCACAAGCCCTCCAATTATACCGAGCGCTTCTTTGCCTATACGGGCACGCACGACAACCTCACCCTCTATTCCCGCCTCTCGGGCATGCAGGGGGAGGAGCGGGAGAGGATGCTCTCCGATCTGCGCTCGGAGTGCGGCAAGGTGGGGGTCCCGTTCCGCGGAGGGAGCGACCGCGATCTCTGCCGCACCGCTTTGCGCCTGCTCTATGCGAGCCCCGCGTCCGCCGTCCTCTTCCCGCTGCAGGACGCCCTCTGCCTCGGCGAGGAGGGCAGGATCAACCGCCCCTCCGAGGTCTCGCCCCTCAACTGGTCCTTCCGGTTCCGTCAGTCCGACTTCTCCTCTTCCCTCAAAGTGCGGCTGAGGACGCTCGCGGCGGAGAGCGGCAGGCTGGGCGACGAATCATTCAACGAAAAAGATAAAAAAATATATCAAAAGGGGATCCTATGAAGAAACGTTTTTTGGCAATTCTGTCCCTCCTGTTTGCCCTTCTCTTCGTGATGTGCGCATGCAACGGCGGGAACACGACCCTTCCTCCCGAGACCGACCCGCCCACTCCCGGCGGCGACGAGCCCACGGAGGAATACACCCTTCCGCTCGAAGAGGGGAAGAAGCAGCTCACCATCTACTACTCGCGTGCGGCGGGCTATGAGGGCTGCGACATCTGGATGTGGTACGGCGACGTCGCGGGCAAGGGCTATCTCATGCACGAATGCGCCTACGGCGCCAAAGTCGTGATCAACGTGCCCGAGGACATCCGTCAGGTCGGCTTCATCATCCGCACGGGCTGCTCGGAGCCGGGCGGCGAGACGTGGGGGACGGCGAGCAAGGACGGCACCGACGGCGACCGCTTCGTCTCCCTCAAGGAGAGGGAAACGGTCATCTACACCAAGGCGGGAGACGCCAAGTCCTATGTCAGCGACGACGGAGGGCTCACTTTGAAAGAGATGAAGAACATCGACATCGCGGACTTGCAGGATCTGACGCACATCAAGTATGTGCTCAGCACGGCAATGACCGTCACGGTGGAGCAGGTCAAACTCACCGACGGCGGAGGGAAGGAAGTCGCCCTCAAAAACGTGACCTCCAACAATGCGAACGGCGTCATCGAGACGGCGGCTCCCCTCGACCTCGCCAAGCCGTATACCCTTGAGATCGAGGGGTTCGAGGATCCCGTCGCGGTCGTGCCTCTCACCTATTTCTCGAGCGAAGAATTTGCCGAGGCATATAACTATGACGGCGAACTGGGCGTCAGGATTGCAGACGGCAAGACGAGCTTCTTCCTCTGGGCGCCGACGGCGGCGTACGTCAAGCTCAACCTCTTTGCCGCAGGCAGCGGAGGCAGCGCAGAGAAGACGGTCGACATGGTAAAGGGGGAGAAGGGCGTCTGGACGTACACCGAGAGCGCCGACCTCTCCGGCAAATACTACACCTATACCGTGTCCACCTCCGCGGGCGAGCAGGAGGCGGTCGATCCCTATGCGGTCTCCGCGGGGGTCAACGGCGACAGGGGCATGATCCTCGACCTCGCCTCCACCGATCCCGAGGGCTGGACGGACGACGTCTTTGTCCCCGAAAATTTCCAAAACTACACCGACGCCGAAATCTGGGAAGTGCACGTGCGCGACTTCTCCAACAACATTTCGCAGTCCAAGTACCGCGGCAAGTTCCTTGCCTTCACCGAGACGGGGCTGAAGAACGGCAGCGGCATCCCCGTGGGCGTCGACTACCTCAAACAGCTCGGCATCACCCACGTCCATCTCCTTCCCTCCTTCGACTATGCGACGGTGGACGAGAGCAAGGGCGAGGGTTTCAACTGGGGGTATGACCCGAAGAACTACAACGTGCCCGAGGGGAGCTATTCGACCGACCCCGCCGACGGTGCCGTCCGCGTGAAGGAATTCAAGCAGATGGTGCAGGCGCTCCACGCACAGGGCATCGGCGTCATCATGGACGTCGTCTA
>CANQNB010000124.1 GCA_947625065.1 uncultured Clostridia bacterium | reverse complement strand
CGACCGAGGCTTCTATTGTAGACTAAGGTCGACACGAGCCGTAGGCGAAGTAGCTCCGTCGAAGGGTGTCCGCATTATAAAAATAAGGACATGTTTCGACAAGCTCAACATGACGTGATTGAGAGTGCATTCGGACTTCGTACTTCGGGATCCTTCGACTTCGGCTACGCCTCCGCTACTTCGCGCTATGCGCTCGTGTCGCGCTTAGTAGACAATAGTGCGCGCGGGCAGGATGACGGCGGGGGGAGGGCAAGGGGACAGCAAGGGAACGGACTTCGTACTACAGGATCCCGACGGGATGGTAAAATCTCTTGACTTTCCGCCGCAAGTTCTGTATACTGTAATTATTCCTACGAGTTCTGTATACGAACCGTTCTCAAGGGGTGAGGGGGGAGCCGTAGAAGACGGCATCCATTTCAGGAGGCAACCTATGAAAAAGAGAAAGACAATCGTCGGCATCGCCTGTGCGGGCGTGCTGTGCGCCGGGATGCTCGTCGGCGGGCTTGCGGCGTGCGGGCAGGGCGGCGAAACGCTCACGGCGCAACCCGGGGAGTCGACCTTACTTGTCACCCATGAGCCGCCCGAGCGTCTCACTCCCGAGAACGCGATCTATGCGTTCATGCAGAAGAAGAGCGAGCTTTCGAGCTACATCATCGAGACGGAGGTGAAGCTGGCCGCCGACATCGGCTATCGGCAGGAGATCCACAACATCACCTACATCAACGGAAAGGACTGTTTCAACCAGGCGCAGACCGATTCGGTGATCGTCAGGATGAAGCATCAGGCGTTCACCAACGGCGGGAGGATGGTCTACCGCAACAGTTTTGAGGGCGATCTGCGGGTCGCCGAGCGGGAGGACTACAAGCAGGTCTACGGCTTTACGGCGGACGAAGCGACGCTCGGGGGGTACATCGTCAACGCGCGGACGCTGCGCTATGCCGCCCTCGACCATGCCGAAGGGGACACGCTGACCTACTATCTCCGTCTTTCGGGGGACCAATCGCTCGAAAACCATTCGGCGACGGAGTCTGCGACTGCGGGGATGCGCCTCCAGACGAAGGCGTACGGCTCGCTCGAGAATCTCCCCGCGATCTCGGACGTCGACATGTATGTGACCTTCAAAAAGGATTGGACGCCCGTTTCCTACACAGCGAAAAGCACCTTCGTCGCGAAAAAGATCTTTGACATGAATGTCGACCAGACCCTCGAATGCACCTTCTCCAAGGTCAACGAGGGGGTGGAGATCCCGCACGCGGAGGAATTCAGTGCGAAGCTCGGGACGACGCCCTCGGTCGTTCTGCCCACGGACGGAGAAGACGACCCGATGGAGGAATTGACGGCGGCGCTCGGAAACACGATCGACGGCGGGACGGTGCACGTGCCCGTCACGGTGGGGCTCAACACGTTTGCCGCGCCCATTTCGCTCGGCGGCGAGCTCACTGCCCGGTTCAGACAGGCTGCCCTGAGCGAGGGGGATCTCCTCGACGCGGTGACCCTTCGCCTCGACATCGACCTCTCCGCGGTCCCTCTTCTCTCGGGCATTGCGAACACCCTCACGGTGCGCTATCCCGGGGACGGCGTCCTCCTTCTCCAGCTCAACGACCGCACGGCGGGCGCCGACAACGTCCTTGCGACCTATTCCGTCGGCATCGGCGAGCGGCTTTCCCCTTCGGAGGGGGGCTCGGGGCTCCTCGACACTCTCGGCAGGGAGTTCGAAGACATGGTCTCCCTTGAAACCGCGGAGAACGGCTACGTGCTCTCCCTCAAGCCCGCCGCCGTGGACAAGCTCAACGAGGCGTACAGCGGCTTGCTCGCAAAGGTCGAAGCCAAGCTCGGCGGGGCGAAGGACTTTGTGCACGCCATGCTCGGCATGACGCTGCAGAGCCTCTCCGTCGAACTCGAAGGAAGGGAAGAGGTCACGGGACTCGCCCTGAAGGCGGAGGGCGTGCCTGCCGAAAACACCTTGACGGGCGACAAATTCAGCCTCGCCTTCGACCTCGGGCTCCTGCGCAGCCACAGTCTGTGCACGGGCGACTTCCGCGGCGAACTCTCCCTCCGGCTGGATCCCTCCGCGCTGCTCTCCGGCGACCTGCTCTCGGCGTTGACCGCAAACGTGCATCTCGACGTCTCCTCGGCGGCGCCCATCTGCAACACGCTCGGCTCTCTCTCCGTCCTCTTCCCGGACATGGCCCCCCTCAACGGCGTCGACCCTGCCATCCTCGACCTCTATCTGACGGGGGACGGCATGCTGACGCTCGCGCTCTACGGCAAGGGGAATGAAGCCGCGCCCGTCTTCGTCAAGCAGGTCGATCTGGAAGAGATGCTCTCCGGATTCACGTCCGTGCCCGGTGGGGAGGGGAGCGAAGGGGCGCCCCTGTCGCCGCAGTTCACCCTCCAATCGGACGAAAACGGCGTGCGGCTCACCCTCGGCGATTCCCTCGTGAAGGCGCTCGACGCGGCGTATGACGAGCTCACCGCGCAGCTGGTCTCCTATGTCGAACAGAGCAAGGGGATCACGGCGGGCAGGCTGCTCTCCCGCTACCTCGGGGCGGAGATCCAAGGCATGGAGCTCTACCTCGGCAAGGACGCAGAGGGCAATTTCTCGCTCGACATCTCGGTCATGGGTACCCCCGACGGCGCCGTCAGGCAGACTTCTCTCTTCTCTCTCACCCTCACCCGCCTTGGTGCGCTCGATGCCGCCGAGAGGGAAAAGCTCCTCAACAACCGCAAGATTGCAGAGCAGCTCATCACGGGCGCCGCGAAGAAGTAACCCCGCAAGGAGGGCATGCGCTACCGTGCGCGATGGAAGGGCGCGCCTCTGCTTCCCAAAATGCCCTGCCCTTCCTTGCGCGAAAATTCGAAAATTTTGTCCAAAGTACTTGCAATTTCATATAAAGTATGATATGATAATGTCAATCTAACTCTACAAGGAGGTAAGCAATGAAAACGGCAGCGAAAGTTTTGATGATCCTCAGCACGATTGTTTGTGGATTTGCTGTTATTCCGCTCGCGTGGATGATCCCGATGACGGTGCATTATTCGCGCTGCATCAAGCAGGGACGCAAAGTGACGACAGGCTTCAAAGTCTGCACCCTTCTTTTCGTCAACACGATCTCCGGCATCTTGATGCTGTGTGACAAAGACTGAGAGAATCCAACAGAAAAAAGCGCCCTACGGGGCGTTTTTGCTCTCCGTGCGGAGAGATAATTCCCGTTTGGGAAGGGAGGTAAACCATCATGTATTGTACCCATTGCGGCGCACAGCTTGCGGAGGAGGCGGTCGTCTGCCCCGCCTGCGGATGCGCCACGGAAAATCATGCAAAGCAGCAGGCTGCCGCCAAGGCGAATGCGTCCGACGTCCTCAAAAAGGTCGCCAAGATCCTGATGATCGTCTTTTGCGCCATCGAGGGGGTCTATCTCATCCCGCTCTGCTGGATGCTCCCCATGACGCTCCATTACATCAAGTGCGTCGACGAGGGGATCCCCGTCAGCCTTGCATTCAAGATCTGCACCATCCTTTTTGCGAGCCTCCCTGCGGGTGTCCTGATGGTCGTCGCCGACGAGGTCTGACAAAAAAGGAAGGCACCATGTCCGAAAGGCACCCTCATGGGCGCCTTTTTTGTTGGGCTTGAGGGGAGGGGGGAGCCAAGGGGTCGCGCCCTCATTCCGACGACGCGAAGCGGCGCACGAGCGCGCAGCGCGAAGTACCGAGCGTAGCGAGGGAGTGAATCTTTAAGATACACTCGGCTTCGCCTCGGTAT
>CANQNB010000123.1 GCA_947625065.1 uncultured Clostridia bacterium | reverse complement strand
GTCATTCTTCAGGTAATATACTATAAAAAAACGGGCAAGCGCATCTTTTTGATGGCGCCCAACCACCACCATTTCCAGCAAAAGGGATATTCGGAGGGGAAGATC
This sequence comes from uncultured Clostridia bacterium, assembly GCA_947625065.1. Lineage (GTDB taxonomy): Bacteria > Bacillota > Clostridia > Christensenellales > Borkfalkiaceae > Gallimonas. The sequence goes on along the minus strand of CANQNB010000123.1, from coordinate 3,734 downwards.
TCCTACGTCTATGCCGTGCTGACGGCGGTGGCGGGCGCGAGCCTTCTTCTCCCGTTTGTCCTCTAAGGAGCATGGCATGTTATTTGAAAGACAAACCTTTCTCGTGGCGGGGCTCTCCCGCTCGGGGATCGCGAGCGCGGAGTATCTGCGCGGCAAGGGAGCGGCAGTCTATTTGTACGACGACGTCGACGACGAAAACGTGCGCAGCGCACAGGCGCGGCTCAAGGAGCTCGGCTGCATCCCCGTCGCCAAAAACGAGCTCGAAGAGAAGACGGAAAAATGCGACGTGCTCGTCCTGAGCCCCGGGATCCCCATCGACCATCCTCTTCCCGTCTCCTTCAAGCGGGCGGGGAAGCGCGTCCTCGGGGAGACCGAGCTCGCCGCACTCGCCCTGCGCTGTCCCATCATCGCCGTCACGGGCACGAACGGCAAGACGACGACGGTGACGATGCTCGAGAGCATCCTCAGGGAGGCGGGGCGAAACGCGCTCGCCTGCGGGAACGTGGGGAGACCGCTCACGACCTGCATCTCAGAGCTCGGCGAGGACGGTATCGCCGTCGCGGAGATCTCCTCCTTCCAGCTTGAGACCCTCCTCTCCCTCCGTCCCCACGTTGCCGTCGTGCTCAACGTGACGGAGGATCACCTCAACCGCCACTATACGATCGACAACTATATCTATCTCAAATCGCGCATCCTCAAAAACTGCACGGAGAGCGAGTTCGCCATCCTCAATTACGACGACCCGACCGTCCGTTCCTTCGCCGAAAAGACCAAGGCGAACGTCGTCTGGTTTTCCCTGAGGGAAAAGGTCGCAGGCGGATACATCGCCGACGGCTGGTTTTGTTTCGAGGGGGAGAAGATCTGCCCCGAGGAGGCGCTGCCGCTCGGGGGAGACCACAACCGTATGAACGCCCTGGCGGCGATCTGCGCGGCGAAGCTGTTCGGCGCAGACAATGCCGCCATCGGGAACGCCCTCAAAAACTTTCGCGGCGTGCGCCACCGTCTGCAGACGATCGGAGAGCTCAACGGGGTCACCTTCATCGACGACTCCAAGGCGACGAACGTCGATTCCGCCGTCAAGGCGATCGGGAGCGTGAAGGGGGAGAGCGTCCTTCTGCTCGGCGGCAAGGACAAGGGCTATTCCTACGAGCCTCTCTTCGAGGAGATGAAGGGCTCGGACGTTGTCCATGCCGTCATCTACGGGGAGAATGCCTTCCGCATCCTGAGCGCCGCCCTCAAGAAGGGCTTTACCGCCGTCACCCTCTGCCGTCCCTTCGACATGGCGGTGCGCATCGCTTTCCTCACGGCGAAGAGCGGGCAAAACGTGCTGCTGTCTCCCGCGTCGGCAAGTTTCGATGCGTTCCGCAGCTACGAGGAGCGCGGGGAACGGTTCGCGCAGCTGCTCGAACAACTGCGTGCGGAATATGCGCCTTCGCCGTCCGCAGCCCTCGTGCCCATCGCGGAGGACACCGTTGACGAAGCCGAATAGCGCGCGCTATGCCCTGTTCGCAAGGAGAGGGACGGGGGAGAGGGAAAAAAGGGGCGCGGGGGATCTGCTCTTTCTCGGCGCCGTCATCCTGCTCGCCGCGTACGGGCTCGTCGCCGTCTACTCGGCGAGTTCCTACAATGCCGAAGTGCAGTACGGCGACTCCTTCTTTTTCTTCAAGAAACAGCTGATCGGGTTCGTGATCGGCTTGGCGGCGATCGCGCTCATCTCCTTCGTCGACTACCGGAAGCTGGAAAAGCTCGGGCTGCCCGCGCTCATCCTCTCCCTCATCCTGCTCGCCCTCGTGTTTGTCCCGGGATTGGGGAAGAGCAACTACGGCGCCACGCGGTGGATCGGCTTCGGCGGATTCACGATCCAGCCCTCCGAGATCGCAAAATACGGGTTTGTCCTGTTCACGGCGCGCTATTTCGCCAAAGATCCCTCCCGCATGCGCACCCTTGCAGGCGTTCTGCCCGTGCTCTTTGCGGGCGGTGCGGTGTGCGTGCTCATCATGCTCGAACCCAACATGTCGGTCACGATGTGCGTGGGGGCGATCATGATCGGCATGATCTTTCTCGGCGGGATCTCCAAGAAGGCGCTTGCGTGTATCTGCGTCCCCGTGCTCTTTCTCGTCCCCGTTCTCATCGTCATGGAACCCTACCGCCTGCAACGGCTGTCGGCGTTCGTCGACCCGTGGGCTTCCCCCAAGGAGGAGGGCTACCAGCTCATCCAGTCGCTGTACGCCCTTGCGAACGGCAGATTTTTCGGAACGGGGCTCTTCCGTTCGCGGCAGAAATACCGCTTTCTTCCCTTTGCGGAGAGCGATTTCATCCTCTCCGTCATTGCCGAAGAGACGGGCTTTCTCGGCGTGCTGTTGCTCTTTTTGCTCATCGGGTTCATCGTCTGGCGGGGATTCCGCATCGCGAACGCCTGCGACAATTTCTACGGATACATGCTCGTCTCGGGCATCACGCTCGCCTTCGCCGTCCAGTCTGCGCTCAATGCGCTCGTCGTGAGCGGATGCATCCCGCCGACGGGGCTCCCTCTTCCGCTCGTCTCGGCGGGGAACACCTCTCTCGTCGTCACGATGGCGGGGATGGGGCTCGTCTACGCGGTGTCGAGGCACAACGGCGGCAAAAAAGTTCATAGGATATAGAGAAATCGCATCCGCGGCTCGCCTCGTCGTCCGCGGCATGCGAAAAAGACAGCGAAAGCGCACGCCCGGGCTCTCGGGCTTTGCCGTTTTTGCCGACCACAAGAGGAGAATCCTATGGATAAATTTGTGATAGAAGGGGGGAGACAGCTCAACGGCACGGTGCATGCGTCGTCCGCAAAGAATTCCGTGCTGCCGCTGCTCGCCGCCTCCGTATTGACGGATGCCCCCGTCACCATCCGATGTGTACCGCACATCACCGACGTCGCCTGTATGGCGCAGATTTTGAGGGAACTCGGCGCGGAGGTGACCTTCCGCGGCGACGGGGTCGTCATCGACAGCGCGAACGCTTTCAACCACAGCATCGCCTCCGTCCTCACCAGAGAACTGCGTTCCTCCGTCTTCATGCTCGGATCCCTGCTCAGCCGCTTCGGGCGGGCGGTGTGCGCCTACCCCGGCGGGTGCGACATTGGGCTCCGTCCCATAGATCTGCATCTGAACGCCCTCAAACGCTTGGGGGTGAGGATCGAGGAGAGGGAGGGCTGCATCTACTGCGCCTGCGACCGGCTGCGGGGAACGGACATCGTGCTCGACTTCCCCAGCGTCGGGGCGACGGAGAACATCCTGCTCGCTGCCGTCAAGGCGGAGGGGAAGACGGTGCTCGGCGGTGCGGCAAAGGAGCCCGAGATCGTCGATCTGCAAAACTTCCTCAACGGAATGGGCGCCAAGGTCAGGGGCGCGGGAACGGACATCATCGAGATCGAGGGGGTCAAAAAGCTGGACGGTGTGACGTTTACCCCCGTCAAAGACCGCATCGAGGCGGGAAGCTATCTCATCGCATGCGCCATCTGCGGCGGCGAAGTCGAGGTGATCGGCGTCAAAGCGGAGATGCTCGCATTACTTTTACATAAATTGCGTGAAAACGGTTGCAAAATCCATACAAAAAATGATAAAATAAAGATAATGAGTTCGGGCGCGCTCAAATGCAACCGCCGCATCGAGACCATGCCCTTCCCGGGGTTTCCGACCGACCTGCAAGCACAGGCGACCGCACTCAACGCCGGGGCGGAAGGGGGCGCGCTCATCGTCGAGAAT
>CANQNB010000122.1 GCA_947625065.1 uncultured Clostridia bacterium | reverse complement strand
TCGACGGGCTCATCAATGCCCGCATGGACGAGAGCATTCTGGGCTCCCTCGGGATGCTCATCCAGCCCCTCTTCACCCCGCTCGGCTTCGGTTCGCAGCTCACCTCGGGCGGCTGGGTGTTCGCCGTCGCCGCTCTCACTGGGCTTGTGGCGAAGGAGAACGTCATCGCGACCTTCGGCGCCCTCGCCGTCTCGGTCGGCGGTCAGTTCATCGCGACGGAGGAGGGGATCGCCGAGGCGACTGCCATGATCTCCGCCACCGGCATCACCATCCCCGCACTCATCTCCTTCATCGCTTTCAATATGACGACCATTCCCTGCTTCGCGGCATGCGCCACGGCAAAGGCGGAGCTCCCCAAGGGCAAGTTCCGCTGGACGCTGCTCTTCTGGATCGCGACCTCCTACACCGTCGGCACGGTCATCTACCTCGTCGGCAGCTGGTGGTGGACGTCGTTCATCATCGTCTTCCTCGCCGCCCTTGCCGTCCTCGGCATCTGGCTGTGGAATAAAAAGCGTCCGTTGAAGAAAAACGAGGCACCCATGTCCGAGGACACCCCTGCAGAGGAGGCGTCCGCAGGCGGCGGAGGTGAAGCATGACGTGGTGGGAAATTCTGATCATCGTGCTCGCAGCGGCATTCGTTGTCACCGTTGCCGTCGTGGCGATCGTCCGCAAAAAGCAGGGCAAGAGTTCGTGCGACTGCGGCGACTGTTCCGCCTGCGCGTACTGTAAACAGAGGCAAAGTGCCAAGGCGCCCGAAGGGGAGCACAGCGAAAAGCCCGGCGGACCGGGCTCCGAAAAATAAGTCTACACAACAATCTCCGATCTTCGTAAACTCCCGCGCCGATGGCGCGGGAGTTTACAATTTATTTATTTTGCTTCGGTCATTCGATCGCTTTGAGCGATTCGTTCATATGAATTTTAAGGATCTTGGGGGAGAGCATGAGGGTCACGAGGAAGGTGAAGAAGAGGGAGAGCAGGGGGGCGAGCAGCCATACGAACCAATGGATGCCCGCGATGGAGCCGAAGGTCATCACATGGAAGATGAACAGGCAGAGCAGGCAGCCCGTCGGGAGCCCGAGCACGATGCCGATCGAGCCCGTGAGGTAGATCTCGCGGAAGACGTAGGAGGTCACCTCGCGGTCGCGGTAGCCGAGCACCATGAGGGTCGCGAGTTCGCGGTTGCGCTCGGAAATGTTGATGTTCGTGAGGGTGTAGATGACCACGAAGTTGAGCAGCGCGGCAAAGAGCACGACCACGACGCCCACCCCGATCATCGCCGACGTCCCGATGTTCTGAAAGATGCAGCAGTCGAGCACGGCGAGCCCCGCAAAGACGAGGGCGGTCGACGCCGTCACCGCCACGACGGTCATCGCAAACCGCATCTTGTAGCGCAGCACGTTGCGCAGCGACGACTTATACTTGAAGGTGAAGCGCTCCCAAAGCAGGGGGATGCGCTCCAAAATGACCTTCTTTCCGGGCTTGGGCGCCTTGGGACGCAGGAGGCTCGCAGGTCTCTCGCGCGTCTTGCGCAGCCCCGCAAAAAAGGTCGCGGCGAGGGTGCAGATGACGATCACACTTGCGACGATGGCGAAGAACAGCGTGGAGGTCTGCAGGGGGAAGGGCGGGAGGGTATAGCACCAGTCGAAGTTGATATAGACGATGTACGATAGACCCATGCCCGCGAAGTACCCTCCCAAAGCGCCGATGAGCGTCCCGACGAGGGCGAAGAGGAGGTACTTTAAGACGATCGCAGCGGGGGAGTAGCCGAGGGTGGAGAGGCAGGCGATCTGCCCCCGTTCCTCCTCGAGCAGGCGGGCCATCGTCGAGAGGACGATGAGGAGGGTGACGGCGAGAAAGACGACCATCATCACATATCCGATCCCCGCGATCCGTTCCGCATACTCATGGAAGGAGGAGAAGGAAAAATTCTCGGAGAGGGTGAGCACCTCCGCCGTGCTCTCCCCGTTTTGGGTGAAGAGGGCACGGAGCGCCTCCTGCTCCTTTTCGACGCTCGCACAGTAGCCGTTGGAGAGCACCTCCGTTCCCTGATCGTCGTTGGGGCGGCGGAGGGTGACATAGACGTCATTGGTCGGGGGCGCATAGTCGCTTTCGAAGAGATAGAACACCCCCGAAAGGAGCGCCTGATCCCCGTTTCCCTTTTGGAATTGGATGCTCACGTCGTCGCGCGTCGCAAAGTGCATCGGGTTGAACACCCTGCCCGCGACGTAAAAGGTAAGCTCGCTCGTCTGCACGATGGGGACGCCGAGGGGCGTTCCGACGACGTAGGTGACTTCGGCATGGAACACGCTTCCGAGCGGGTACTCCGCAAATTGCTCCGTCGCGCGCTCGGTAAATAGGGGGATCGCATCCTCTTCGACCGTCTCGGGTCGGGGCGCCGTTTCAAGCACTTCGAGGCGGTTGATGACGAGATCGGAGGGGGGCATGTCGAAGAAGTAGACTCTCGTGACCCCTTTTTCGAGCTCGGGGAAGGAGACCTCGATCTGCGTGCCGTAGCCGGGAAACATGCCCGTCTCGCTCTCCGCGATGAGCCCGCCGTCGCGGAATTCGAGGGAAGAGCCGCACAGCACGTTGTCCTCCCCATAGCACTGTTCGAGGAGAGAGAGTTCCTCCTTGCGGAACCCCTCCTCGCGGGTGCTCTTGACAAGCAGGTCGGGCACGTTCGCCCCGCTGTAGATATCGTCGAGCGCGCCGTCCATCTTATCCTTCGCCATGCCGATGCCCGCGCAGAAGCCGATGCTCACGAGGATCATGAGCACGATGGAGACGAGCCGCGTCGCATGCCGCTTGAACATGCGCGGAAAGGTTTTGAGATAGGTCTTCACCATTCGATCTCCTCAATGGGTACGGGCGAGGCGTTGGTTTCGATGCTCTCGATGCGCCCGCTCTTGATGTGGATGACCCTGTCCGCCATCTCCTTGAGGGCGGCGTTGTGGGTGACGACGATGACGAGCCTCTTCCGCTTTTTGGAGATGTCGTAGAGCAGTTTGAGGATGCGCTTGCCCGTCGCATAGTCGAGGGCGCCCGTCGGTTCGTCGCAGAGCAAAAGCTTGGGGTTCTTGGCGACGGCGCGCGCGATGGACACCCGCTGCTGTTCCCCGCCCGAGAGCTGGGAGGGGAAATTCATGAGCCGCTCCGAGAGCCCGACTTCTTCGAGCACTCCCTTCGGATCGAGAGAATTTTTGCAGATCTCGACGGCGAGCTCCACGTTCTCGAGCGCGGTGAGGTTGGGCATGAGGTTATAGAACTGAAAGACAAATCCGATGTCGTTCCTGCGGTAGTCGGCGAGCCCCTTGCGGTTGAGGGCGGTCACGTCCTTGCCGTCGAGCACGATCTTGCCGGACGTTGCCCCGTCCATGCCGCCGAGGAGGTTGAGCAGGGTGGTCTTCCCCGCGCCGGAGGAGCCGAGCACAATGACGAACTCCCCGTCTTCGAGGCAGAAGGAGACATCGCGCAGGGCGTCGACCGTCACGCTCCCCGTCTGATAGGTTTTGCATACATTTTCGAGGCTGAGGAAACTCATAGACCACCGCAGATTGTTATTTTTCTTAATTATACAGTATTCTATGTAAAAAAGCAAATACCTGCAACGGGAATTGTGTTAAAGAACAGTGAAATTTCCCCCGCGCCCTTGCCCTCCCCCTTATACTTGAGGGGGAGGGATGCCGTAAGGCAGGGTGGGGGTGCGTTCTCAATTACGTCATTCTGCCCGACCGAGGCATTCTGATTACGTCATGTTGAGCGGAGCCCGCAGGGCGCAGTCGAAACATCACCTTATTTTTATAATGCGGTGACCCTTCGACTATGCTACTTCGCGGGAAGAGCCCGCTCGTGTCGCGCTTAGTAAACAAT
>CANQNB010000121.1 GCA_947625065.1 uncultured Clostridia bacterium | reverse complement strand
ACCTCTTCGACGCGGCGGTCTTCTCCCTCATTTCGAGCAAGACCGAGCTCAAGGGCGGCGCTCCCGCCTCGGGATCCTCGTACATCACCGAGGAGCAAGCAAAGGCGATCGCCCTCGATGCCGCAGGTGTCCCCGCAGGCGTCGAAGTCGCACTCAAGACGGTGTCGGAGGGGGGCAGGAAGATGTATGAAGCGGGCTTCGACTTCGAAGGCTTCCGCTACACCCTTCTCATCGACGCCCTGAGCGGCGGCATCGTCAAGCTCTCCAAGACCGTGCTCGACGGCACCGTCCAGGCTCCCGAGATCCCCTCGATCATCACCGAGGAACAGGCAAAGGAGATCGCGCTCGCATTCGCCTTCCCCGAGGGGGCGCAGGGGCACGAGGTGCGCTTTGACAAGGTGCAGCTCGACTACGTAAAGGGCGGTTTCGTCTATGAACTCGAGTTCGTCGCCGACGGCACCGAGTATGAACTCGACATCTCCGCGGCAGACGGCACCATCCTCGATGCGGAGATGGGCGCAGAGGAGAAGGTCCTTCCGCCGACCACCGCCTTCCTCACCCGTGAAGAGGCGGTCGCCAAGGTGCGCGAACAAGCCGGGCAGGACGCCTTCCTCCTCGAAGCGGACATCGAAAAGGAGTTCATAAACGGCGAGATCCGCTACTTCTATGAGATCGAGATGAAGGTCGGCGGCAGGGAATATGAGTACTTCGTCGACGCAGTCACGGGGGAGGTCACCCTCAACGACGGCTACGCCGGCAACCCCGTCGATCCCAACCCCGGAACCTCGCTCACCGAGGAGCAGGCGCTCGCCATCGCCCTCAAGAGTTTCTCCCTCACCGAGGAGCAGATCACCTCGCAGCGCATTAAGCTCGAACGGGAGGATGGACACCTCTGCTACGAGATCAAGCTGTACGTCGGACCGAGCGAATATAAGATGGAGATCGACGCCGTCAGCGGCAAGATCCTCGAGCGCGAGATCGACATCGAGCACGAACAGGAGCTCCCCGCTCCCTCCACGGGCACCGTCATTTCCCGCGACAAGGCGCTCGAGGCGTTAAAGCAGTACTTCGCCGCACAGAACGTGACCGCCCGCATCGACGAGCTCGAACTCGAAGACGAGGGCACGGGCGCAAACAAGCGCTTCTACTACGAGGCGGAAGTCGTCATCGGCGGCAGGGAGTATGAATATGTGGTCGACGCCGTCACGGGCGAAGTCAGCAAAAAGGGCGAGGTGCTCGGCGCGAACAAGGAGCTCATCGGCGAAGAGAAGGCGCTCTCCATCGCGCTCGGCTACTTCTCCCTCTCCGAGAGCGAAGTGCGCATCGGCAAAGTCAAGCTCGAAGAGGACGACGGCATGCTCATCTATGAGGTCGAACTCAAGGTGCGCAGCATCGAATACACCGTGGAGATCGACGCCCAGACGGGCAGAGTGATCGAGAGCGACATCGACTACGACTGAAAAGCATTTGATAAAATGCAAAACACATGATATAATAGAAGCGAGATTGCCCGATAGACACTCTGTCGGGCAATTTCCAAAGAAAAGGGAGGCTGCATATGAAGGTCCTTGTCCTCGAAGACGACGAAGGGCTGGCTTCGGTGCTCAAAAAGAGGCTCGTCTCGAACGGTTTCACCGTCGATCTTGCCCAAAACGGCGAAGAGGGGCTCGACTATCTGCTCTTCGGCGGCTACGACGTCGTCATCTCCGACGTCATGATGCCCGTGATGGACGGGCTCGGCTTTCTCTCCGCGGTGCGCGCGAAGAAGCTCGACGTCCCCGTCATCCTGCTCACCGCGCTCGACGGCAGCGGCGACGTCGTCAAGGGGCTCGACATGGGCGCCGACGACTACATCGTCAAGCCCTTCGAGTTCTCCGAACTGCTCGCGCGCATCCGTCTCGTCACGCGGCGCAACGCAGGCGTGCGGGAGAACGTGCTCACGGCGGACGACCTCACCCTCGACCTCGCCGCCCGCACCGCAGTGAGAGGGGGGAAGCAGATACCCCTCTCCGCGAGGGAATTCGATCTCCTTGCCCTTCTGCTCCGCAACAAGAACATCGTGCTCACGCGCGAGCGCATCTGCGACGGGCTGTACGGCGCGGACGAGAGCGTCGGGTCGAACACGGTCGACGTTTACATCCGCTTTCTGCGCAAGAAGATCGACGACGGCTTTGAGAAAAAACTCATCCATACCGTGCGCGGTGTGGGCTATACGGTAAAAGAATGAAGTTCGGTAAAAAGATCATCCTCATCGATTCCCTCATCATCGCCTTTCTCACGGCGCTCATCGTCGTTGCGGCGACCGTCGCGGGGACGACCGTCCTCCACCGCAACATCCGCAACACCCTCATCGACACCGTCTCCTCGCGGGCGTCCGTCATCTCGGGGGCGCACGGGGTGGTGCCCGACGACTTCGACTACAACGTCGGCGGCGTGTACCTCAGCATCTATCTGAGCGACGGCACCCTCAAAAACGGCTCCTTTCCGGGAAGCCTCGACCTCCCCATCCGCAAGGGGGTGGTCACACCCGTCTCCATCGAGGGGGAGAGATACTATGTCTATGACTTCGCCGTCTCCATCGAGGGGAGGGACGACATCTATCTGCGCGGCATCGTCTCCGCCTCGAACGACGTCTGGTTCGCGGCGATCGTCTCCTTCTCCGCCCTCGCCCTCCTGCTCGCGGCGGCGGGTATCACCCTCAACATCTTCTCGGTGCGGCGCGCCATCGAACCCATCGACAGGATGCGCCGTGAGGTCAACGCCATCACAACGTCCAAGGACCTCTCGAAGCGGCTCTCCAAAGTCACTTCGGACAGCGAGCTCGCCCGCCTCGCCGATGACTACAACTACATGCTCGACAGCCTCGAAGGGATGTTCCGCAACCATGAGCGGTTCACCTCCGACGTCGCGCACGAGCTGCGCACTCCCCTCACCGTCATCCTCTCGGAGAGCGAATATGCCCTCGGCGAAGCGCAGGGCACGGAGGAGAAGGACGAATCGCTGCGGGTCATTTACCGGCAGTCCAAGCGGCTCAAAGCGATCACCGACAGCCTGCTCGAATTCACGCGGGTCGCAAACAAACTGAGCATCGAACTGCGCCCCCTCGACATCTCCGCCGTCACGCAGGAGTTCCTCGGCGACTATGCCTTCCCGCAGGGGGTGGCATGCCACACCGATATCGAAGAGGGGATCCTCGTCCCCGCGGACGTCACCCTCTATGAGCGGGTGCTCCAGAACCTCGTCGACAACGCCGTCAAGTACGGCAGAGCGGGGGGCACGGTCGCCGTTTCCCTCGCGCGCGAAGGGGAGAAGGTGCGCCTCACGGTCGCGGATGACGGCATCGGCATGAGCAAGGAGGCGGTGGAGCACGCCTTCGACAGGTTCTACCGCGCGGAGGCTTCGCGCACCGACAAGTCGGGGCTCGGCTTGGGATTGTGCTTCGTCAAAGAGATCGTCCGCCTGTTCGGCGCGGACATTTCCATCGCTTCTGCGCCCGGCGAGGGCACCCGCGTCACGATCACCTTCCCCGCCTCCTCCGTTATCCTGAGCGGAGGCGTAGCCGAAGTCGAAGGATCCCGAGGATGAAAACGCGGACTTCGTACTTCGGGATCCTTCACATTCGTTCAGGATGACCCGTAAGCCCTTGGCGCCCCCCGGAGGTGGAGCCAGGAGTTTATGCGTCGCTCTTCCGACACGCCTCAGGACATCGGGCATCCTGCGACCTGCAGAATTTTGGAAATCCGCCCAAAAACGCTTGCAAATCAGAGAGGTGTCTGTTATAATAGATTGCGTTGCGAGGAGTAGCGCAGTTTGGTAGCGCGCTTGGTTCGGGACCAAGAGGTCGTGGGTTCAAATCCCGTCTCCTCGACC
>CANQNB010000120.1 GCA_947625065.1 uncultured Clostridia bacterium | reverse complement strand
ACCTCGCGACCTCGGAGATGCCCTTCGGCGGCGTGGGGGCGAGCGGCATGGGCGCCTATCACGGCAGGGAGGGATTCGAGTGCTTCACCCACCGCAAGAGCATCGTCGACAAAAAGACGTGGCTCGACCTCCCCATGCGCTACCAGCCCTACCGCAGCTTCCACCAAAAGCTCGTGCGGTTCTTCCTCAAATAACACGGTAAAACGCCCCCGCGGGGGCGTTTTTTTTAACGGCTCGTCAGGCGGACGAAGAGGCGGGACGCAGCCCAGCCGAGCGCGAGCATCAGGGCGGCGGACAGCGCGTACCACACGCTGCCGAGGTAGGGCGGCGAACGCAGGACGGGCGCGTACACCGCAAACACGGAGCCGAGGATGAACCCGAGGATGGCGAAGTACACCCCCTTGGGATGGGTCGCGAGCAGGCGCTTCATCACCGCCGAGATGAGGAAAAACCCGACCGCCATCCCCCCTCCCGCGACGGCGATGACGAGGAGGCTGTGCAGCGGGTCCTTCCCGTAGAGGAGCAGGTCGGTGAGCAGGTTGATGAGGGGGGTGTAGTAGCCGAAGATCAGCAGCATCATCGAGCCCGAGATGCCCGGGACGACGAGCGCGCAGGAGGCGATGAGCCCCACGAGAAAGAGAAGAAGGTAGCCTGCGGCGTCGAGGCGGTACAAAAAGCCCTCGGGGCGGGTCGCTTCGGGCAGAAAGGCGAGCAGTGCCGCGAAGACAAGGGCGCCTGCGAACACGAAGACGCGCGGCTTGGTCGCCTCCCCCGCCTGCTTTTTCAGCGGAGAAAGTCCGCCGAGCGCGAGCCCCGCGAACAGGGAGACCGTCGGGAGTGGGACGTGCGCCATTCCCCACCGGATGGGAAAGAGGAGCGCCGCCGCCCCGAGCAGCATGCCCAGCCCCACGGGCACAAGGATGCGCATGCTCTCGCCGAAGCGCTTGAAGACCCCAGAGACCGCGCCGAGCAGCTTCTCATAGATGCCGAGGATCACGGCGACCGAGCTCCCCGAAAACCCCGGGATGATGAATGCGATGCCGATGAGGGCGCCGCACAGGAGATCGCGGAGCGCCTCCGCCAATTTTTCCGACCGCCGCCTGATCCCTTCCATTTCCGCCTCGCAAAATACTTCTCATATCAGTATATTGCCGGATGCGGAAAAAACATGCAAGTTTTCTGCCTGTTTCTATACCTATTTATATTTGAACAGGGCAGAAAATTCCCCAAAAAGCAAAAAAATGCCCGCGGGCTTCATCTCTCCCCGCGGGTATCTTCAATAGATCTTTCTTCCGATCAAGCAGTCGATGTCCTCCCCGAAGAAATCTGCAATCTTGCACAGATTTTCGAGCGTGACCTCCCGCTGGCAGAGGAGGTAGCGCGTGATGGTCGGCTGCGGGATGCCAACCCGCCTCGCAAACTCCGTTGCAGACATCTCCCCCATCAATTCCCTTAAATTTACCGCAAACGCTTCGCTATATTTGCTTGCCATAAAAATATTTTATACCAAATGGTATCAAATGATTGACATAATACCGATTGGTATGATACAATGAAGAAAATTTTTCTTCAGGAGGAAAGATCCATGAACAAGAAAAAGACTTTGGGCTCTTCGATCGTTGCGATCGCCCTCTCGGCTTCGCTGATCGCAGGCTCTACCTTTGCGCTCTTCACGAGCGAATCCAAGGTGAACATCGCCGTAACGTCCGGTAAAGTCGACGTCACCGCCGAGATCCAACCGGACACCCTCGAGGTCTACGCGTTCGATGGGGAAGGCGAAAAGCAGCCCGGAACGGTCACCGAAGCGGACGGCACCAAGCAGTTCCCCATTCTGAACGCGGGCGGCGCGAAGCTCGACCCCGGGGATGGCGTCGACCTCTCCATCTCCCAATTCGTTCCGGGCGAAGGCGTGGAATTGGACATTCAGATCCAAAACGACAGCACCATTGCCGCTAAATATCAGTTCGGCGTTGTCATGGTGCCCGGCGTGCCCGGCGGCGATGCCGATCTCTTCTCTACCCTCGAGATCTCCATGACGGAAGAGGATGCGGATGTGAAGCTCACCTCCAACCAGACGCTGCACACCCTGCTCTCGGACTGGCGCGAACTTCCCGCAGAGACCAAAGAGGTGACGACGCTGCACGTCGTGATCGAGTTCCCCTACGTAGCGACCGATCCCGCACTGGCGGGAAAGGAATGTGCCTTTGATTTCACCGTCTCCGCAGTGCAGAACAATGCCAAGACGACGAACCCCATCTCCGTCGCAGCAGACGGGACCTACCAACTCACCAGCGAAACCGAACTCAAGGCGCTTGGCGATATAGTACAGGCGGGTGAGACCCTCGAGGATCAAACGGTAGAACTCGAGGGCGATGTGACCGTCACGGGGGAATGGGAGCCCATCGGCACGAGCGCGCACCCGTTCGAAGCAGACTTCAACGGCAACGGGCACACCATCACCGTCAATTCTACATACGATATTGCGGAACTGATGGAAGATGGAACTACCATCGATTTGGGATTGTTTGGCTATGCAGTAGCTTCGGAGATCACGAACGTCCATGCGGAAGGAACGTTCAAACTGACCGGGGAGATCACGGGTCCTATCAACCTCAACATCGCCGGGATCTATGCACATGCGCAATATGGGCAGAAGGATGAAACTAACGTCAGCCGTTGCACCAATTCCATCGACATCGATCTCTCGGAAGTCACCATAGGAACGGAAATCACGCAAATCAACATCATGATTGGTGGAATTTGCGCACAACGTAGTGAAGGCACGATCTCCGATTGCCTCAACGAGGGGAACATCACCCTGCCCGAAACACTGAGTAGTGTCGGTGATGATGTTTTATATACGATATATGTAGGCGGAATCATTCCTATGGGCTCTCTCTCGGGGGGAAGCCAAATCAAACCCCTCAAAAATGTACTGAATGTGGGTACCATGCCCGAATCTGGTAGTGTCGATAACCCTCAGCATATGCTCGTGGCGGGCGGTATCTTTGGGTTAGACTTACGCTCAAAGACCACGCTTGAGTCCATTGCAACGAGCTGGTTCAGCCTGAATTCCCCCGTCGGCGGCTATTGCATAGATGGGGTCTACGAAGGCAACAAGCTCACCGCTGAAACTGTCAAAAAGCAAGAGACATTCGTCGGCTTCGACTTCGACACGGTCTGGAAGATGGGTACAACGCACCCCGAGCTCCGATAACACGGCGCCCGATTGAACTTTTTTGAAAACAGGGCTCGGTTTCGAAAAACCGAGCCCTGACTTTTTGCACCCGTGGGGGGATGGGCAATAACGCGCGACCCTCATACCGACCCCGAGGCGTAGCCGAGCGGGGAGTGTATCTTGGATTCACTCACTACGCTTGCGCTTCGTTCGGAATGAGGGAGGGCAATGGCGCGCGACCATGGCTCCTCCGTGGGAGGAGCTGTCACGTAGTGACTGAGGTGGGGCGAGCTCAGAATTCGTACCCACCCCCCTACCCCCCTCCTCGGGAGGGGGCATGCATCGCGTCATGTTGCCCCATGCTCCTATTTACGTCACCTGTCCGACCGAGGCTTCTAATTACGTCATGTTGAGCGTAGTCGAAACATGTCCTTATTATAATGCGGACACCCCTCGACAAGCTCAGGGTGACGTGATTAGAATACTGAGGGTTCCCTTGTCCCCATACCGACCGACCGAGGCTTCTATTGTAGACTAAGGTCGGCACGAGCGCGCAGCGCGAAGTAGGGGTAAGCCGAGCGGGGAGTGTATCTTAACGATTCGCTCACTTCGCTTGCGCTTCGTTCGGAATGAGGTCGGACTTCGTACTTCGGGATCCTTCACATTCGTTCAGGATGACAGGAGGGTCGGGGTCGGAATG
>CANQNB010000119.1 GCA_947625065.1 uncultured Clostridia bacterium | reverse complement strand
CGACAAAGATCTGCACGTGCGCGACATCATCCTCGGGCAGGGCGCCTGCACCAACGGCAACTATGCGGCGCAGTACGGGCTCCCCGGCACCTTCTGCCCGATCGCCGATTTCGATCTGCTGCGGCGGGCGGCGGAACTGTGCGAGAAGGCGGGCGTCCGCTACAAGGTGGGCAACCTCTTCTCCTCCGACATGTTCTACGACGACGCGAACAGCGGCATGCAGTGGGCGAAGATGGGCGTGCTCGGCGTAGAGATGGAGAGCGCGGCGCTCTATTGCAATGCGGCGCGCGCGGGCAAGAAGGCGCTCACGATCTGCACGGTCAGCGACAGCTTCCTCCACCCCGAGGAGAACACGACGGCGGAGGAGCGGCAGAATTCCTTTACGGCGATGATGAAGATCGCCCTGCAACTCGCCTGAGGCGAAGGAGAAGATATGGCAAAGAGATTTTTCCTGATTGTGCTCGACAGTTTCGGCGTGGGGGAACTCCCCGACGCCTCCCTTTGGCACGACGAAGGCAGCAATACGCTCGGGGCGATCCGCAATCACCCCGCATTCCATTGCCCCAATTTGCAGAAGTTGGGGCTCTTCAACATCGACGGCGTGGGCGGCGGGGTACCCATGCCCGAGGCGAGCTATGCAAAAATGCGTGAGAAGTCGATGGGGAAGGACACGACCATCGGGCATTGGGAGATCGCAGGCATCGTCTCTCCCGACCCCCTTCCGACCTATCCCGACGGATTCCCGCCCGAGATCATCGGCGAATTCGAGAGGAGAACAGGGCGCAAGGTCCTCTGCAACAAGCCCTATTCGGGGACGGAAGTCATCAAAGATTACGGCAAAGAGCACGTCGAGACGGGCGCGCTCATCGTCTATACTTCGGCAGACAGCGTGTTTCAGATCGCCGCCCATGAGGACGTCGTCCCCGTGGAGGAGCTCTACCGCTACTGCGAGATCGCGCGCGAAATGCTCGTCGGCAAACACGGCGTCGGCAGGGTGATCGCCCGCCCCTTCAGCGGCAGCTACCCCTATGCGCGCACGGCGAACAGGCACGATTTTTCGCTCACGCCGCCCGCCGACACCATGCTCGACCTCCTCAAAAAGGCGGGCTACGACACCATCTCCGTCGGGAAGATCTTCGACATCTTTGCGGGGAAGGGGATCTCCCAGAGCCACCGCACGACGTCGAACACCCACGGCATGCAGGTCACGAAGCAGCTGCAGAAAACCGCGTTCAACGGGCTGTGCTTCGTCAACCTCGTCGACTTCGACATGAAGTACGGTCACCGCAACGACGTTGCGGGCTATGCCGCCGCGGCGACCGAGTTTGATGAGTTTCTCGGAGGCTTCATCGCGGACATGGGTAGGGGCGACGTGCTCCTCATCACTGCCGATCACGGCTGCGACCCCGCGACGCCCTCGACCGATCACTCGCGGGAATACACTCCCATGCTCATCTGCGGCGACGGCGTGAAGGGGGGCGTCAACCTCCACATCCGCCCGACGTTTGCCGACATCTCCGCGACGGTGCTCGACTTCTTCGGCGTCGACAAAGAGCAGACGAGCGGCGAGAGCTTCTGGGCGGAGGTGCGCAAATGACCGACGGAAAGGCCCTCATGGCGGCAGCGCAGAAGGCGCGCGAGAATTCCTATTCGCCCTATTCCCATTTCAGGGTGGGCGCCGCCCTCCTCACGAAGAGCGGAAAGATCTACACGGGCTGCAACATCGAGAACGCGGCGTATCCCGCCACCGTGTGCGCCGAGCGGACGGCGATCTTCAAGGCAGTCAGCGAGGGCGAACGCGAATTCGAGGCGATCGCGATCGTCGGCGGCAAGGAGGGGGAGACCGCTCCCTTCTGCGCCCCCTGCGGCGTGTGCAGGCAGGTGATGGCGGAATTCTGCCCTCCCGACTTTACGCTCTATCTCGGCAACGAAGAGCATTTTGAACGGTATACCTTGGACATGGTACTGCCGTTTTCGTTCACGAACAGAGATCTGTCCTGAGTTTTGCGGTAGCTCTGTCCCACTTTCGTATGAAAAAAATATTTGATAAAGTTTCTCTGACCCTCCTCGCCGCAGCGATCCTGCTCGCCCCTCTCGGCGGCTGCGACTTCGGCGGGGGAAACGACGCCGTCGTCGAGCTCTCCTTTTATGCCGTCAACGACCTGCACGGCAAGTTCCTCGACTCGGACGACCAGCCCGGCGTCGACGAATTTTCGACCTACATCAAGAGTCGTTACAGTGACCCCGACCGCGAGGAGATCCTGCTCTCGTCGGGGGACATGTGGCAGGGGACGGTGGAGTCCTCGACGACCAAAGGGGAGCTCATGACGAAGTGGATGAACAATCTCGGCTTCGTCTCCATGACGCTCGGCAACCACGAATATGATTGGGGGAGCGCCGTGCTCACGCCCAACAGCGAGCTCGCGAACTTCCCCTTCCTCGCTATCAACGTCACCGACGGCGGTACCATGCCCGCCTACTGCCAGCCCTCCGTCACGGTGGAGAAGAAGGGCGTCAAGGTGGGGATCATCGGTGCGATCGGCGACTGCCTCTCCTCCATCTCGGGAGAGTTTCAGGAGGGGCTGAACTTCACCACGGGCAACGCGCTCACCCAGATCGTCAAGGAGGAGGCGACGCGGCTCAGAGAGGAGGAGGGGTGCGATTTCATCGTCTACTCCATCCACGACGGCGGGTCCTACCGCTCCGCTTCCGAAGTTACGCAGGTGTCCGCCCTCAAATATTACGACACTTCCCTTTCGGACGGCTATATCGACCTCGTCTTCGAGGCGCACACCCATCAGAGCTACATCTTGCAGGATGAGTACGGCGTCTATCACCTTCAGGGCGGCGGCGAAAACCGCGGGGTGAGCTGCGCCGAAGTTTCGTTCAACAAGCAGACGGGCAAGTACACCGTCAAGCCCTCCGTGCTCGCTCCGCGCGAGTATGCGGACAGCGCGCTCGCAGATGACCCCGTCGTCCGCTCTCTCTACAAGGAATATTTCCCGCGGGAGAACCCCTACGTCACCGTTCTCGGCATCAACAGCGTGGCATGGGACGGGGACGACATCGTCGACACGGTCGCCGAGCTCTATTTCCACAAGGGGGTCGAAGAATGGGGAGACGCCTATCCGATCGTTTTGGGCGGCGGCTATCTCAAGACGCGCAGCCCCTATGACCTCGCGCGCGGGAACATCACCTATGCCGACATCTTCTCCCTCTTTCCCTTCGACAACGCCATCGTTTTGGGTAAGATCTCGGGGAGCGACCTTAAGAGCAAGTTCCTCGCCGCAAAGGACAACTACCACGTCTATGCGCAGATCACCTCCTCCGAGGTCAAAGACAATGAAGAGTACTATATCATTGTAGACAGCTACACCTCGACCTACCGCCCGAACCGCATCACGGAGGTGGCGCGGCTCGACGGCGAGATCTACGCACGCGACCTCCTCGCAGCGTACATTTCTGCGGGAAACAGGGTCTGATCTCGGACATGGAGTGCCTGTTTTTCGTCAACGACATCAAAATCTTGGGCTCGGCTTCTCGCCCTCTGCGGGGGAAGTCGGGCTGGGAGGACACAGTATGAGAATGTATGACATCATCAAAAAGAAGAGGGACGGGGGAGAGCTCACCACCGAGGAGATCAGGTTTTTCATCGGCGGCGTCTCCGACGGGAGCATCCCCGACTATCAGATCTCCGCGCTCTGTATGGCGATCTGGTTCCGCGGTATGACGGTGCGCGAGACGTGCGACCTCACCTTTGCCGTGCGCGATTCGGGCGACCGTCTCGACTTTTCCGCGATCGGCGGTATCCGCGCCGACAAGCACTCCACGGGCGGCGTGGGGGACAAGACAAGCCTCGTCGTCGCGCCCATCGTGGCATCCTACGGCATCAAAGTCGCCAAAATGAGCGGCAGAGGGCTGGGGCACACGGGCGGAACGGTGGATAAACTC
>CANQNB010000118.1 GCA_947625065.1 uncultured Clostridia bacterium | reverse complement strand
AGCGCGCGTTCCACCTCATCGGTGGGTACCGTGTCCGCGGTCAACGTCGAGCGGCAGGCGGATGGCTGCCTTGCGCGCGTGCAGGCGACCGTCACCCTTCCCATCGAGATCGCCTATACCGACGCGAACGGGGTCGAAGGGGTCGCGACGAGCGCGATCGTGCTCACAGAGGACGTTCTGATGTATGTTCCGCCCGCATCGGTGATGCCCTTCAATGTGACGAGCGTCGCCTCCTGTGTCTCCCCCGAGGGCACGTGGGACGCCGCGAGCGGCTCCTTCATCATCAGCGCATGCGTCACCCTCATCCTCAAAGTGGCGATGCAGGTGGAGCTCCTCGTCCCCAGCTACGGCTACTGCGCGATCCCTCCCGCACAGGAGTATTCGCAGGAGGTCTGCACGGGCTTCTTCGAGCTCCCGCTCTATCCGCAGGGCAGGGCGTGTAGCCGCAAGTGACGATTTTTAACTCTCTACGGAACGGAAAAAAAACGACCCCGAGCGGGTCGTTTTTTTATGGCTGCAATCAATGTGTCTTGGCTCCCCCTTGAGGGGTGGGCAAGGGAGATTTCACCGATGGGGTGGCAAGGGAAAACCTCACCGAATTGGGCTATACCATGTCCGGGAAGGCGGCGATCGTCGTGAATTCGGAGTAGGTCACAAAGCCCGCCTTCGCTTTGGGGGGCTTGCGCACGAATTTGACGAGACAGTAGTCGACGGGCACGCGGTCGGCGGGGGATTCGGAGTACCTCGCGCACACGTTCGCCGCGAACTGGATGACGGAGGCGGGCACCTGTCTTCCCTCCGCCCGGATGATGACGTGGCAGGAGTGGTAGCGCTGCACGTGCAGCCAGATGTCGTCGGGGGAGGCGCTGCGCACCAGCCTGTCGTTCTGCAGATTGTTCCGCCCCGCGAGGATGCGGAATCCCTCCTGCTCGTAGCTGCGGAACCCGACCTCTTGGGTGCGCGGCTTTGCCTTACCCTTTTCGGGGGGAACTTTGAGCAGCCCCGCCGAGAGGAGCTCCTCTTCGCAGGAGGCGAGGTCGTCGCCGTCGCGTGCGGAAGAGATCGCGGCAAGCACGCTTTTGAGGTAGTCGAGCTCGGCGCGCGTTTCCTGTTCCTGCGGACCGAGCATCTCGAGGGTGCGCTTTTGTTTGCGGTAGCGCTTGAAGTAGCTCTGCGCGTTTTGGGAGGGGGTGAGCATGGGGTCGAGGGAAATTTTGAGGGTGCCGCCCGATTCGTCATACCAATTTGGCAGTTCGCAGCCCTTCATTCCCTTGCTGAGGGAGTAGAGGTTCGCGGTGAGCAGTTCCCCCTTGACGCGCAGGGTCTCGCACGAGGCGCATTCCTCCTTCTTTTCGAGGATCTGCGCGAGCCGTTTTTCGTGCTTCTTGACCGCCCCGTTCACCGCGGAGGTGAGCTTGCGCTCCTTTTCCTCGAATTTTTTCTTGGCGCGGCGGGTCCCATAGAAGTAGGTCTGGGCGGCGGAGAGAGTATCAAAGGGGCGTGCGCCCTTCGTCATGCGGGCGCGGAAATCGACGGGCACATTGTTCCGCTCGACGACGCACGGGCATACCATGTCCGAGAACAGGTAGTTTGTAACGTGCTCGGCGAGGTCTCCGCCCGCGTAGCTTTCTGCGATCTCCTCCGCGGTGCATGCGGCGATCCCGGCGACGCGCGTAAACAAAAAGTGTGCAAGATCTCCGTCCGCCTTTGCGAGGACGGCGGAGAGTGCGGCGCGGTCGGAGGGGTCTGCCTTGTCCTGCGGGTCGGGCAGGGTGTAGGGGAGCCCGGGGAAGATGAGGCGGCGCGAGTTGCCGTCGAGGGTGGTCGTCTTGAGCGCGCCGAGGATGGTCTCGCCCTCGGTGAGGATGAGGTTGGAGTATTTCCCCATGACTTCGAGGTATAATTGTTTCTCGGAAGTGGAAAAATCGCTGTTGCCGACGAGACGGAAACGGAGGATGCGCTCGAACCCGACCAGTCCGACCTCCGTGATCTGCGCGCCCTGCAGATGTTTGCGCAGGAGCATGCAGAAGTTGGGCGCGACGAGGGGGATCTCGGCGTCGGCTTCGTCGAAATAGGCGCCGCAGTCGGAGGCGTTCGTGTTGAGAACGAGGCGGAGGGAGCGTCTTCCCGTATAGATAACGAAAAAGACCTCGTCGCGGGAGGGCTGCACGATCTTGTTGATGTGTCCGCCCCGGAGCGTCTCGTCGAGCTCGCGGGAAATGAGGCGGAGGGTGAAGGCATCCTGTGGCATACTTGTTTTTCTCCAATGCGGACCGCGCGGGGGAGGAGCGCTGCCTCCGGGGAACCGAGATCCACTCGGTCCTTGCGGACCTCGGGATGAGGGCAGGGACAGAATGGCGGAAGGGCGGTCGGAATGAATCCCTCTCCATAATCCCGGCGGTCGGAATGAATTCCTCTCCATTATATCGTAAAAACACAAAAATGTAAACGAAAACGCTTTTCTTTTCGGTGCGATTGTGGTAAAATATACCGTGCGAATTTGAATTTTCCCTCAGGAGTATCAACATGAATTACGAAGTTGCAACAGCAGAAAAGAGCACGGTCAAAGTGACGATGAAGTTCTCCCCCGAAGAATGGACGGAGGCGAACGGTAAGGCATATCTCAGAAACCGCCACAAATACAGCGTCAACGGATTCCGCAAGGGCAAGGCGCCCAAGCACATCCTCGAGGCGTTCTATGGCAAGGGGCTCTTCTATGAGGACGCGCTCAACCTCCTCCTCGAAGAGCACTACGACAAGACGCTCGAAGCGGAGAAGGACAAGATCGACGCGGTCGGCAGGGCGTCCTTTGAGATCGGCGAGGGGACGGACCTCGACGCGGGCAACATCATTCTGGTCGCGACCGTTCCCGTAAAGCCCGACATTACCCTCGGCGCCTACAAGGGTATAAAAATCACCAAATACGAGTATACTGTTACGGACGCCGACGTGGACAAGGAGGTCGACGCCGTCCGTGCGAACGATGCGAAGGAGGTGGATGTCACCGACCGCCCCGCACAGCTTAACGACACCGTGAACATCGATTTCGCGGGCAAGCTCGACGGCAAGGCGTTCGAGGGCGGAACGGCGGAGGGATATGACCTCACGCTCGGCTCCCATGCCTTCATCCCCGGATTCGAAGAGGGCGTCGTCGGCATGACCCTCGGAGAAGTGCGCGACATCACCGTCACTTTCCCCGAGGACTACCAGAACGAGGACCTCAAGGGCAAGGCGGCAGTCTTCACCGTCACCCTCCACAAGATCACGGGCAAAGAGCTCCCCGCGCTCGACGAGGAATACCTCAAGGCGCGCGGCTTCGACAGCCTCGAAGCCTATCGGGAGAAGATCCGCACCCGCCTCGAAAATATCGCGCGCAACCGTTCCCGCAACAACACCGAGAACTCCATTCTCGAAGCGATCGCAAAGAACACGACGGCAGAGCTGCCCGACGCCCTCGTCGAGCAAGAGGAGGAGGCTTCCATGCAGCGCCTCGAAAGCAATCTGATGTATCAGGGCATCAACATGGACAGCTACCTGCGCATGGTCGGTTCCACCCGCGAAGAATACAAAAAGAATTTTGAGACGGAGGCACGCGCCGCCGCGCTCAACCAGCTCATCATCGAGAAGCTCATCGACGTGGAGAACATCACGGCGACGGAGGAGGAGATCGAGCAGAAGATCGCCGAACAGGCGGCAAGCGTCGGCAAGGAGGCGGAGGAATACAAGAAGACGATGGATCCCCGCCAGCGCCTCTATATCGAGAGCGACATCAAAGTGACCAAGCTCTTCGACTTCCTCATGGCAAATAACGAAATGGTAACGGAGGAGAAGGCATGAACGAAAAGAACGTCCTCATTCCCTATGTTGTAGAGCGAACCTCGGGCGGCGAGCGCAGTTACGACCTCTATTCCCGCCTCCTCGAGGACAGGATCATCTTCCTTGCGGGCGAGATCGACGACGCCGTCGCGAACACGGTGGTCGCCC
>CANQNB010000117.1 GCA_947625065.1 uncultured Clostridia bacterium | reverse complement strand
GGCGGCTTTCTGGGCGATCTTGATCTTCTCGTCCGTATGGATGGCAGTCTTTTTGGTGTAGGGCTCGCCCGAGACCTTTTGCACCTCTTTGACAGACATTGCGCCCCCGCGCACGCGGATGATCCGCCCTTCCTGTTCGAGTTGGAACAGGTCGCGCCGCAACGTCATCTGGGAGACATGAGGGAAGTAGTCGTCGAGCTGTTCGAGTGTGAGCTTGCCGCGCTTGTCGAGCAGTTCCGCGATCTCTTCAACACGTTCGCGTTTCATGATAGATGTCCTCCTCCAAATCCTTTTTGTAAAATTCTAACACAAATTTTCAGACATTGCAAGCGTTTTTGCACGATTCTACAAAATTTTTCAAGAAGTTTCTGTGAAAATTTATAATTTTTCACCCGATGAATCTTTCTGACGAAAAATTTTTTCAAACATTTCCCCTTCGCGCGCGCGGTACGATTTTTTATGCGGGCTTGCAAAACAGTTGCGTTTTTTGCGTGCGAATGGTACAATATGCACTATGGAAGACGTCAATTATCTTCGGGCGCTCGATGAGCACTTCTGTGCCCATTATTCCGATTACGTCAAGATCGCTGCCATCGAGGGCTACGTCATGCCCGAGGTGCTCTATGTCGCGCGGGACGGCAACATCGCCCGCCGCGATTCCTCCTGCATGCGGCTCGTCTATCAGAGCAATGCGCAGGAGCTGCTCGCCCGCTTCAAGGAGGGGCTCATCGACACCGATTTCACTTTTTCTTTCCGCTTTCCGAAGGTGCGGGAGCGGCTGAAAGACGTCTTCAACCGCAAGCGGAAGACCTTCGCCCGCATGCTGCCCGGCGTCCTTGCGCACAGCGGCGAGACGACGGATTCGGCGGGGGAAAAACTCGACATCGAGCCCAAATTCTGGGCGAAGATGGTCAAGGGAACGCTGTACCCCGAAAAGGGGACGGTGATTGCTCTTGCGCTCGTTTCAAGGATGCAGTTCGACGATTTTTGCGCCCTGCTCGGGGCGTGCAATTTCACCTTTGACAGCGCCAACGTGCGCGACGTGGTGGCGGAGTATCTCATCGTGCAGAAGATCTTCAACCCCGAGATGCGCGACGCCTGCCTCGCCGAGTACAAGATCGACACCCTGCCCATCAAACGTTGAGGAGAGAGCCCAAGGGGTTTACTGTCATCCTGTCCGCGCGCACTATTGTCTACTAAGCGCGACACGAGCGCATAGCGCGAAGTAGGTGCAGCCGAAGGATCCCGAAGTACGGAGTCCGACCTCATTCCAATTACGTCATGTTGAGCTTGTCGAAACATGTCCTTATTATAATGCGGACACCCTTCGACAGGCTACTTCACCTACGGCTCGTGTCGACCTTAGTTTACAATAGAAGCCTCGGTCGGACAGGGTGACGTAATTAGAAGCGCGGACAGGGTGACGTGATCAGAAGCGCGCGGACAGGGTGGTTATTAAGAGTGCGCCTCAGGATGACGCGCGACCCCCATTCTCAAATCACGGCGTGCAGCCGAATTCACTTCGGCGGAACGCACCCAATTTGCGCAACCCCTTGCGCTTATTGTCGGATGGAACAGATCATCGGAACCAAGCCATTCAAGCGCAAGAGCACATTCGCCTCGTAAATTTCTATGCCCTCAGTCTCAAAGGTTTCTATATGATAGAAATTTACGAAATCTACGAATTCACGGCGTGCAGCCGAATTCACTTCGGCGGAACGCACCCAATTTGCGCAATCCTTTGCGCTTATTGTCTGCGATGGCAGACATGGGTGTGGGCGAATTGCTCGGAGATGCACAAACCTAACCCCTCACGACTTTTTGTTTTGCGCCCTTGCAAAACAAAAAGTGTGAACTTAACTCAGCTATGAAAATTTATAATTCATTGACAAAACGGAAAGAAGAATTTGTCCCGCTCGAGGAGGGCAGGGTCAAAATGTACGCCTGCGGCATCACCGTGTCGGGAGAGGCGCACATCGGGCACGGCTTTCAGGCGCTCGTCTATGACGTGCTCCGCAACTTCCTCCAAAAGCAGGGCTACAACGTCGTCTATGCCCGCAACTACACCGACGTCGACGACAAGATCATCGCCAAGAGCCGCGAGACGGGCATCCCCGCCGACATCTACGCCGCCATGATGATCGAGAAGATCGACAGGACGATGGCGAAGGCGGGCATCGGCGAACCCACCCTCTGGCTGAAGGCGACCGAGCACATCGGCGACATCATTTCCTTCATCCAAGACCTCATCGGAGGGGGGCATGCCTACGAAGGGGGCAACGGAGACGTGTATTTCGACGTCGATTCCTTCCCCGCCTACGGGCAGCTCTCGGGGCGAGACAAGGAGGATATGCTCGACGGCGTGCGCGTTGAAAACGACGAGAGCAAGCGCAACGCCTACGACTTTGCGCTCTGGAAGGCTGCAAAGCCGGGCGAGATCTCGTGGGATTCGCCGTGGGGCAAGGGCAGACCGGGCTGGCACATCGAGTGCTCGGCGATGAACTATGCCGCGTTCGGCGACCGCATCGACATCCACGGCGGCGGCAGGGACCTCATCTTTCCCCATCACGAGAACGAGATCGCGCAGTCCGAGGCGCGCACGGGGCATAAATTCGCCAACTATTGGATGCACAACGGGCTCATCAAGGTGAACGGGCAGAAGATGTCGAAATCGCTCGGCAACGTGCTCCTCATGGACGACGTGCTCGAAAAATATTCGGACGAGGCGATGAAGTTTGCCCTCCTCTCCGCCAACTACCGCGGCGACCTCAACATCACCGACGAACTCTTCCCCGAAGCCGAGGCGCATCTCGTCAAATTCTACACACTGATCGCCAAGGCGGAGGAGGCGTTCCCCGCGGAGGAGGGGGGCATGTCCGAGATCGATGCCAAATTTGACGAGGCGATGAACGACGACCTCAACACCGCGCTCGCCCTTTCTGACCTCTTCGGCTACTTCCGCGAGGCGGGAAAACTGGTTGCAGCGGGCGACGCGAAGGCGCGCAGGATTACCAATCAGATCCGCAGGACCTATTCGCTTTTGGGGCTGTTCAAAAAGGATGCGAAGGCGTACCTTGCGGCGTATGGCGGCGGCGGGGAGATCCCCGCGGACGTGAAGGCGCTCGCCGAGGAGCGGTTTGCGGCGCGCCGCGCGAAGGATTGGGCGCGTTCCGACGAGCTCCGCGAGCAGCTCAAAGAGATGGGATACGCCGTCAAGGACGGCAAGGACGGCTACACCCTGAGCAAGATTTAAGCCCGGCGACCGGATGACACAAAAACCCCTCGGCTCCACCTCTGGGGGGACCCCCGACCCTCATACCGATCGACCGAGGCTTCTATTGTAGACTAAGGTCGACACGAGCGCATAGCGCGAAGTAGGCGAAGCCGAGTGTATCTTAAAGATTCACTCACTTCGCTTGCGCTCCGTTCGGAATGAGGGGATGGTATCCTCGGCTTCACCCTTGGGAACGGCAGAGCGAACTCTTGGCTCCCCCTCAAGGGGGCGCCAAGGGAAATCTCCGCTCCCCGCAAAAACAAAAAATCATTTCATTAAAAAGGATAGATCATGAAAATCACCGCAAAAGAGTTAAGGCAAAAATGGCTTGATTTTTACAAGAGCAAGGGGCACGTCGACATCGGCGCGGTCTCCCTCATCGGCGACGGAACGACGGGCGTCATGTTCAACGTCGCGGGCATGCAACCGCTCATGCCTTACCTTCTCGGGGCACCCCATGCCCAAGGGAAGCGCCTCTGCAACGTGCAGGGCTGCATGCGCACGGTGGACATCGACTCCGTCGGCGACGCCTCCCATTTCACCTTCTTCGAGATGATGGGCAACTGGTCGCTCGGCGACTATTTCAAGAAGGAAAAGACGGCGTGGACCTTTGAACTGCTCACCCGCGTTTTCGGGCTCGACAAAGACAAACTGTGCACCACCGTCTTTGCGGGCGACGGCAGCGCCCCGCGCGACGACGAGACGGCAAATCTTCTCATCGGGCTCGGTATCAAGCCCGAGCACGTCTTCTATCTCCCCAAGGAGGACAACTGGTGGGAGCTCGAGGGCACCGTGGGCA
>CANQNB010000116.1 GCA_947625065.1 uncultured Clostridia bacterium | reverse complement strand
GCGAGCTGCTTCTCGAAGAAGGGGCGGATGTCCCCCTCGCGGAAGAAGAAGTTCTCGGTGAGCTTGTCGGTGAGCGAAAAACTCTCGCGGGGGTACCGCTTGGCGACGCACTCGCGGATGGCGATCTCGCTCTTGCCGCCGAGGTAGCCGTGCGCCGTATCGAAATAGTTGAATCCTGCGGCGAGGAACTCGTCTGCCATGCGCGAAAACTGCGCGTAGTCGACGTTGCCGCCCGCCATGGGCAGGCGCATACAGCCGAAGCCGAAGTTCTTTTTTACCTTTTCGAATCCCATGATTCCCTCCTGAAATGATTTTTCGTCAGTTGCCGAAGAGTTTGACCGCATCCTTCATGTTCTCGACGATCGCGACGCCGAACGGGCAGCGCGTCTCGCACCCGCCGCAGGCGATGCAGTCCCCCGCCTTGCTTGAGAGCGCAGCATAGTGCTCGCGCACCGTCTCGGGGAGAGATTTCTGTGCACGCGCGAGATTCAGAAACTTCATGACGGCGGCGACATCGATCCCCTTGGGGCAGGGAGCGCAGTGCCCGCAGTACATGCATCTGCCCACCCAGCTGATGCGCGGGAAGGTCTTGAAAGCCGCTGCGTAGTCCCTCTCCTCGGACATGGTACCCTCGTAATCGATGCACTGCTGCAATTCCTGCACGCTGTGGGCGCCTGCGAGGACGGTCGCAACGGCGGGACGGTCGAGGGCGTAAGCGATGCACTGCGCGGGGGTGAGCGCCTTGCCCGCGGGCGAGTCGGCGCTGAGCAGGTCTCCCCCGCCGAATGCCTTCATCACGGTGATCCCCACACCCAGGCGGGCGCACGTCTCATAGAGGCGCTCGCGGTCGGGGTCCATGTTGGTGAGCGCGGAGGCGTAATTTTCCTCCCGCCAGAGCTCCTCGCAATCCTCGCTCGCGGGGAGAAGGTCGTAGCACGGGTTGACGGAGAACATGAGCACCTCGACGGCGCCGCTCTCCACCGCTCTGAGGGCGGCGAGCGGGTTGTGGCTGCTCACGCCGATGTGCCCGATCTTGCCCTCCGCTTTGAGCTTCTTCGCATAATCGAGGACGCCTCCCCGCTCGATTTTCTCCCACTCCTCGGGAGAATCGACATAGTGGATCATGCCGACGTCGATATACGTGGTGCGCAGGCGGGCGAGAAGGTCGTTGAACCCCTCTTCGACTTCGGGAAGTTTGCGGGTCGCCTTGTACTGCCCGTTCCGCCAGATGGTGCAGAGGTGCGCCTGCAGGATGAAATCCCGACGCCTGCCTTCGAGCGCGTCGCCCAGCGAGGAGCGGATGACGGGGCTCGAGGAGTAGAGGTCGATGTAGTTGACGCCGTTTTCATGGGCGAGGTCGATGAGCGCCTTGGTGCGCTTGCCGTTTTCTTCGTTGAAGCCCTCGCATCCCATCCCGATCTCGGAGACGGAGAGCCCGGTGCTTCCCAAATCTCTGTATTTCATGATAATTCATTTTATCATAAACGAAGGCAGATTGCAAGTCTTTTTCGGCTCTACTCACAGTAGAGTCGCAAAAAAAGGCGGTAGAGACGGGTTTTTGGACAATGGAGGGGGCGCGCGCGATCGGAGAGCGAAAAAAGTAGTAAAAAATGATTTTACGTGTTATGCTGTGTACATGGGGTGGGCGGAACGCCTGCCCAAGCGGAGGAACAGGATGTTTGATTTCGAAATTTTCGTGGATTCTTCGGCAAATCTGCCGGAGGAGACCGTGCGGGCGCGGAATATCCGCGTGATCAGCTATGCGTACAGTGCGCGGGGAGAGGAGCACCCCTGCTATACGGAGGGGATGCCTTTTCACGAGGCGGCGAAAAAGTTTTACGCCGACATGAGGGCGGGCATGGAGGCAAAGACGTCGCTCATCAGCGAGGCGCGCTTCGTCGCCGCCCTCTCCCCCGTCCTGCGGGAGGGAAAGGATGCCCTCCTCATCGTCATCGCCTCGGGCATCAGCGGGACCTATCAACAGGCGTGCGCCGCGAAGAAGACGCTCAAGGAACTCTTCCCCGCGCGGAATGTCTATGTGGTGGACAGTGCGAACGCCTCCCTCGGGGAGGGTCTGCTCGCCCTGCGCGCCGCCGAGCTCAGGGAGGAGGGAGAGAGCGCGAAGAGCTGCGCCGAATGGCTCGAGGAGAACGCCTACCGCATGAACAGCTACGTCACCGTCGAGGACCTCAAATATCTGCGGCGGACGGGGCGCATCTCCCTCGTCTCCGCCGTTGCAGGCGCGATCCTCGGCATCAAGCCCATCATCCGCGCGAACGAAGGCCCCCTGCCCAAGCTCGCGGTGTGCGGCAAGGTGCGGGGACGCAAAAAGGCGATCTCTGCGCTCGTGGAGGCGTATGACCGCCTTGCCGACCGTGACGGAGGGTGCGTCGGCATCGCCCACGCCGACTGTGAGGAGGAGGCGAACGCGCTCGCGGACGTCCTCAGACAGCACGGCGCGAAGCAGGTGATCGTCGAATATTACGACCTGTGCACAGGTGCGCACATCGGACCGGGGACGGTCGCCCTCTTCTTCATGGGGCAGGACCGAAGAGAGACTGCGAAGAAGGAGAGCGCAGCGGAGTGCGCCTTCCGCCTTCCCCTCCCCGCACGCAAACAGCCCGCCGGGGAATGATGGTACGCTTTGATTTGGGGGAAGCCCTGCCTTTGCTCCTATGGAAAAGGGGCGCCGTGCCGCTGACTGCGGCATGGCGCCCCTCTCTTTTTTCAAAAATCAGCCCTTGACCTTCATCAGGCGAACGATCGCGGCGCGCTCGTTTTCGTCGAGCTTGTCGCGGATGTACTTGATCGTCTCCTCGAGCTGGGGGATCATGATGTATTCGAGGGCGTTCACGCGGCGCTTGTTGCGCTCGATCTCGTCGGCGAGGAGGCGCACCGCCTTCTCCGTCTCGGCGAGTTTGACGAGCCGCGGCAGAAGCGCCGTCACCCGTTCGACCGAGCTGTCTGCCTCGCTCGTGATCTCGGGGAGGGCATAGGGCAGTTCCTCCGAATTCTTTTCGCTGCAAAGTTCCACCTTCGGAACGTTCACCCCCATGATGCTCTCGACCTCGCACTCCGCCTTGACGGCAACGGAGGGCAGGGCAAATGCCGTCTCCGCGACGTAACCGGGCATGACGGAGCGCGCCACCGAAAACTGCCGAAGGGTGGCGGCAAGCTCTTGCTCCACTTCGTTGCGGAGCGCCTTGTCTTCGCGGAGAAGGACGGTGAACCGGCGGATCATTTCGTCCGATTTGTCCTTGAGGAGTTTGTGCCCGCGGACGGCGGTGGAGAGCCGCGCTTTGAGCTTTTTGAGCTCCATGCGGGTGGGATTGACGTTGAGACGTGCCATAGTTTTGAATGATGATGAGGTTGCGCCTCGTAATTAGTCGGCGAGGTATTTGTCGATATATTCCTGACGGATGCGCTTGAGCTCGGACTTCGGCAGAATTTTGAGGAGCTGCCAGCCGATGTCGAGGGTCTCCTCGATCGTGCGGTCGGCATTGAAGCCTTGGTTGACGTACACCTTCTCGAATTCCTCCGCGAACTTGGCATACAGCTTGTCGACGCCCGAGAGCGCCGCCTCGCCGAGGATGGCGGAGAGCTCCTTGCACTCCTTGCCGCGCGCGTATGCCGCAAAGAGCTGGTTCATCGTGTCGGCATGGTCCTCGCGCGTCTTGCCCTTGCCGATGCCCTTGTCCTTCAAACGGGAGAGGGACGGGAGGACGTCGATGGGCGGGTTGATCCCCTTTTTGTAGAGATCGCGCGAGAGGATGATCTGCCCCTCGGTGATGTAGCCCGTGAGGTCGGGGATGGGGTGGGTCTTGTCGTCCTCGGGCATGGTAAGGATGGGGATCTGCGTGATGCTCCCCTCCTTGCCGCGGATGCGCCCCGCGCGCTCGTAGAGGGTGGCGAGGTCGGTATAGAGGTAGCCGGGATAGCCCCGCCGCCCCGGGATCTCACGGCGGGCAGCCGAGACCTCTCTGAGCGCCTCGGCATAGTTGGTGATGTCCGTCATGATGACGAGCACGTGCATGCCGCAGGTGAAGGCGAGATATTCGGCGCAGGTGAGCGCGATGCACGT
>CANQNB010000115.1 GCA_947625065.1 uncultured Clostridia bacterium | reverse complement strand
TTATTTTCTCCCGAAGAGCCCGCGCTTCTTCTTTTTGCCTTCCGGCTGCTCCGTCTCTGCGGGGGCTGCGGGGGCGGGGCTCCCCTCTTCGTCCTCTTCGGCGGGCTTCTCCTTCGTGACAAGGGGCGCCGCAAAGCTCATCTTCTGCTTCTTTGCCACTTCCTCGAGGATCATGCGGATGACCTCGTCTGCCGAGATCCGCTCCGCCACCGCCTCGAAGTTGAGCTTGATCCTGTGACGAAGAACGGGATACGCGAGCTCGTTGATGTCGCTGTACGCCACGTTGAATCTGCCCTTGATGAGCGCGAGCACCTTCGCAGCCGAGATGAGCGCCTGTCCCGCACGGGGGCTCGCGCCCACACGCACGTACTTCTTCGCCGTCTCCGTCGCGCACTCGCTGTCCGGGTGGGTCGCCGACGTTAAGATCATCGCATACCGCAGCACTTCGTCCGCCACGGGGATCTGGTTCGCCGTGCGGCGCATCGCTAAAAGCTCCTCCCCCGTGCACGCTTTCTCGGCGACTTCTTCCATCGTCTTCTGCGTCATCGTGACGATCTCCATCAGCTCGTTGAGCTTCGGGTTGGGCACGAGCAGCTTGAACATGAAGCGGTCCATCTGCGCCTCGGGGAGAGGGTATGTCCCGTCCTGTTCGATCGGGTTCTGCGTTGCCAGCACGAAGAACGGCTCCGCAAGCCGCCGCGATACACCCATCACCGTCACCGTGTGCTCCTGCATCGCCTCGAGCAGCGCCGACTGCGTCTTGGGCGTCGCACGGTTGATCTCATCCGCGAGGATGATGTTCGCAAAGATGGGTCCCGGCTGGAAGGAGAACGTCGAGTTCCCCCCCTCGTCCTTTACGATGATGTTGGTCCCCGTCACGTCTGCGGGCATGAGGTCGGGCGTGAACTGGATGCGCGAGAAGGGAAGATCGAAGACCCTCCCCAAGCTGCGCACGAGTCTCGTCTTCCCGACGCCCGGGACGCCCTCCAACAGGACGTTCCCGCCCGCGATCATTGCGATGACCGTTCCCTCTACCACCTTCTCCTGCCCGACAATGTCGCGCGAGATCTGGCGGAAGATGTTTTCACACTGCCGGCTGAATTGCTTGATGTCGTTTTCCGTTACCATAATCTTCACCTTTTCCTGATTTTCTCTTTATCTCTTTACGGGGTCTGTTCTCCCGATCCGTTTCCGCCCTTTTCGATGGACCCGAAGTAGTCGTCGATCCATCCCTTGCGGTCCTCATCGAGGCTGTCGTCGGCGTCAAGACGCCCGTTCGCCTCGTCCACGGCGTTGTTGTAATCGTCGCCGTAGTAGTGCTCGCCGTCGAAGATCTGCTGGTTGGCGTCGTTGCGGGCGCCGCCGCCGTCGTCACCTGCGCCGTCTCCGGTGCCGTTCTCCCCCGAATCGGAAGGCTGCGAATTGTCGCCCTCGTCGCCTTCGCCTTCCTCCCCCGGGTCGCCGCCTCCGCCGGACGGAAGCTGCGGGTCGGGCACGTCGATGTCGCTCAACTGGGCAAAGACGGCGTTCACGTTGATGTTGCCCGAGACGCCGAGGTCCTTGCGGTAAGGGCTCATCACGCCGTCCGACCACCGCACGAACACCCAGTTCTCGTCGGTGTTGGGCAGGGCGTATACGGCGGGCGCGTCCTCCCCCTCTTTCACGGAGATCCTCGGTATAGCAGACGATGGTCCCCTCCCCTTCGAGCACGCCGTAGGAGACGGTATAGACGTTCTCCTGCGCGGCGGCGTTCTCCGCGATCTTGATGACGCTCGGGATGACGCCCGCGACGTGCAGCGCCTCCGTCGTCACAAAGCCGAGACCGAACACGGCGCACACGCACAGCGTGACGATGAGAGAGGTGGAGACTGCGATCTTGATGAGCGACCGGTCGACGCTTTTGAGAACATTTTGGGTGTCCTCCCGCTGCATGCGGGCGATGTACGAGTCGTTCCCCTCGAGCTCCATCATGGTGATCATGCGCTCCTCGAGACCGAGCGCGTCCACCCTGCGCGCGATGGCTTTTGCCGTCGGGCGGTACTTTTTGAAGTAGATGAGCGGCGTGAGCGCGGCGATGACCGCGGCAAACGCCAGAATGCCGATCCACAGCCCCGGCTTGAAACCGAAGATCCACGAGAGGAATTCGATGAGCGCGAGGACGACGCTTCCCGCGGCAAGGGAGATGAGAAACGATCTCAGGATCCCTTCGCCCGCAATGCGGCGATAATATTTTTCATACGGTTTTTTCGCCATGGTGCCCTCCTTCTGAAAAATGGATATATTCAGTGATTATACATATCCTTATGACAATTATACTATAAGACGGCAAATTTATCAAGTAAATGAGGGGACGAAAATTTCGAACGGCGACTTTTCATCTCCTTTTCACTTTTCCTTCGTTTTTTTCAAATTCCAAACGGTTTTTGAAAACTTTGCATCAAACACTCCCGCGGGATCCCCTTGAAAGAGCGAAAAGAGAGCCGCGCGTTGGCGCGGCTCTCCGATAGAGCGTGTGGATGAAGTTTTCATCCGCGAAAGACGTCAGTTCCCGCTCTCTCCGGTCTCCTCCGGTCCCTTGGGATCCTCCGTCCCCTCCTGGGGTGCTCCGGGTTCCGTCTTGGGAAGGAGCGCCTTGTACTCATCGAGCGCCTTGTAGGCGTCGAGCGTGGTTTCGCCCTTGACCGTGTAGGATTTGAGCGAAGACCACTTCTTCGTCAGCTCGTCTGCCGTGCCGTCGGTATAGATCGTGAAGCCGCTGCAGCCTGTAAACACGTTGGCGTTGAAGCCGGTCGCTCCGACCTTCATATCCTTGGAGATATACACGAGCTTGAGGGCGGCGCAATTCTTGAACACGTTGGTGCCGAGGGTCGCAAGCGTGGTGGGAAGTTCAATGTGCGTGATCCCGCTTCCCTCAAAGGCGTTGTTGCCGATGAGCGTGAGCTTTTCGGGAAGCTCGATGCTCGTGAGGCTCGTGCAGCCTGCGAAGGTGCTCGGTCCGATGTGTGTAGCCGTGCTCGGAAGTTTGACTTCGGCAAGGTCGACGCAATCCTTGAACGTGAGCGCATACGCATTGCTCACCGTGGGCGCCGAGGTGCCCGAGCCCTGCCCGATGTACGTCATCTTCGTCCCCGAGAGGTCGATGCTCTTGAGAGCGGAGCCCGAGAAGGCTTCCTTGCCGATGAAGGTGACGGTCGAAGGGATGTCGATGCCCGTGAGGCTCGTGCAGCCGCTGAAGCAATATGCCGCGATGTGCGTGAGTTTCGTGGGAAGGGTGACCTCTGCGAGGTCTGCACACATGTAGAACACGTGCCCCGAAGTGCTCGTCGGCGCAGACGTTGCGGAGGTGCTGCCGAGATACTTCATGTTGGTGTTCGAGGAGAGATCGACGCTTGTAAGACCGCAGTACTGGAAGGTGTACTGCCCGGTATACTCGAGCGACGCGGGAAGAGTGATGCTCTTGAGCCCTTCGCAGTATTCGAATGCACGGGCGGCGATGCCCTTGAGGACAGTGTTGCCGTTGAAGTCGACATTCGAAAGTTTGGTGCAGTGCGAGAAGGTATACGATCCCAATGTCGTGAGACCCTGCGGCAATGTGATGCTTTCGAGCGCTTCGCAGTACTGGAAGCAATAGGTGCCCGTATCCTTCAGGCTCTCGGGAAGGGTCACGCTCGTCAGAGCCTTATCCTGGAAGAACGCTTTGCTGCCGAACTTCTCAAGCGTGCTGCCTTCTGCGAAGGTGACGGTCTTCAGTTTCTCGTTGTTCGCAAGGGCGCCCTCGCCGAACGTCGCGATCTGCGCGGGGACCTCATAGGTGACAAGACCCGTGTTGCCGAGAGCATACGCGCCGAGGCTCGTCACGCTCTGCGGAAGATCGATCTTGGTGAGCGAGGTGCAGCCGTCGAAGAAGTGTGCGGGCAATTCCGCAAGCGCGAAATCTTCTGCAAATTGGATATTGGTGAGCTGCGCATTGTTCGCAAGGAAGTACTTGCCGATCGATTTTGCGTTGGGAACCGTGAAACTCTCGAACTTGCAGCCGTCGAATGCGTTGTCGCCGAAGGTGATGCCGCTCGCGTCTTCGGGGAATTCGACCTCGGTGAGACCGCTGTCCTTGAATGCCTCTTTGCCGATGGTCACATTCGGGGACTCGATCTTGACCTTTGTGAGCGTCTCGATGTTCGCAAACACGCTCGCGTCGACGGTTTCGGTGTTCGCCCCGATGGTGAAGGAGGTGAGCGCCGTGCCGCTGAACGCACTGCTCTTGATCGCGTGGACGTCGGAGAGCTCGATGGTGTCGAGGCTTTCGCAGCCCGAGAACATGGAGGAC
>CANQNB010000114.1 GCA_947625065.1 uncultured Clostridia bacterium | reverse complement strand
GAGAACGGGTACGAGGCGACCATCCCCACCGGCACTTACTCCTACGGCATGGACATCTACCCCATCGAGCACACGCAGTACGAGCTCAAGAGCAGGGCGGGATTTTACACCGAGATCGACCGCGGCGCAAAGTCCGTCTTCCTCCCCTTCTCCGGCACCGCGCAGCTCGCCGTGACCGTGCCCGGCGGTGTAGGCGGCGACATCGTCAAAAATGTCACTCTCAATGTCATAAAACCCAAGGACGCCGTCCTCATCAATGGGAGCGCCGATTTCCGCGGCATACAGCTCGCCCTCGGCACCACAGAGACCCAACTCTTTGTCGAATGCTCGGGCGGTGGACCGAAGTTCCTCCCCGCAAACGACAGTCTCAGACTCACAAAAAGTACAAATTTGGGCGGAGGACGGTATATTCTCGACATCGCAGTCGACAGCTCCGCCATTTCCGACAACAACGCGCCCTTCCGCATCATTGCGGGAGGCAAAGAGTTCTCTTCGCTCTCCT
Organism: uncultured Clostridia bacterium; assembly: GCA_947625065.1. Lineage (GTDB taxonomy): Bacteria > Bacillota > Clostridia > Christensenellales > Borkfalkiaceae > Gallimonas. The sequence goes on along the minus strand of CANQNB010000114.1, from coordinate 3,827 downwards.
TCTCCTTTACGGAGTTCGCATTCAGCGTCACTTCGGACAGGAGCGTTGAGACGGCGGAGGACGGCGGGCGGCAGGTCGCCCTGTCTACGGGCAATGCCGTGAGTTTCTACGCCGTAGCTTCCTCGGGAGCCAAGGGCGTCGCCTACACGTGGGAATACACGGGAAGCGCGGAGGACCTCTCAGTGGATGAGAGCGGCGCCTTTGCGACCGTCACCCCCGCCAAGGAAGGGGAGTTTGTCCTCAAAGTGACTGCCCGCTACGGTGAAAGCGTCATCGTCCGCGAGATCCGCATCTTCGCCGTGAGAAGGATCAGCGTCGTGCAGATCGCAAGGAAAGAACTGCAGACAGACCGTGCCGCGAGGTACACGATTGCGGGCATGGTATATGCCGATGACCTCACCGTCACCGAAAACGCCTTCCCGCTCACCGTCTATTCCGTATCCTCTTCTTCCGCCTCTTCGACCGTCGTCTCGCTCGCGGGGGATGAGATTGAGTACTCCGTCTCCGACGAGACGATCGCAACCGTCGAAGTCCGCGGCGGCGTTCCCACGATCATCCCTAAGGGGACGGGCAAGGTGACCATTGCCGCAGAGTGGAAGTTCAACAGCGCGTTCCAATCCAATGTCCGCGAGGAACTCACGGTCGACGTCGTCAAGGATGCCGTTGCCGTGAAGAATGCGCCCGAACTCGTGAAGGCTACCGAGGACGGGAAGGTCGTCGTTCTCACAGAGAATATCAAGCTCGGCACCGATGCCGCAGGCACTGCCTTCACCCTCGAACAGCGCAACGAATACCTCAGGAACCACCGCTTCAAGTCCACCTATAACATCGAGTGGTACAAAAATACCAAGGATGCCACGGAGAATGACGCCTATCTCTCCTATGTGTTGGAGTTCAAGAACGACGTCTACGGCAACGGAAAATCCATTGACGCCGACAACTTCACCCATGCCCTCGACAACACCGGTAAGCCGCTGCTCAGCTTCTACCGCGGTCCGCTGTATTTCGTAAACTACAAGCAGACGGCATCCGTCGCGGGGCAGGACAACTGCGCCTTCCTCGTGAGAACAAACGACGTAAAACTGTACGGTGTCAACCTGCTCGGCTGCTCCGACGATTCCCTCTTAAATGCCGAGGGCGGGTACGATCTCGTGAACCTCAACCTCACAGGTACCACTTTGGAGATCAACGCGGACTGTGAGATCGTCAACTGCCGTATAAGAAACGGGCGCAACGTCGTCCGTGCCTATGGCGGCAACCGCAACGGCGACCATTATTTTGTGGACAGTCTTACCGCAAATGCTTCGGGTGTCGACAGCGAGCGCATCCATGTCACCATCGAAGGATGCATCCTCTCGCAGGGCAGAGAGTTTCTCCTGAAGGTGGGCGCAAACAGGGCGCTGCGTGCCTCCAAGGTCAATTCGCAGGAGCCGGCTCTCCTCGACCAAAACGGAAAGGCATATGCCGAGAGCGGAAAGTCCAACCGCTACGGCGACGGAAAACTCTACGAAGACGATTGGTTCTACACCCACTACGTCATGACCGATGTCACCCTCAAAGATTCGGTGCTCGAGACGAGCGGGCTGTTCACCGTGGGCATCGAGAGCAACTTCTCGGGCGAGTACCTCTATGAAAGAAGCACTTCGACGTATGCAACGGACGATTGGGAACGCTCGGGCGGGACGTCGTTCGCCTCTGTCCTCCGCCTCGAAGGGGACGTGCGACTGTACGATTGGAAGGACCTTGCACTCGTAGATTCCTCCACGCTCATCGAGTCGCCGGGGGGCGTGCTCTCCGCTTGGCTCAACCTCGACATCAAGGGCATGCTCGACTTCGTCTCCACCAAGGACCCTACCGTGTACGGCAACGTCATCGAGACGACTTCTGACGGAAAGCAGTACGTCCACGGCGGCATCGCGCTTTACGGGGGCGGCAGAAATTATTCCGCTGTCGACCTCTCCGCGCTCAATAACGAGCTTGCAGACCTCATGTATCTGCACGTGAACATCTCGGTGCTCTCGGAGGGCGACGGCGCCATGGAGCAGCAGGGTTCGCTCTTGCCGCGGGCTGCTGGAACGCACGACTTCAACTTCTACATGTACGGCAAGAACAGCCAAAACAACTACGCCGCCCAACGCACCGCAAAGGACAGATACGAAGGCGTGAAGCCCGTGCCGCTGTTCTGAATTTTGTGCGGCGCGGCTCGGGGGGATTGCAGGAGCAGACCGCATTCGTGGCACCCATGTCCGAGGGAGGGGTGTGGTTTCGCCCCCGCACTTCTAATTACGTCACCCTGTCCGACCGAGGCTTCTATTGTAGACTAAGGTCGACACGAGCCGTAGGCGAAGTAGCATAGTCGAAGGGTGTCCGCATTATAAAATAAGGACATGTTTCGACTACGCTCAACATGACGTAATTAGAATGTCACGGTCGCATCTCCCCTGTAGTCCCCACCATCCGGCGCTATTTTGCAAAAACAGGTGTTCTATGAAAATGTTGTTCGAGGATAAGATCGTCTGCTGGAACGATTCTTTTGACGTCTTCGATGAACTCGGCAGAAAACTTTTTCATGTCGAGGGGAGTCTTGACGGCGGCACGCCCCGCCTCAGGATCTACGACCCTTACCGCCACAACCGGAACGTTGCTACGGTGAGGGAGAGCCCCGCGGAGCCGGGCGCCGTCGAGATCAAACACGGCACCCGCTTTGTCGCGCTCGTGCGCAAGGTGCGGCGCAAACTGCGCACCATCTTTGACCTCGGCTTTCTGAATTGGTGCGCCGCGGGCGATTTTCTCGGGGGCGTCTTTTCCGTCTTCGATGCGAACGGGCGCACTGTCGCCTCTGTCGGCGAGATCTTCGTCAGCCACGAGCCCATGCGCGTCATTGATACGCTCCCCGAATACACCCTTCATTCCCTCACCTTTACGCTCGCGGTGGATGTGCAGATCTCCGATGCGGGAAGCACCGCAGACCCCGCTCCCGCCGCGGTCAATTCCTGAAAAAGTGCAGGTCAAAAAAGGGAGCAAATAGGGGAGCAAAGGGCGAAAAAATTCTTGCAATTTGGAGGCGGGCGTGGTATAATGCAAGGTATCCAAAGGGAGGTGAAACTATGCTCAACAAAAAAATTGCAGAAATGTTGAACGACCAGATCAACAAGGAGCTCTACTCGGCGTATCTCTATCTCGACTTCGCCAATTACTATGCCGACGAGGGGCTCGACGGCTTTGCGCATTGGTACGAAGTCCAGGCGCAGGAGGAGCGCGACCATGCCTTCATGATCCGCAGATACCTCATCAACAACGGCATCCGCGTGCAGTTCCAGGCAGTCGCGAAGCCCGACAAGACCTTCAAGGACCATCTCGCGCCCCTCGAAGCGGGGTACGAACACGAGCAGTATGTGACGTCCCTCATCACCGCCATCTATCACGAGGCGTTCGAACAGAAGGACTACAAGACCATGCAGTTCCTCGATTGGTTCATCAAGGAACAGGGCGAAGAGGAGACCAACGCCGACGACATGGTCAAGAAGATGAAGCTGTTCGGCGGCGACGCGAAGGGGCTGTATGCGCTCAATCAGGAGCTCTCCGCACGCGTCTATGCGCCCTCTGCGACGGGTCCTTCTCTCTGAGAAGAACCGCTCCAAACCGAAGAGATTGACCTCATTCGGGCATACCATGTCCGAAGACGAGCCTCTCAAACACATGAAAAAGCAAAAAACGGCGTCCATTCGGGCGCCGTTTTTTTTGTGATATGATCAGAATGTGCCCCTTGGCTCCACCTCTGGGGGAGCTGTCACGCTGCCCTTGCGTGACTGAAGGGGTGTTGTGTT
>CANQNB010000113.1 GCA_947625065.1 uncultured Clostridia bacterium | reverse complement strand
GCTCAGGGTGACGTGATTAGGAGCCAAGGACAGGGTGACGTTATTAGAATGCACCCCCTCCCTGCCTTACGGCATCCCTCCCCCTCAGGTATAAGGGGGAGGGCAAGGGTCGGACTTCGTACTTCGGGAAATAGAAGCCTCGGTCGACCGGTATGAGGGGAGAAAAGGGACGGCAGCGCCGTCCCCTTACGCAAAAAATGAGTTATCAACATCTGTCTTCAAAACTTAACGAAAAATCTCTTCGCCGTTGGTCGCGATGACTTTTTGGTAGAAGCGCGCGCTGTCCTTCGGGGTGCGCTCCAAGGTGTCGTAGTCGACGTGCACGAGCCCGAACTTCTTCGACGCCCCCTCCGCCCACTCGATGTTGTCGATGAACGACCAGTGGAAATAGCCGTCGATCTCCGTCTCCTCCGCCGCGCGGGAGAGGGCGCGGAGATACCGCTTGAGGAAGTCGATGCGGGCGGGATCCTTGACCTCCCCGTTGAGATCCTTCCACTCCGCGAGGGCGACGCCGTTCTCCGTGCAGACGAGCGGGAGACCGTAGCGTTCCCACAAAAATTTGGGTCCATAATAGAGGGCGTCGGGGTGGACATTCCAGCGCATATCCGTCTTGGGCGTGGACATGGGTGGGGTCAAACGCTTCAACTCGCCCCCTTCCTCCGTCACATAATCGCCCGAATAAGTATTGAAGCCGTAGAAGTCGGTCCGGCTCTTGATGAGGTCCATGTCGGACTTCGGATAGGTGAAGCCGCACTCATGCTGCCATGCCGCGAACTCCTCGGGGTATCTGCCGAAGATGAGGGGATCGGTGTAATAGTTGACCGAGCCGAAGTTCTTGTGGCAGGCGAAGGTGTCGCGCTTTGCGAGCTCGTAGTCCTCCTCCCTTGCGGGGAGGGCGGGCCAATACGCCTGCGCGGTGCCGATCTTGACGGGGCGGGGAATGGTGCTGCGGATGACCTTTTCCGCACGTCCGCACGCGAGCAGAACGTTGTGTGCCGCGCGCATCACTTCGGCGGTCGGAAGTTTAAGGAAGGGCGCGTGTTCCCCCGTCCAGTGCCCCAGCCCGAGGAAGCACTGCGGCTCGTTGATGAGGATGAAGTGGTCGCAGAATTCCCCGAACAGCTCGGCGCACACCTTGGCGTACCGCTCGAACCAGAGCGGGCTCGCCGCATTGAGCCAGCCGCCGCGCAGGTAGAGCGCGTAGGGATAGTCCCAGTGGAAGAGGGTGATCCACGGCTCGATGCCCGCCTCCTTGAGCGCCTGAAGAAGTTCGGTGTAGAAGCGCCTGCCGTCTTCGCTCACCCTGCCGATGCCGGCGGGAATGAGGCGCGCCCAGTTGATGGAGAAGCGGTAGGCCTTGATGCCGAGCTGCTTCATGAGCGCGACGTCCTCGCGGAATCTGTGATAGTGGTCGCAACCCACGTCACCCGAGTGCCCCTCGAAGATGCGCCCCGGCGTGGCGGAGCCGACGTCCCAGACGTTGAGCCCCTTGTCTGCCTCGTGCGCGCCGCCTTCGATCTGATAGGACGCCGTCGCGACGCCCCATGCAAAGTCCTTTTTGAATGCCATTTGGTTCCTCCCCTTTGCGCTATGCTGTGCGCAAAAATATTTTTTATTTTGTTTCGTCCGATGTGCCCTCTTCGGGCGTTCGGAAGCGGGTGACTTCGGACATGGGTAGCCTGTTTGATGTCTTCTCCTCAAACTTCGAAGAGAAGCCTCACCCGCTACAGGTTTTGCGCTTCCTCGATCCAGAGCGCCGCGGAGGCGTCCGAAGGCATGCGCAGATCGGCGCGCGGCGAGAGGGAGACCGAACCCACCTTGACGCCGTCGGGCACGCAGTTGCGCTTGAATTGCTGCGAGAAGAAGCGTTCGAAAAAGTTCACGAGCCACTTTTTGAGGGTCGCGCGGTCGTATTTTTCTGCAAAGGCGCGCTCCGCAAGATAGAGGATCTTTGCGGGTCCGTCCCCCCTGCGCAAAAAGTGATAGAGATAGAAATCGGTGAGCTCGTAGGGACCGATGAGGTCCTCCGTTTTCTGCGCGATGCCCCCCCTTTCGTCGGGAGGGAGCAGCTCCGGAGAGATCTCCGTGCCGAGGATGTCGAGAAGGAGCGACTTCGCCTCCCCGCCGAGGCGCTCTGCCTCCGCGCCGACGAGATGGCGCACGAGCGTCTTGGGGACGGAGCAGTTGACGGCGTACATCGACATGTGGTCGCCGTTGTAGGTGCACCAGCCGAGGGCGAGTTCGGAGAGGTCCCCCGTGCCGATGACGATCCCGCCCGTCTCGTTGGCGACGTCCATGAGGACCATCGTGCGGTAGCGCGCCTGCGCGTTTTCGTAGGCGGTATCGCGGATGGCGGGGTCGTGCCCCGTGTCCCTGAAGTGGACGAGGACGGCGTCTGAAATGGGTACGCAGAACGCCGAAACGCCGAGCGTCTCCATGAGGGCATCTGCGTTGCCTTTTGTTCGTTTTGACGTGCCGAATCCGGGCATGGTATAGGCGTAAATGCTCTTACGATCCTTTTGAAGGAGGTCGAAGGCGCGGCAGGTGACGAGGAGGGCGAGGGTGGAATCGAGCCCGCCCGAAACCCCGATGACCGCCGTTTTGGCGTGGATCTGAGAGAGCCTTCTCGCAAGCGCATGCGCCTGCGCGGTGAGAACGAGTTCGGCGCGCTCAAAGCGCTCCCCCGCCTCGTGCGGGACGAAGGGCGTGGGGTCGACGGTGCGGAGGGTGAGATCTCCCTCGGTGACGAAACGGGCATCCAGCCAATCGCTGCCGGCTGTTTCCGCGCGGAAGGTGTTGTTCCGCCTGCGCTCGTTGAGCAGGAAACCGACGTCGATCTCCGCCTCGCAGACCTCTCCCGAGAAGGGCAGGCTCTCCGCGAGAAGGGTGCCGTTTTCGTAGATCATATTGTTGCCCGCGAATACCATGTCCGAGGTGGACTCCCCTACGCCCGCGCTCGCATAGACGTAGCCGCAGAGGTTTTTGCCCGACTGGGCGGCGATGAGCTTGTGGCGGTATTCGCGCTTGCCCACTGTCTCGTTGGAGGCGGAAAGGTTGACGATGACCGATGCGCCCCTTTGCACGAGCCCTACGGCGGGGGATGCGGGCGCCCAGAGGTCCTCGCAGATCTCGCAGCCGACGGCGATCTCGGGGTGATCTTCATCGCGGAAGACGAGCTCGGCGGAAAAAGCCGCGCCGTCGTTCTCTTCCCCGCCGAAGGGAAGCCGGCGCGTTCCCCCGGGGGCGGGAGAAAAGTAGCGCGCCTCGTAAAATTCGTTGTAATTGGGGATGTGCGTCTTGGGAATGACGCCCTTGATTTCCCCGCCGCAAAGGGCTGCGGCGCAGTTGTAGAGCTTGCCGTCCACAGCGAGCGGAAGCCCCACGAACACGAGCATGGGATACCCCTTTGTGCTCTCGGCGATCATTTTGAGCGCGCCGAGACAGCCGTCGAGCAGCGTCTTTTGCAGGAAGAGGTCGCCGCAGGTATAGCCCGAAATGCCGAGCTCGGGGAAGACGAGAAGCTCGGTCCCCTTTTGGTGCTGCGCCTCGATGATCTCGATGATCTTCTGTGCGTTGAAGGCGGGGTCGGCAACTTTGAGCTCTGGGCTCGCCGCCGCAACTTTTAAGAATTGATGTTTCATGATGGTCCAAGTTTTTGCTGTCGGGCGTAAAGATCCGCCTGCGGGGAAGTGCTATAAATTACTGCGCGAAGCAGGGTCGCCCTGCGGCAGCGCACTCAATTTGCGCGACACTTCGCGCTTAATGACGGGTCGAGCGAATGAGACGACGACCCGAGAGGACGCAGAATGCCACTTTCCTCGTTCAATTTGTTTTCGGGCATGCGCCCCACGGGGGCGGAGGCAAGAAAACAAATTGAACGAAAAATCTTACTCTTCGCCGCCGGCGACCTCGTCGACGGGAGAGCCCTTCGCCGCGGCACGGATCTTGGCGATCATCTCCTCCATGAGCTCGGGGTTGTCCTTGAGGAATTGCCGCATCTTTTCGCGCCCGTTGGCGACTTTGTTGTCGTTATAGCTGAACCACGCGCCGCTCTTCTTGATGACGTCGTATTGGAGACCGAGATCGATCACGCAGCCCTCCTGCGACACGCCCTCGCCATAGAGGATGTCGAACTCCGCCTGACGGAAGGGAGGCGCGAGCTTGTTCTTGACGACCTTGGCGCGGGTGCGGTTGCCCGTGGCGCCCTCGGTATCCTTGATCATGTCCGTCTTGCGGACGTCGATGCGGATGGAGGCGTAGAATTTGAGCGCCTTGCCGCCGGGGGTGACTTCGGGATTGCCGAACATGACCCCCACCTTCTCGCGGAGCTGGTTGATG
>CANQNB010000112.1 GCA_947625065.1 uncultured Clostridia bacterium | reverse complement strand
GTGGTATCCCCGCAGGCAGAGATGCTGCTTGCCGAGAACGTACGCCGTCATCTCTTCGGCGGCGCCGTTCGCGACGGAAAAGCCAAATTTGGAGTCGGGCAGTGCGGTCTGGACAAAGGCGTGGGTGTGCGCCTCCACCCCGGGATTGATGCGGATGAGCACATTTTGCACCCTTCCGCGCACCGCTGCCTCCCTCTCCACGAGGTCCGCCTCCGTCATGGAGTCGAGCACGATGCAGCCGACCCCCGCGTCGAGCGCCTCGGCGACCTCGGAGGGCAATTTATTGTTGCCGTGCATGTAGATCTTTTCCGCGGGGAATCCCGCCTGCAGGGCGGTATACAGCTCCCCGCCCGAGACGACGTCCGCGCCGATCTGCTCCTGCTTGGCGATCGCGTACATCGCCTTGCACGAGAATGCCTTGGAGGCATACAGCACGAGGCCCCGCCCGTCGTATTCCTCGGCGATGGTGTCGCGGTAGACGCGCATCATGTCGCGGATGTGTTTTTCATCGAAGACATAGAGGGGCGTCCCGAACTTCTTTGCGAGATCGACGCAGTCCGCTCCCCCGATCTCGAGGTGTCCCTTTTCGTTGACTTTCAGTGTTTCTCTCGTATTCATTTTCATAGCGAGAGGATTATAGCACACTTTTGTGCATGAAGTCAACAAAAAAAGGCAATGTGCGGATTATTATGTCACGCATATTACCTTGTTTGTGCGGCTTATTGCCAATTTCGCGCTGTCTCGCGCAGGGCATCCCACCAGCGCAGCCGCGGCGCATCCTCTCCCGCGAGCAGCTCCGTCCGCGCGATCTCGACCCCCTCCGCATACAGGGTGACGCTTCCGACGGTATCTCCCTTCGCTATGGGCGCCCTAAGCCCCTCATTGAGGTCGTAGGAGAGGGTGTATTCCGTCTCCTCCCCCCTCTTTGCGAACAGGGAGAGCGGCGACTCTGCGACGACGGAGACCTCCTTCTTCTTGGCTCCGCGAACCTGTGCGCGCATGTCGAGTTCCCTTCCCGCCTCCAATACGACGCGGGTCTCATAGTGTTCGAACCCGTAATCAAGCAGGGCGGCGACGCCGTTGAAGCGCGCATCCGAGCTGTCCGCGCCGATGACGACGGAGATGAGGCGGGTCTCCCCCCGCTTCGCCGTCGCGGCAAGGCAGAAGCCGGCTTCGCTCGTGAACCCCGTCTTTCCGCCGTCGCAGCCCGCATACTTGCGGAGAAGTTTGTTGGTGTTCGTGATGCTCGTCGTCCTCCCGTCGGGGTGGGAGAATTCCTCGTAGCGGATGCGGCAGAGCGCAAAGTATTCCTCGTGGCGCAGCAGTTCTTTGAGCATGAGCGCGACGTCCTTCGCGCACGAATACTGCGGATCCTTGGGCAGCCCCGTGCAGTTTGCAAAGAGGGTGTTCTCCGCCCCGAGTTCCTTCGCACGGCTGTTCATGCGGGCAACGAAGCCGCTCTCGCTCCCCGCGATGCGTTCGGCAAGGGCGACGCAGGAGTCATTCGCCGAGCAGACCGCCACCGTCTTGATGAGATCGCGGGCGGAGTAGGTGAGCCCCGTATCGAGAAAGACTTGCGAGCCCCCCATGCCCGACGCGTTTTCACTCACCGTGATGGGCTCGTCGTAGCCGAGCTCTCCGCTCTCCACCGCCTCGAAGGACAGAACGAGCGTCATGATCTTACACATGCTCGCGATGGGGAGCTGTCTTTCGGCGTCGCGCGAGTAGACCTCCGTGCCGCTCCCTTCGTCGCACAGATATACCGCCTTCCCTCCGCAGACGGGCTCTGCGGCGTCCGCCGTGAGGGCGGCATTTCCCCACGAGGCGATTGCGGTCGCTGCCGTGAGGGCAGCCAGCAAAGTACACAATAATTTTTTCATACCCGCAGTATGCGCGGCTTTCGGAAAATTATCAGATGATCGTGCCGATGGGATGAAAAACGGCGAGCAGCAAGACCGCTTCGACGAGACAGATGGCGGCGATGAGCAAAAAGAAGGCGGCAAAGTCGAGACCGAGAAGGGTGAAGTCCGTCCTGCAAAAGCAAAATCTGTGCGCCCTTCCGCAGGAGACGACGGTCGCCGCGATGAGGACGGCGTCGATGAGGAGATGGACGGGCAGATAGAGCACGAGCACGACGAGTGCGCCCGTCGCGCGGTAGACGGAGAAGAAGATGATAAGGCTCCCGCCGAGCGTGTATGCCCGGTAGAGCAGGATCCCCGGCGGGACGAGCAAAGCGGCGAAGTGAACGCCCGAGGCGATCATGAGGGCGAGCAGAAGGGTACAGCCGCACATCCTTTCGAGGAAGATAAGAAAGATGTTGCGGTCGGAGAAGCAGACGCGGTCCATATAGCGCACGCACAGCCCGAGATGATAGTCGTAGACGGCGGGCGTCCGGATGAAGCACATGCCGAGGATCGCCCCGAGGAGATAGATCGCGCCAAAGACGATCAGCGTCTTTTTGCGCTCGAAACAGCGTTCGAAGCAATCCCGCACAAAAAACAGGCTCATATCACATGATATGAGCCGTCAAAGTTGTCCTATTCCCGGATCATCTTTTCGATGCCGATGCCGTAGCCGCGCGTGGGGTCGTTGAGAAAGACATGGGTAAATGTCAATATGTTCCAAGAATTTTATAAAATTTTTTCTGAACATCAGGGGTTCAAATTATCTCTATCTTCTTTGATTCCCGATTCCCCTATTCCTTGATCCCGCCGAGCATGAGGTCGCCCACGAGCCTCTTCTGAAAGCAAAGAAAGACAATAAAAACGGGAGTAAGCAGCAGGATGGCTCCCGCGATCTTCATGGTCGGCCAAGCGGAGGTCGTTCGCGTGTCGAAGAAGAAATAATACATTCCGTATGCCGCCGTCGGGAAGGAGGGCAAAAAGAGCATCGGCGTCTGATAATCGTTCCAAAAGCCGATAAACTTGATGAGCATGACGGTGAAGAAGAGTTTTCCGGAAAGCGGAAGTGCGATTTCGAGAAAGATGCGCAAATTCCCCGCCCCGTCGATCTCGGCAGCTTCCGAAATATCTTTGGGCGCACCCGAAAATGCCGCATGAAAGATGAGAAAGTAGATGCCGAGAAAGCTCGCCTGCATGAGCCAAACACCGAAAAAGGAATCGTAGAGACCGAGAAGAGACATCAGCCGAAGTTGAGAAGGAAGTGCTCCGACAATGGGAAAACCGAGCGCGATCACGACGATCGCATAGATGATCTTCCCGAAACGGAAGGGAAATTTTGCGGTGACATATGCTGTGACGCAGGGCACAAGCGTTGCAAAAAACGCCCCGCCCACCGCATAGAGCATGGAATAGCCGTATTGCGTGAGGAGCCCGATTTTTACTCTTCCGCCTTTGAGAGGAACATTGAAGGTTTTGAAAGCATTGAGGTAATTTTCGAAATGCCATTTTCCTTCGGGGAAGCCGAGCGGAGAGGCGCGGAATTGGGCAACGGATTTCAAAGAGACGGACAGCCCCCAGATCAGCAAAAAAAGGACGAGCAAAAAGTATGCCGCCATGAACACGAAAAGGATCAATGCAGGCAGCTTGCTCGTACTTTTTTTGATTTTTTCTCTGAAGTTTTTCATATTCATTCGGTGGAAGGACCCAAACGGAGCAATAGCTTTTTCGAAAAGAGTGCGAGCGGCGCAGTGACGAGCGTAAAGAGCGCGCCCATCGCGGCAAGCACGGGGTATTCGGCAAGCGTTGCGTTCCGCGTTTGGCGGAAGAGGTAGTAGCCGTAAGTAAAGAGCGCGGGATCGGCTTCGTCCGCAAAAAAGTGAAAGAGCTCCATCTGCCCGACGAAGATCCCGGCGACGTCGATCACGAGAAAAGTGACAAGCGTGGGATAGATCATGGGCAGCGTGATATAAAAGAGTTCTTTCAAAAAGGTACAGCCATCCAATTCCGCTGCCTCGGAGAGGGACTTCGGGATCGCGCTCATCGTGCCGGACAAGACGAGCACACTTGTCCCGAGCCCCATCCAAACGTGGTAGAAGAGCAAAACAGGCAGGACGGCGTTTCCCGAAAACAGCCCGCTTTCGGTGTGAAAGAGGACAGGGAAGGCGCGTTCGCCGAAGTATTTGAAGAGTACTGCCATCGCGATCGCAGAGAGAAGGGTCGGCAAAACGATCCCGATCTTCAGAAGGTTTGCAAGCGGCTTTTTCTTTGCGATGTAATAGGAGAACAATACTCCCAGTCCGTCTCCGATCAAGGAAAACACAAAGAGAAGCAATGTATTTTTCCATGCGGCGGAGAGCTCGGGAGACCGAAACAGAAGATAGAACGCCTGCCGGAATTGCCCGAATCCCGCAAAGGAAGTTGCCCCCGTGGTATAGTCATAGCGTTCAAATGCCATGACCAGGGAATTGACGTTGACCGCGATATAGAAGACCG
>CANQNB010000111.1 GCA_947625065.1 uncultured Clostridia bacterium | reverse complement strand
AACGACGGCACCTGCGAGGGGATCGACTATCCCGCATACAGCGCAAGCACCGTGCAATTCCACCCCGAGTCGTGCGCAGGTCCGCACGACGCGAACTTCCTGTTCGACCAATTTCTCGCCCGCATGAAGGCGTCCAAGGAGGGCTGATATGCCGAAAAGAGCGGATATTCAAAAGGTCCTCGTCATCGGCTCGGGTCCGATCGTCATCGGGCAGGCAGCCGAGTTCGACTATGCGGGCACGCAGGCTTGCCGTGTCCTGAAGGAGGCGGGCTGCAACGTCGTCCTCTGCAACTCCAATCCCGCCACGATCATGACCGATCGCATGCTGGCGGACGAGATCTATCTTGAACCCCTCACGGAGGACACCCTCAAACGCATCATCATCAAGGAGAGACCCGATTCCCTCCTCGCCTCCCTCGGCGGGCAGACGGGGCTGACCCTCGGGTGCAGCCTCGCCAAGAGCGGCTTTCTCGACGAATGGGGGGTCCGCCTCATCGGCGCCAAGCTCGACGCCATCGACCGCGCCGAGGACAGGGAGCTGTTCAAGCAGACGATGGAGAAGATCGGGCAGCCCGTCGTTCCCTCCGATGTCGCATACACGGAGGACGACTGCGCCGCGGTCGCTGAAAAGCTCGGCTACCCCGTCATCGTGCGCCCCGCGTTCACGCTGGGCGGCGCGGGCGGCGGCGTCGCACGGGACGAGCAGGAACTGCGGGTCATCGCCCACAACGGACTCATGCTCTCTCCCATCACGCAGGTGCTCATCGAAAAATACATCGGCGGCTGGAAGGAGATCGAGTTCGAGGTCCTGCGCGACGGAAAGGGGAACGTGCTCACCGTCTGCTCGATGGAGAACTTCGACCCCGTCGGCATCCACACGGGGGACTCCATCGTCATCGCACCCGCCGTCACCCTTTCGGACAGGGAATACCAGATGCTCCGCACCGCCTCTCTCGACATCATCACGGAGCTCGGCATCGAGGGGGGATGCAACTGCCAGTTCGCCCTCCATCCCGACAGCTTCGAATATGCCGTCATCGAGGTGAATCCGCGCGTCTCCCGTTCCTCCGCGCTCGCCTCCAAGGCGACGGGCTATCCCATCGCCAAGGTCGCCGCCAAGATCGCGCTCGGCTACACCCTCGACGAGATCAAAAACGACGTCACGGGCAAGACCTACGCCTGCTTCGAGCCCGCGCTCGACTATGTGGTCGTCAAACTTCCCAAATGGCCCTTCGATAAATTTTTGTATGCGGGCAGGACGCTCGGCTCCCGCATGAAGGCGACGGGGGAGGTCATGGCGATCGGCTCCTCCTTCGAGCAGGCGATCATGAAGGCGGTCCGCGGGGCGGAGATCTCGCTCGACACCCTCGATCACCCCAAGTTCCGCGGGATGTCCCGCGAGGAGCTGCGGGGGGAACTCCCCAAGCAGACGGACGAGCGCCTCTTCGCCGTCTACGCGGCGCTCAAAGCGGGCATTTCCGCAGAGGAGATCTACGCCGTCACGAAAATCGACGAGTGGTTCCTCGCAAAGATCGCAAATCTCATCCGCTATGAAGACGGCATCCGCGCAAGAAAGCTCTCCCGGGCGGACTATGCCGAGGGGAAGCGCCTCGGCTATACGGACAGGGCGCTCGCCCGCATCTCGGGGGAAACGCTCCCCGCGCACAGAAGGGCGTGCTTCAAAATGGTGGATACCTGCGCCGCAGAGTTCTCCGCGCAGACGCCCTACTTCTATTCGACGTACGACGACCTCTCCCACGACGAGGCGGGACCCTTCGTCGGCAGGAGCAAAAAGAGGCGGGTGATCGTCATCGGCTCGGGTCCCATCCGCATCGGGCAGGGCATCGAATTCGACTACTCCTCCGTCCACTGCGTGTGGACGCTCAAGGACCTCGGCTACGAGGTCGTCATCATCAACAACAATCCCGAGACGGTCTCCACCGACTTCGACACGGCGGACAGGCTGTATTTCGAGCCGCTCACCCCCGAGGACGTGCAAAACGTCATCGACGTGGAGAGACCGTACGGCGTCGTCGTCACCTTCGGCGGACAGACGGCGATCAACCTCTGCGGCTATCTCGCGAAGAAGGGAGTGCGCATCCTAGGGACGAGCGCCGACAGCGTGGATATGGCGGAGGACCGCAAGCGGTTCGACGCCCTGCTCGGCAGCTACGGGATCGCCCGTCCCAAGGGGCTGACCGTCATGACGAAGGAGGAGGCGGCCGCGGCGGCGGAAACGCTCGGCTACCCCGTTCTTCTCCGTCCGAGCTATGTCATCGGCGGGCAGAACATGACCATCGCCTTTACGGAGAACGACATCTCCCGCTATATGGACGTCATCCTCGCGCAGCACATCGAGAATCCTGTCCTCTGCGACCAATATCTCATGGGCAGCGAGTTGGAGGTGGACGCCATCTCCGACGGCACGGACGTCCTCATCCCGGGCATCATGCAGCACGTCGAGCGTGCGGGGGTACACTCGGGGGACTCCATCGCCGTCTACCCGCCCTATCATCTGAGCGACGCTATGAAGACGCGCATCGTCGAGGTCTCCACCCGGCTCGCACTCGAACTGAGGACGAAGGGGCTCATCAACATCCAATACCTCATCTATCAAAACGAGCTCTACGTCATCGAAGTCAATCCGCGCGCCTCCCGCACCATCCCGTATATCTCCAAGGTCACGGGCGTGCCCATGGTGGAACTTGCGACCAGGATCATGGCGGGCGCAAAGCTCAAAAAGCTCGGCTACGGCACGGGGCTCTATCCCGATTCCCCGTACGTCGCGGTCAAAGTGCCCGTCTTCTCCTTCGAGAAGCTCAACGACGTCAATTCCCAGCTCGGCCCCGAGATGAAGTCGACGGGCGAGGCGCTCGGCATCGGCAAGACGGTGGAAGAGGCGCTCTTCAAGGGGCTCGTCTCGGCGGGGTTCAGGATGTGCCATCCGACCAAGGAGCGCCCCGTCGGCGTCCTGTTTACGGTCAACGATCAGGACAAGTTCGAAGTCGTCTCGATCGCCAAAAAATTCGCCGACCTCGGCTGCGGTCTCTATGCGACGGCGGGCACGGCAAAGGTCATCGAGGACCTCGGTGTCGACGTCACCGTCGTCGAACGGCTCAAAACATCCAAGCAGGTCTTCAAGCTCCTCGACGGAGGGAAGATCGACTACATCGTCTATACGGGCAAGACGGATCCCGACGCGATCGCCGACTATATCGAGCTCCATCACCATGCCATCCTCCGCGGGATCACGGTGCTGACTTCGCTTGACACCGCAAACTCCCTGTGCGACATCATCGCGAGCAAGTTCACCGAATACAATACCGAACTTGTGGACATCAACCATCTGCGCACCGAGAGGACCAAGCTCGACTTCGTCAAGATGCAGTCGTGCGGCAACGACTACATCTATTTCGACGATTTGGAGGGGAAGATCACCTGCCCCGAATCGCTTGCGATCAACGTCGTCGACCGCCACTACGGGATCGGCGGGGACGGGATCGTCCTCATCGAGCGCTCAGAGGTCGCCGACGCCAAGATGCGCATCTTCAATCAGGACGGTTCGGAGGGACTCATGGCGGGCAACGCCATCCGCTGCGTCGCGAAGTACCTCTACGAAAAGGGGATCGCTCCCTCCGAGACGGTGCGCATCGAGACGCTCAGCGGCATCAAGGAGGTCACGGTGTATTCCTTCGGCGGCGTCGTCACGAGCGCAAGCGTCAATCTCGGGCTCGTGGAGCTCCGCGGAAGGCACATCCCTTCCATCTGGGATGGAGAGAAGATCCTGATGTCGCCGATGGAGATCGACGGAAGGGAATACAAGGTGACGCTCGTCAATCTTGGCAACCCGCACTGCGTGCTCTTCTGTGACAAGGTGGACGACGTCCCCGTCCGCGAACTCGGACCCAAGATCGAGAACAGCAAATATTTCCCGCAGAAGGCGAACGTCGAATTCGTGCGGGTGGTCAACGGCAGCACGGTCAAGATGCGCGTTTGGGAGCGCGGGAACGGGGAGACATACGCCTGCGGTACGGGGGCGGCGGCAGCGGCGGTCGCCTGCGTGCTCAACGGCTATTGCAAACAGGATACGGACATCACCGTCAAGGTGCGCGGGGGCGACCTCATCGTCCACTACAACGCAGACGGCACGGTGACGCTCACGGGCAATGTCCAAAAAATTTACGAAGGGAAGGTGGAATTCTGATGGTACGGGACGGATTTTACGAGGAGAGCGCGATCTCAACGCGCAGCAAGGCAGAAGAAAAACTCTATCTCATCTTTAAGATCGTGGCGATCATGTTCTTCGCCGTGGGGATCTTTATTCTGACGTTTGCCTTCTTCTATGTGCCGAGCGTGATACAGGGTACGGTGGCGGAGGACGGCACCGTCGATGTCATGACCCGCGTCTTTTCGATCGCGGAGT
>CANQNB010000110.1 GCA_947625065.1 uncultured Clostridia bacterium | reverse complement strand
GACAACAACTTCGGCAATCTGCCCACCGTCGTCTACGAGGGCAGGCGGGTGATCAACAACATCAAATCGTGCGCCTCCCTCTACCTCATGAAGACGCTGCTCATCACCGTCCTCGCGATCATCTGCGTGGCGATGGGGACGCGGTACTTCTTCACGACGAACAACATGCTCCTCTTTGAAGTGTTCGTCGCGGCGTTCCCCTCCTTTGTCATCTCCCTCCAGCCCAACGGCGACCGCGTCAAGGGGAAGTTCATCCCCTACGTCCTGTCCCGCTCCATCCCGGGGGCGGTGACGCTCGTCGGATGCATCATGGCGGTGTACGCCGCCTCTTCGCTGCTGCCCGCGGAGTACGGCTTTTCGGACATCACCCTCCATGCGCTCTACATGCTCGCCCTCACCTTCGGGGGTCTCGTGATGCTCTTCCGCATTTTGCAGCCCTTCAACATCCTGCGCTTCTGCGTGTACCTCTTCTCCCTCGGGCTGTGCGTCCTTGTGCTCGCCGTGCCCTCCTTCGGGAACATCGTCTTTACCGATTGGGACACGGTCTCCTTCACGTTTACACAGATCCTGTACATCTGCTGTGTGGTCCTTGCGGCGTTCCCCGTCTCCAACATCCTTGTAAAATTGTGCGATCTGATGAACCCGACGGAGTAAGCAAGTTCACACTTTTTGTTGCGAGCAACAAAAAGCCGTGAGCGGATGTGCTCTTGCGCTTGAAAAGCTTGGTTCCGATTATCTGTTCCATCCGACAATAAGCCGAAAGGGTTCGGCAAATTGAGTGCGCTTATGCAAAAGCGTGGTTTAGCAACGCGCAGTTCATTGAGAATGGGTGAGGTGGTCATCCTGCCCGACCGAGGCTTCTATTGTAGACTAAGGTCGACACGAGCCGTAGGCGAAGTAACCTGTCGAAGGGTGTCCGCATTATAAAAATAAGGACATGTTTCGACTTCGCTCAACATGACGTAATTAGAATGCCTCTCGGCTCCACCTTTGGGAGGGCTTGCGAGAGCGAACTCTTGGCTCCACCTCTGGGGGAGCTCCGCCGCAGGCGGTGAGGGGGTTCCATGCCCCTTTCGGCGCGGTGCGCCACTTTCACCAAAAGGGACAACAGCAAGGGAGAACACGATTATCAAGCAAAAAGCCTTCCGGACGGAAGGCTTTTTGCTTCGCATTATGAGGGAAGCGGGACCGCCTCGATGTGCCATGACCAGCCGTCGTATTCCCCCAGCCGCGGGAGAAGCAAGCCCGCCCGCATGAGAGTCGATCCGTGCAGTGTGAGCCCCAGCTCGCGGACATGGTATGCCCTGTTTTCGTCAAGCCCTTGCAGGCGGATGCGGCGGTTGAAATCGGCGGGGACGGCGCGCATCCGCATCCCCACGGCATAGGCGCGCGTTTTGTCCTTGGAGACGACCATCTCGGCGAACACATCTTTCCCGAAGGGATCGGCGAGGCGGTAGAGGTCGCCGCGAAGGAGGAGCTCTTCGATCTCCCTGTATGCCGCGATCTGCTCTTTCACCCCCGCCTTCTCCTCGGCGGAGAGGGTCGAGAGGTCGAGCTCGTAGCCCGTGGGACCGAGTGATGCAAGCAGCCCGCGCGTCGCAAACGGCGTCGTCCGCCCCGTCTGATGGTTGGGGCAAGCCGAAACGTGACAGCTCATCGCGGACATGGGGTAGGCGTAAGAGGTCGCCCACTCGATCTTCGCCCGCTCGGCGGCATCGGTGTCGTCACTCGTCCAAATCTGCGGGAAGAAGGCGAGCATGCCCGCATCGAACCTTCCCCCGCCGCCCGAACAGCCCTCAAAGAAGACGTCCGGGAAGCGCCGTTGCAGCCGCGCCGCGAGCGCATACACCCCCAAAATGTAGCGGTGGGCGAACTCCCCCATGCGGTCGGCAGGGAGCGCGGCGGAGAAGAACTCGGTGATGTGGCGGTTCATGTCCCACTTCACATAGGAGATGTCGTTCTCCGAGAGGATGCGCTCCATCGCACCGAAGACGCTCTCGGTCACCTCGGGGCGGGTGAAATCGAGCACGAATTGGTTTCTGCTCGTGCAGCGGGGGACGTCGCTCTTCCCGATCGCCCAATCGGGGTGGGCGCGGTAGAGGTCAGAGTCCTCGGAGACCATCTCGGGCTCGAACCAGATGCCGAACTTCATGCCGTGCGCCTTGCACGCCGCGATGACGGGCGCGAGCCCGCCCTCGAGCTTGTGCGTGTTGACCGTCCAGTCGCCCAGCCCGCTCGTGTCGCTGTCCCGCTTGCCGAACCAGCCGTCGTCGAGCACAAAGGTGTCGATGCCGAGGGGCGCCGCCTCTTCGATGAGGGCGATGAGCTTTTCGCGGTCGAAATCGAAGTAGGTCGCCTCCCATTGGTTGATGACGATGGGACGGCGCGCAAAGACTTCCCCCGCGGGGAGGACGTAGTTCCGCAAAAAGTCGTGCAGGCTGCGCGAGAGAGCGCCGAGCCCGCCGCCCGAATAGGCGATCGCCGCCTGCGGCGTGACGAATTTTTCGCCCGCGCCGAGCGTCCAGCAAAATCCCGTGTCGTCGATGCCGCCCTGCACGCGCACGGTGTCCGTCTGGCTCTGTTCCGCCTCAAGGGTGAAGGAGCCGCTGTACAGGAGCTCAAAGGCATAGCACTCGCCGTCCGTCTCCGTGGCTCCCCGCGCGAGGAGGGCGAGGAAGGGATTCATCTGATGGGAGGACGCGCCGCGCATCGAACAGATTTTGAGGGCACCATGTCCGAGGTCGGTGCGTTCGGGAATGCGTTCGGCGAGGTGCCTGCCATGCAGACGGAGCGCCTCATATTCCCCCGCGGGAAGATCGAGCGAGAAGGAATACGCCCTCTCTGCCTTGATGGGCGCACTTCCGCGATTGACGATCTCCGCCGAGCGCACGAGCACGTCGCTGTCGTCGTACACGGTGTAAAAGAGGCGGATCTCCGCGGGGGAGAGCGCGTCCTCCAAAACGACCGTCAAGGTCTCGCCGCCGCGCGCATGCGGGAGATCGCTCTCCCACTTCTGCCCGCCGACGGTGTGCGAACGGTAGCGGAAGCGGCTCGCGGCAAACCCGTCCTCCCTCCGAAGGAGCACAGCGGGCGCGCGGAAATCTCCCTGCCCGAAGCAGCCGTACTCCTGCGGCGTGTGGTCGAGGGAGAAGGCGGGGTCCTCCGCATCGGGGGGAAGGGGCGAAAAGCTCAAAAAGCAAGGAGCGTTGAGGTAGGAGAGGTCGTCCTCCCCCACCCGCGCTCCGAAGTAGAGATGCTCGAGATAGCCGCTGCCGTTCACCCGCATCACGTAGGAGTAGCTCTTCCCCTGCAGGTGAAAGGTGCGCGTCGTGCGGTCGAAAGAAATCATGACGTCCCTCCGAAGTAGGTGATTTTTTGCATCGCGCGCGCACTGCCGCCCGCGGGCAGGGTGAGGATCCCGTCCTTGCGGCAGAACTCTTTTTCTTCCTCCCCCGCGCGGTCGGGGAGATTGGACCACGGCTCCACGCAGATCATGCGCGCGTCGCCCGGGCGCCAGAGCAAGAGATTGGAGAACCCCTCGAAGGCGAGTTCGGCGAGTTTCCCCGCGGGGGAGAGGAGCTCGACCCTGCGCGAGGCGATGCCGCCGAGGATCATGGTGCGGCTGCCGCGGAAGAATTCCTCGGTGAGGGAGAGCGATTTCCCCCTACCCATGTCCAAGGTCTCCCCCGTCAAATGCCCATTTTCGTCGTGCAGGAGGGCGGTCAGATCCTCCTCCTCGGTAAAGCGCAGCGTGTGCCCGCCGAGGGGAGAAAAGAGGGCGTGCGAGAAGTGCCCGCCCCACCCGAAGGAGAGCGGACCGTCGCCTGAATTTTTGACTTCGTACCCGATTTCGAGCGCGTCTCCACGGAGCGTGTAGGTCACGGAGAGCTCGAATTCGAAGGGATAGAGCGCACGCGTTTCCTCGTTTGCCGTGAGGCGGAACTTTGCGAAGTCCGCGCCCTGCGCCACAGGCGTGAAGACGCACCTTCTTGCGAACCCGTGCCGCTTCATTGGGGAGCGCCATCCCCCGAACACTGCCGCGCATTCCCCGCAGAGGGGGAAGAGGACGGGGGCATGCCCTGCCCATGCGCCGTTTTCGTTCTGCCAGAGCCGCTCGCCGCCGCGAAAGCGCACGCTCACGGGCTCCGCGCCTACGGGATCGATCTCTGCGGCGATGTCGCCGCTTTCAAGAAAAATTCTCATAAGTTGCGATAGACGATCTTTCCGCCCACGACGGTGAGCAGCACGTCGAAGTCGGGGGAGAGCACGGCAAAGTCGGCGCGCTTGCCCCAGCGGATGCTCCCCGCCTCCTCCGCGATCCCGAGATCGCGCGCGGGATTGACGGTGGCGCAGTCGACCGCCCGCTCCGGCGGCATGCCCACCTCCGTGACAAGATTGCGGATGCCCTCGTTCATCTTCAGCACACTGCCCGCGAGCGTCCCGTCCGCAAGGCGCGCCTGCCCGTCCTTGACGAAGACGGTCTGACCGCCCAGTTCGCTCACGCCCTCGCCGAGCCCCTTTGCATGGATG
>CANQNB010000109.1 GCA_947625065.1 uncultured Clostridia bacterium | reverse complement strand
TCGAGAAGGAAGACCTTGGGCTTACGGACGATGGTACGACCGAGCGCAACACGCTGGCGCTGACCGCCGGAAAGAGCCTTCGGCTTGCGGGAGAGATAATCGGTGATGCCGAGGATCTCTGCGGCTGCCTTGACGTCTCTGTCGATGACTTCCTTGGGAACCTTGCGGAGTTTGAGACCGAATGCCATGTTGTCGTACACGGACATGTGCGGATAGAGCGCGTAGTTCTGGAAGACCATGGCGATGTCTCTGTCCTTGGGGACGACGTCGTTGACGAGCTTGCCGTCGATGTAGAGTTCGCCCGAGGAGATCTCTTCGAGACCCGCGATCATGCGGAGGGTGGTGGACTTGCCGCATCCGGAGGGACCGACGAAGACCATGAATTCCTTGTCCCGGATCTCAAGGCAGAAATTGAACACTGCCTGGTTGCCGCCGGGATAAACTTTGTTGATGCCTTTGAGTAAAAGACCGGACATAACTTCCTCCCAAAACTTGTGGTTTTCCTCTATTTTACACGAAATCGCGCCGCTTGGCAAGGGAAAATTCGCACGAATATGAGCATATCCTTTGTGTATTTTGCACAAATCCCCGCGGCGGGCTACTTCCAAAGTGATTTAATGAGCGCCCACGCGAGCGCGAAGACAATGCCGAAGGAGACGCAGGCGAGCGCGATGAAGCCGAAGCGCGGGGAAAACAGGATGACCGAGGAGAGCGATTCGCCCCCGGGGACGAAGATGCTGA
The DNA here is from genome assembly GCA_947625065.1 of uncultured Clostridia bacterium. GTDB lineage: Bacteria > Bacillota > Clostridia > Christensenellales > Borkfalkiaceae > Gallimonas. Next base: position 3,832 of record CANQNB010000109.1, on the reverse strand, counting down.
GAAGGATCGCCGCGCAGAAGACGGCAAAAAACAGCGCGATCCCCGCGATGAGGAGCGCCTTCTTCCATTTGGCTTTAGATTGGGAGGAAGCGTCGGGTGAAGGGCGCTTCTCGCCCTCCTTTGCGGGGTTCTCCCCGGGGATGACTTCGGGCGAGTTTACGGAGGCTTGTTGCGAGTTTGAACGCCCTGTCTCGGACATGGGCCGCCCCGATCGCCCCTGCATAAAAAGGGAATCCATGCTGACGCCATAGTAGGCGCACAGCTGCGCCGCCTTTTCGGCGTCGAGCTTTACCTTGTCGTTCTCCCAATTCGAGATGGTCTGGCGGGACACGCCGAGCTCTTCCGCGAGCTCCTCCTGCGAGATGCCGCGGCTTGTGCGCAGACGGTACAGTTTTTCACCGAGGCGTTCGTTCTCCCTCTCCGTTACCACGATCTTCCTCCTCTCCGGCATGCTTTCTCTTCACTGCGTCCACCGCCGCGGCGATCCCCCACACGCCCCCTTCCGCCGCCGCGGCGGCGCCGTAGGGGATGAGGAGAAACAGGGCGATCTCTGCGGGCGCACTCGTGTAGCGGTCGCGCGCGATAGAAGCGTAAGCGACGGCGGTGTGCACCGTGCCCGCGAGAAGGATCGCGGCAAGGACGATGCCGAACACGAGATTTCGGACCTTTTTCGCGGACATGGTACCCGTCTTTTTGGTCCCTGCGGGAATTTCGGTTCTGTTTGGATCAGACATAAAAGCGCCTCCCTTTGTGATGGTCTGTGCCTCTATGATACCCCTTCCGCGCGGAAAAGTCTATCCAACACGTTTGACGATTGCGCAAACAGATTGGTCAATTTGGAGAATCAGACCCTTTGGACGGAACATCCGCCGGGGAAGGCGGAGGCTGCGCAGACCGCCGTCTCGGGGAGACGGACCGAGGTGAGCGCCGTGCGCGCGAACGCCTCTTTGCCGATCTTTTGCAGGCAGGAGCCCTCCTCCACGGTGAGAGAGGCGAGGCGGTTGCAGTTGAAGAAGGCGCACTCCCCCACCGAGACGAGCCCCTTGGGGAGCCACAGCGAGACGAACTCCCGGTTGTGAAAGGCGTAGGCGCCGATCTCGCTCACGATGCAAGGGATCTCGAGGCGGGTCGCGGACATGGTACCCTCCTTCGCCCCGTTGATGCGGTAGGTGCCGTCGGGCAGTTCCTCATAGAGGAAGGGGCGGAGGGTGTGGGCAGGGTCGTTTTTCTCCCACCAGAGGGTGCCGCGCATGGCGTCCTTCCCCACCCGTTTGAGGAACTTGGGGAGGGGCTTCGCGAGCAGTTTACACCCCGCGAACGCCTCATCCCCGACGAGGACGAGCGACCGCGGAAAGGTGACGTCGATGAGGTCGGCGCAGTCCTTGAAGGCACGGTCGCCGATGCGAAGGAGGGTCTTGGGGAGGTAGACGCGCATCACGCGGCTCCCCGCAAACGCGCCGTCCGCGATCTCGTGGACCCCCTCGGGGACCGTCGCGATCACGGCATTGCCGTCCGAAAATTTTTTGACCGTGAGCGACCCGTCGCCGTGCCGCTCCAATTCAAACATGCTTCCGTCGGCAGCATCCTCGGACATGGTACCCCCGTCTTCTGTCGAACCGTCGGTGAGGGCATACCCGCAAGCGGGGCAGAAGGAGCCGCCGCCCGTCTCCGCGCCGCACGCGGGGCAATAGCGCACGGAGACCGCGCCGCCCTCTTTACCCCGTCCGAGCGCGCTCCCGCAATGGATGCAGAAGCGGAACTCGTCCGCATTTTTTCCTCCGCACGACGGACACAGTTTCATCCCGTCACCTCCCGACAGACCGATTGTATCACACGCGCGCCGACTTGTCAAGCGTGCGCAAGGGTTTGATAAAAGCGGCGCGGCGTGCATTGCACGCCGCGCCGATACGCTTTCGATGCGGTTTGCCCCTTTTCCCAAAGAGGGGCGAAAAATTATGCGCTCTTTTTGTAGACGAGCTTGGGTCTCGCGCCGCCCACCACGCAGTCGCGCGTGATGATGACCTCTTCCACGTTCTTTTCGGTGGGGATGTCGAACATGATGTCCGTCATGATCCCCTCGATGATCGTCCTGAGCCCGCGCGCGCCCGTCTTGAGGCGGATGGCGGTGTTGGCGATCTCGCGCACAGCTTCGTCCTCCACGGTGAGCTTGACGCCGTCGAACCCGACGAGCTTCTGGTACTGCTTGATGATCGCATTCTTGGGCTGCGTGAGGATGTTGACGAGCGCCGCTTCGTCGAGCGCCTGCAACGAGACGACGATGGGGATGCGCCCGACAAATTCGGGGATGAGCCCGAACTTGGTGAGATCCTGCGGCTTGACGTCGTCGAGGAGGGAATAGTCCACCTCGTTTTCGCCCAGTTTGACCTTCCCGCCGAACCCGAGACCGGAGTCGTCCTTACGGGAGCTCACGATCTTGTCGAGCCCCACGAACGCGCCGCCGCAGATGAAGAGGATGTTCGTCGTGTCGATGCGCATGCAGTCCTGCTGGGGGTGCTTTCTTCCGCCCTGCGGGGGAACGTTGGCGACCGTGCTCTCGATGATCTTGAGCAGCGCCTGCTGGACGCCCTCGCCCGACACATCCCGCGTGATGGAGACGTTCTCCCCCTTGCGCGCGATCTTGTCGATCTCGTCGATGTAGATGATGCCGCGTTGGGCGCGCTCGATGTCGTAGTCGGCGTTCTGGATGAGCTTTAAGAGGATGTTCTCAACGTCTTCGCCCACATAGCCCGCCTCGGTGAGGGTGGTCGCATCGCTCGTGGCGAAGGGCACGTTGAGGATCTTGGCAAGGGTACGCGCGAGCAGCGTCTTTCCGCTGCCCGTCGGTCCGAGGAGAAGAATGTTGCTCTTCTCGATCTCGACGTCGTCCTCCCCCTTCCCCGTACCAAGCGCGTTGATGCGCTTGTAGTGGTTATACACGGCGACGGAGAGCACCCGCTTCGCCTTGTCCTGCCCGATGATGTACTCGTCGAGTTCCGCCTTGATCTCAGCGGGTTTTTTCAGCTCGACTTGCTCGGCGGGCTGCGACGAGGGAAGCTTGGAAAGCATGTCGCGGCAGAGCTCGACGCATTCGTCGCAGATCGCGACCCCGTCGGGACCTGCGATCAGCTTTTTTGTTTTCGACTTTTCCTTGCCGCAGAAGGAGCAATGTTGTTCGTATTTTGCCATGATTTCTCCATTCGATGCGTCCGCTCCCTGCGTTCTTGCCGCACGGGGAATGTTGCTCCCGCATGCGTTTTTGAACGCTGTGTCGCGGACATGGGTATGCCGTTTTATGTCAAACGGGTGTGCTTCTCATCTCTTGGTGTACACGCGGTCGATGAGACCGTATGCCATCGCCTCGTCGGCGGTGAGATAGTTGTCGCGGTCGGTGTCGCGCGCGATCGTCTCGTAAGGTCTCCCCGCGTTTTCGGCAAGGATGCGGGTCATCTTGTCCTTAATGCGGAGGATGTGCTCCGCCTGGATCTTGATGTCGCTCGCCTGCCCCTGCGCGCCGCCGAGGGGCTGGTGGATCATGATCTCACTGTTTTTGAGCGCATAGCGCTTGCCCTTCGCGCCCGCCGCGAGCAGAAAGGCGCCCATCGACGCCGCGAGCCCGATGCAGATGGTGGAGACGTCGCACTTGACGTAGTTCATCGTGTCGTAGATCGCCATGCCCGCAGTGACGGAGCCGCCGGGGCTGTTGATGTAGAGGCTGATGTCCTTGGTCGGATCCTTGCCCTCGAGGTAGATGAGCTGGGCGACCACCGTGTTCGCGACGGCGTCGTCGATCTCGCCCGCAAGGAAGATGATCCTGTCCTCGAGGAGGCGGGAG
>CANQNB010000108.1 GCA_947625065.1 uncultured Clostridia bacterium | reverse complement strand
GTGCTCGGCATGAAGCACTTCCACGTCCAGATCGTCGGCGGCATCTGCCTCTTCCAGGGGCGCATCGCCGAAATGAAGACGGGCGAAGGCAAAACGCTCGTCGCGACCCTGCCCGCCTATCTCGAGGCGCTCAGCGGCAGGGGCGTCCACATCGTCACCGTCAACGACTATCTCGCCCGCCGCGACGCAGCGTGGATGGGCAAGGTGCATAAATTCATGGGGCTCACCGTGGGCGTTGTCGTCCCCGGCATGGAGGAAGAGGACAAGCGCGCCGCCTACCGTGCCGACATCACCTACGGCACGAACAACGAGTTCGGCTTCGACTACCTGCGCGACAACCTCGCCTATTCGATGAAGGACATGGTCCAGCGCGACCTCAACTTCGCCATCGTCGACGAAGTCGACTCCATCCTCATCGACGAAGCGCGTACCCCCCTCATCATCTCCCACAGGGCGGAGCAGTCCTCCGACCTCTATCAGCGCGCGAACACCTTCGTGCTCTCCCTCAAGGGCGGCTACGACGACGAGCTCGACAAGGCATACGACGAGTACCTTCGCGAGCAGGCAGAGGAGGGCGAGGGGGCGGAAGAGCTCACCAAGGCGGAGAAGAAGAACCGCAAAAAGCAGCTGAGCAAGGAGAACAAGCTCGACAAGTCCGAGGCGCTCGGGTGGGATTTCCTCATCGAACGCAAGGAGCGCGACGTGCACCTTCTCGCCCACGGCGCAGAGAAGGCGGAGCGCTTCTTCGGCATCACCGATTGGGACGGCATCGAAGAAGCCAAGATCAACCACCACATCCAGCAGGCGCTCAAAGCGCACCACCTCTTCAACAAGGGCGAGCAGTACATCATCGCCAAGGAGAAGGGGAGCGACGGCAACGAGCGCGACGGGATCATCATCGTCGATGAGTTCACGGGGCGTCTCATGATCGGGCGCCGCTACTCCGAGGGGCTCCATCAGGCGATCGAGGCGAAGGAGGGCATCTCCGTCCGCGAAGAGAACAAGACGGTCGCGACCATCACCTTCCAGAACTACTTCCGCCTGTACAGAAAGCTCTCGGGCATGACGGGTACCGCTAAGACGGAGGAGGGCGAATTCAGGACGATCTATTCGCTCGACGTCATCGAGATCCCGACCAACCGTCCCGTCCGCAGGGACGATCTGCACGACCGCGTCTTCTCCACCGAGACGGGCAAGAAGAAGGCGATCGTCCGCGAGATCGTTGACCGCCACGAGAAGGGGCAGCCCGTCCTCGTCGGTACCGTCTCCGTCGACAAGTCGGAGGAGATCTCCCGCCTTCTGCGCATGAACGGCATCAAGCACAACATCCTCAACGCAAAGAACCACGAGCGTGAGGCGGAGATCGTCGCGCAGGCAGGGCGGTACGGCGCAGTGACCATCGCCACCAACATGGCAGGGCGCGGCACCGATATTCTGCTCGGCGGCAACCCCGAGTACCTCGCCAAGAAGCGCCTCCGCGAGGAGGGCGTGGAAAATGACGTCATCGAGCTCGCCACGAGCTATGCGGAGATCGACGAGGAGACCATGAAGGTCCGCGAGCGCTACAACGCGCTGTACGCGCAGTTCAAGGCGCAGACGGACGACGAAAAGCAAAAGGTCATCGCCGCGGGCGGTCTGTGCATCATCGGCACCGAACGCCACGAGTCTCGCCGTATCGACAACCAGCTCCGCGGCAGATCGGGGCGTCAGGGCGACGTCGGCGCCTCCATCTTCTTCCTCTCCCTCGAGGACGATCTGATGAAGAGGTTCGGCGGCGAGCGCATGCAGCGCATCTACGAGCGCAGCAAGATGCAGGAGGACGAGAGCCTCGAGAACAAGCTCCTCACCCGTCTCATCGAGTACGCGCAGAAGCAGATCGAAGGGCGCAACTTCAGCATCCGTAAAAACGTCCTCCAATACGACGACGTCATGAACAAGCAGCGCATGCTCATCTATGCAGAGCGCATGAAGGTCCTCAAAGGGGAGGACGTGCACGACCAGATCCTCAAATATATCCCCGACTTCGTGGAGGACCTCGTCCGCCACACCGTCATGAGCGACGACGTTCCCGCCAAGTGGAACGAGGACGACCTCAACGACGCCCTCGAAAAGGGATTCCTTCCCGCGGGCACCCGCTTCGTCACCCGCGAAAAGCTCGACAAGTGGGACTTCGACGTCGCCATCCGCAAGATCTCCAAGCGGGTGGAGGAGGCATACGAGGAGAAGATCGCCGAGACGAACGAACTGCTCGACTCCATGCCCCCCGCACCCAACCGTCCCGCCAACTTCGCCGAATACGAGCGCATCATCCTCCTCCGCTTCGTCACCAACGAGTGGATCGACCACATCGATGCGATGGACCAGCTCCGCAAGGGCATAGGGCTCCGCTCGTACGGTCAGGTCGACCCCGTCATCGCCTATAAGCAAGAGGGCTCCGCGATGTTCGGCGAGATGATCGAACGCATCCAGCACAACACCATCGAACACCTTCTGCGCATCCGCTTCCGTGTCGTGCGGCAGGAGGAACAGCGCCCCGCCGCGGCAGAGCAGCGCGTCTTCCCCAATCCCGCGCCCGCCGAGCCCGCGCCCCGTCAGTCCGCTCCCGTGCCCCGCGTTTTCCCGAGCGCGCCCGCGCGTCCCGCCGAGCCCGCTCCCGAGCAGCCGAAGGAGACGCCGCCCGCGCGTCCCGCATCCGGATCGGGCGACATCGCCCCCGGTGCAGGCGTTCCGAGGCAGATCGATCTGCGCGAGCTCCGCACGAACGGCAACGAGAAGTTCAATCCCGCCACGATGAAGAAGGAAAAGAAGCCGGGTCCCAACGATCCCTGCCCCTGCGGCAGCGGTCTCAAATACAAGAAGTGCCACGGCAGACCCTTCTGATCGCATCCGAGAAAAATTTATGTTCAAAGCAGACGATTACAGACTCAAGATCAAAGACCTCGAAGAGACGCTCGGGGAAGCAAAATACGCGCTCGACATCGACCACCGCTACGAGCGGCTCAAGGAGCTGCGCGCCGAGCAGGAGGACCCCGCCGTCTGGCAGGACCTCGAGCGCTCGGCAAAGATCGGGCGGGAGATCTCCTCGAACGAGGGGAAGATCGCGGCATATGAAAAGTGCCGCAAGGCGCTCGACGACGCGAACGAGATCATCGACCTCATCGAGGAGACGGGGGAGGAGGACCTCATCCCCGAGCTCGAAAAGATGATGTCGGCAGCCGAGGACGACATCGAGGAGATGCGCGTGCGTGCCCTCCTCCGCGGAAAGTACGACAATTCCAACGCCCTCCTCTCCATCCACGCGGGCGCGGGCGGAACGGAGGCATGCGATTGGGTCTCCATGCTCTACCGCATGTACTGCCGCTACGCCGAACGCAGCGGATACAAGGTCACCGAGATCGACCGCCTCGCGGGGGATGCCGCGGGGCTCAAATCGGTGGATTTCAAGGTGGAAGGGGAGAACGCCTACGGCTACCTCAAGGCCGAGATCGGCGTCCACCGCCTCGTGCGCATCTCGCCCTTCGATGCCAACAAGCGCCGCCAGACCTCCTTCGCCTCCCTCGAAGTCATGCCCGAAGTGGATGACGACAGCGAGGTGGAGATCAAGGACGAGGACATCCGCATCGATGTCTACCGTTCCTCGGGCGCGGGCGGGCAGAAGGTCAACAAGACGGAGACCGCCATCCGCATCACCCACTTCCCCACGGGCATCGTCGTGACCTGCCAGAACGAGCGCAGCCAGCTCCAAAACAAGGAGATGGCGTTCAAATATCTGCGCAGCAAGCTCATCGAGAAGCAGATCGAGGAGCGCATGGCGCAGGAGGCGGCGCTCAAAGGGGAGACGAAAAAGATCGAGTGGGGCTCCCAGATCCGCTCCTACGTCTTCTGCCCCTACACGATGGTCAAGGACCACCGCACGGGCTACGAAGTGGGCGACGTGCAGGCGGTAATGGACGGCAACATCCAAGGGTTTATCGTCGATTACTTAAAGAAGTCTTAACGGACAGTCCCCCTGCGCAAGCGGGGGATCTTACTTTTTTTGCTATGAAAGACCATCCTCTGATCCTCGGGATCGAATCATCTTGCGACGAAACGGCGGCGGCGGTCATCTGCGGGGGCACTCTGCTCTCCGACGAGATCATCTCCTCCGCTGCCATCCAGGCGAAGTACGGCGGGGTCGTCCCCGAACTCGCCTCCCGCGCGCACACCGATGCGGTGGACGAAGTCGTCTCCCGCGCCCTCCTGCGCGCCGGTGTCCGGAAGGAAGAGCTCGACGCCGTCGCCGTCACCTATGGGGCGGGGCTCCTCGGGGCGCTCCTCGTCGGCTTGTCCTTTGCGAAGGGGTTCGCCTATGCCCTGAACATCCCGCTCATCGGCGTGAACCACATCCGCGGGCACCTCGCGGCGGCGTATCTCGAGGACCCCGCCCTCACGCCGCCCTTTGTCACCCTGCTCGCGAGCGGAGGGCACACCGCCATCCTCTATACCTCCTCCTTCACCCGGTTTGAGGTGCTCGGCGGCACCCTCGACGACGCGGCGGGGGAGGCGTTCGACAAGGTCGCCCGCGTGCTCTCCCTTCCCTACCCCGGGGGACCGCACGTCGAAGCGCTCGCGCGGGAG
>CANQNB010000107.1 GCA_947625065.1 uncultured Clostridia bacterium | reverse complement strand
TACAGCATCAGCGCGCACAAGATCGGCGGGCTCAAGGGAACGGGCGGGCTCGTCAAGCGCAAGACGCTCCCGCTGTCTCCCCTCATCTTCGGCGGCGGACAGGAAAACGCGCTCAGGAGCGGGACGGAGAACGTGCTTGGCATCCTCGATTTTGCCTATGCGGCGGAGGTGCAATTTGCGTCCCTTCCCGCAGACGCCGCCCGCATACGGGAGTGCCGCGAGCTCTTCTGGAACTCCCTCGACAGGGCGTATTTTACGCGCATCTCCCCGGAGGACGGCTCGCCCTTCCTCCTCACGGTGTCCGTGGAGGGGGCGCGCGGCGAGGTGTTGCAGCGCATGCTGTTCGACCGCGGCGTCGTCGTCGGTACGGGGAGCGCCTGCTCCTCGAAGAACAGGTTCAGCCGCATCCTGCGCGCCTGCGGCTATCCCGAGCCCGTGCTCGACGGGGTGCTCCGCGTGAGCTTCTCGCGGGAGACGGGGAGAGAAGAGACAGCCGCGGCGGCGGACATTTTCAACGCCGTTGCAAAAGAATACAGAGACAGGGTGTAAATCGCAATATGGAAAAGGTCGTCATTGTCCGTTATTCGGAAATTCATCTCAAGGGCAAGAACCGCAATTACTTCGAGCGCGTCTTTGCCATGAACTTAGAAAAGAGCCTCAAAGGGCTCCGCCATGAACTGCGCCGCACGAGCGGGCGCTATCTCGTGGAAAAGTTTGAAGAGGGGCGCGCCGAGGAGGTCGCAGAGCGCGTCTCCAAGGTCTTCGGCGTGCATTCGTACTCCATCGGGCTGCTTGTCGGCAGCGAACTCGGCGAGATCTACGCCGCCGCGAAGGAGGTGGGACCGAAGAGCGGCACCTTCAAGGTGGAGACGCACCGCGGCTACAAAAATTATCCGCTCACCTCGATGGAGATCAGCGCGGCGATCGGCGGGAGACTGCTCGACGAAAACCCCGCCCTCAGGGTGGACGTGCACGACCCCGCAGCCACGGTCTACATCGACGTGCGCCAGCAGGGCGCAGCCCTCGTGTTCGGCGAGTTCGGCGCGGGCGCGGGCGGCATGCCGGTCGGAACGGCGGGCAAGGGGCTGCTCATGATCTCGGGCGGCATCGATTCTCCCGTCGCAGGCTACATGATGGCAAAGCGGGGGCTCACCGTCGAGCTCCTGCACTTCCACAGCTATCCTTACACCAACGACGGCGCAAAGGAGAAGGTCGTCGCCCTCGCAAAACAGCTTTCTCCCTACACCTTGGTCACCCGCCTCATGACCCTCTCCGTCACGCATATACAGGAGGAGATCCATGCAAAGTGCGCGAACGAACTCAACATCACCCTTCTGCGCCGCTTCATGTTCCGCCTCGCCGAGCGGGTCGCGCGGGAGAGGGGAGACAAGTGCCTCGTCACGGGCGAGAGCCTCGGACAAGTCGCCAGCCAGACGATGGAGGGCATCACCTCCTCCAACGCCGTCGTCACCCTCCCCGTCCTCCGTCCCCTCATAGGGTTCGACAAGGACGAGATCATCGCCCGCGCCAAGGCGATCGGAACGTTCGAGACGTCCGTCCTTCCCTACGAGGATTGCTGCACGGTCTTCTTGCCCGAATTTCCCGCGACGAGACCCAAGCTCTCCTTCATCGAGGAAGAGGAGGCGAAGCTCGACGTCCCCGCCCTCGTGGAAGAGGCAATGGCGACCCTCGAGACCGTGGAGTTCTGAGGGGTCAGTCCCGCCACCAGTCCTCGGGGATGGGGGTGACGGCGCCGACCCTGACGCGGGGGAGAACGACGGGCTCTCCCTCGTGCCCCTCAAAGACGGGCATCACCGTATACTCATATTCCTCCCCCGAGAGAACGGAATTATCGCAGACCGCCTCGCGGTAGGGTCCGCTGTAAATCGTGGTTTCCATGCCGCGATTTCTTCTTTTTATGACGTAATCATAGTACTCTGTTTGACATAATACTATCGTAACGCTCCCATTATCCATCGAAATCTGCGGTTTCCGGATGGTGGGACGGGAAAACCGCGTGCTCTGCTCCGCGGGGAGATTGCCCGCGCGGAAGAAGTCTTCGGGGTCTATGAGCAGGGGAGCGAGAGGGTCTGCGCGCACCAGTTTATGGTTTTCCTCATATTCCGTCTTGTCGAATGCGGCGCGCACGACGCCCGATGGCACTTCAAAGTCGGCGGGTGCCCCCGCCGAGGCGAGCGTCTCGAGGATCTCTTTTGCATAGTTCGCGGGGAGCCCTCCGCCCGTCGCGGTGATGGGGGAGTTGTCGGCATTCCCCAGCCATACGGCGACGGTATTCTGCGTGGTATACGCGATGGTGTAGGCATCGAGATTGCCCTTCGCCGCCTCGTGCGTCCCCGTCTTTGCAGCGACCTGAAAGGGGAGGGACCTGAGCTTGCGGGCGGTTCCCTCCTTTGCGGCGGTTTTGAGCATGTCGGTGACGAGGAAGCTCGTGTCCTCCGAGAAGACCTTGCTTCTGACCGGTCTCCTCTCGTACATGGTGCCGCCCTTTGCGTTTTCCACCCGCAGGATGGTCCCCGACGGCGCATAGTACCCGCCGTTCGCGAGGGTGGTGTACCCGTCGGCGAGTTCCTTCAATGTGAAGCCGTTTTTCATGCCTCCGAGCGCCAGTGCGAGGGAGTGGTCCTCGCGGTCGGTGCCCAGTCCCATGCGGCTGAGGTATCCCGCCCCCTTCTCGACGCCGAGCGCATTGAGGATCTTGACGGCGGGGATGTTGACGCTCTTCGCGAGGGCATAGCGCGCGCTGACGTACCCGCCCGAGGCGCCTCCCGCATCGTCGGGGGAATATCCGCCGAAGTCCGTCCGCTCGTCGAGGATGGGCGTCGCGGGGGAGAGGAGATTTTCCTCGATCGCGGGCGCGTACACGAGGAGAGGCTTGACCGTCGAGGCGGGCGAGCGCCTGGGAAGTCCCGCCGTCGCGCGGAGGGCTTTCAGCGCGCCTGACGCGTTGTCGGTGACGAGCATTGCCGTGTCCGCAGGCACCTCAAAGCCTTCGAGTTTCGCCTGCAGGGCGGGGTCGTAGGCGGTATAGACGCGCAGGTTTCCGAACTCTCCCGCTTTGGCGTCGGGGAAGAGCTCTTCGAGTTCCTCATAGACAAGGGAGAGATAGAAGCTGCCCTTGCCGATGGGGTTGGGCTCCGCAGGCAGCGGGACGGTGAGCGCGGAGGTATACGCCGCCTCGTCGAGATACCCCTGCTCCTTCATGAGACCGAGCACGAAATTTCTTCGTATCAGGCAGTCCTGCGCGTTGCGGAAGGGGGAGTAGCGGTTGGGCGATTTGACGAGCGCCGCAAGGAGGGCGCTCTCCGCAGGCTGAAGATCCGGGACTTGTTTCCCGAAGTAGTAATACGCCGCATCGCCGATCCCGAAGGCGCTGTGCCCGAAGTAGATGGAGTTGAGGTAGCGCTCCATGATCTCCTCCTTCGTGTACCGCTTTTCGAGCGCATAGGTCAGTTTGAGCTCCCTGAGCTTTCTCTGCACCGTCTTCTCGTTGGTGAGGTGGGTATTCTTGATGAGCTGCTGTGAGATCGTGGAGGCGCCCTCGCGGAAGGAGAGGGTGGAGATGTTTTTGAGCGCCGCCTTCACCATGCGGCGGTAATCAAAGCCGCTGTGGCTGTAAAAGCGCTTGTCCTCCACGGCGACGAAGGCGTTCGCGAGGTGGTCGGGAAAGGCGGAGAAGGGGACCGCCTCCCGCGATGTTTTGCTCTCGACCGGCTGCCCGCTGCCGTCGAATACGGCGATGCAATTTGCATCGAGGGCCAGCTTGGCGGGATCGAGCGAGACGTCTTTCGTCACGAAGAAGAAATACCCGAAGGCAGCAAAAAGAAGCACCGAGATCGTCCCGAGCAAGATCCCGAGCACGGCAAATACACGTTTCATAGCGCAAATAGTATCTGTAATTTCCGAAAATTTTTCACAACCGAGCGCGCAGTTCTTGATTAAAATCGACTTTTATGATATAATTATCCTATCTGAATTGACAAAACAGGAGGAAATCATGACGTTGCAAGAGCTTGTCGACCGCAGCCGGCGCATTGTCTTTTTCGGCGGGGCGGGCGTGTCCACCGAGAGCGGGATCCCCGATTTCCGCTCGGAAGACGGTCTCTACCGCCAAAACTACCGCTATCCGCCCGAGATGATCCTCGGCGTCGATTTCTTCTACACCCACACGGAGGAATTTTATCGCTTCTACCGCGATAAGATGCTCCCCCTCTCGGCGCAGCCCAATGCGGCGCACCGCAAGCTCGCCGAAATGGAGCAGAAGGGGAAGCTCCTCGCCGTCGTCACGCAGAATATCGACGGGCTCCACCAGAAGGCGGGCAGTAAGAATGTCTTCGAACTTCACGGCAGCATCCACAGGAACCACTGCCTGCAATGCCATAAGAGCTATTCCGCGGAGGACATCGCCCGCTCCCAGGGGGTGCCGAAGTGCACCTGCGGCGGGCTCATCAAACCCGACGTCGTCCTCTACGGCGAACCGCTCGACAGGGAAACGGTCGAGGGCGCGGTGAATGCGATCGCGTCCGCAGACCTGCTCATCGTGGCGGGGACGTCGCTCACGGTGTGGCCCGCGGCGGGCTTCCTCGAATATTTCCTCGGGGAACACATCGTCCTCATCAACCGCGGCGCGACCCCTTACGACGAAAAATGCGAGCTTGTCATCCGGGAGAACGTCGGCAAGGTGCTCGGCGAACTCACCGTCTGAAACAACCATCAAAGAAAGGATCGGCTATGAACTACCATATCGTGACATACGGATGCCAGATGAATCTGCACGAGTCGGAGAAGATCGCGGGCATCCTCAAAGAGGCGGGGTATCAGACTCTCTCCCCGCTCGAAGAGGCGGACA
>CANQNB010000106.1 GCA_947625065.1 uncultured Clostridia bacterium | reverse complement strand
CGCGGAGGGCATGCCGCCCCTCTGCTCCTTCTACGTCTGCGTCGGCGAAGAGGAGGAGATGGACTTCTGCTACCTCACCTACGAAAGCGCAAGCATGATGCACCGCGATCTGCGCTCCCTCAGGGCGGCGGGAAGGAACGTCTCGGTCTCTGCCAATGTGGACAACGCGCTCGAGAACGTCTCCAACGCGCGGGCATTCTTCGGCGCCGTCGCCTTCGTCCTCGGGATCATGGTCCTCTTCATCCTCTACTCCCTCGTCGCCATCTTCTACCGCCAGCGGAGAACGCAGATCTGCCGCTTGAAACTGCTCGGCGCAAAGAACGGGACGATCGCAGGGATCTACTGCATGATCGCGGGCATGCTATCCCTCTTTGCGGTCATCGTTGGGTTCGTCGCCTCCATCTTCTTCAACTTCTACTTTATGGATCTGTGTACGCAGCTCTTCGAGGCGCCCTTCGCTTCGAGCTTCCACCCCATCGTGCCCCTCGGGCTGTTCGGGCTCATGCTCGTCTTCGTCCTCGCCCTCTTCGGCTTTTACAGCGTCCGCATCGGCAATACGCGCATCGCGCAGGAGGTCAAACATGAGTGACGCCTCCGCAAAGAGAAGCCGTCCGGCGCCCGTCGTCAGGCTCGCCTTCGGCAACATCCGCGCCAACGGCTGGATGAACTTCAAGCTGTGCTTCGTCTTCTCCTGCCTCGCCTTTCTCATCTGCCTCTTCACGGGGTACAACGCCTCGCTTGCGGGGAAGCGGGAGGAGATCGTGCGCTTCTCCGTCTCGGCGCAGTACGTCGCCGTGTCTTCGGGCTCTCCCAAGAGCTTTCCCTACGATTTCACCGAGGAACACTTCCCCGGGCAGGAGGGCACGGGGTATTACCGCTCCTCCCTCTACATGTTCGTCAACAACGTGCAGCAGAACAACATCAACACGACGCTGTGCCGCTACATCTCCTTCTTTGCGGACGGGGAGGAACTCGCCCCTGCGGATGACACCTTCCGCCTCAACTGCTATTCCGCCAACTTCCCCTTCACGGAGGACGACAAGGCGGAACTGCTCGCCCGCACGGGGAGCGACGAGTGCCTCATCGGCAGGCGCCCCGAGACGGAGAACGAGATCGTGCTCGCCGAGACCATGCTCAAAAACTACGGGCTCGGGCGGGACGCCCTCGGAAGTGAGATCGCGGTGCAGATCAAGGGCGCCTCTTCCCCCCTCCTCACCGGTACCCTCGTCGGCATCGTCAAGGAGGAATATTACACCCTCACGGGGCACAGCGGCTGGTCGGGCCACCACCTCCCCATCATGATGGTCTGCGAAAACCACCCCCTCTATCAGAGAAACTACACATACACTGTGTATTTCCGCCTCGGCCGCCTCTACACGAGGAGCGAGATGAAGGCGCTCTATGAGGACGCCGAGGAGCGGTTCGGCACGGGATGGGCAGGGTTTGTGGCCTATGGCGGCGCGGAACAATCGACTACCCTCTGGATGCTCGACAACATCCTGACCCTCGCGAACACGCTGTACATCATCATCGGCTCGGCGCTCGCCGTGGGGCTGGTGCTCACCGTCTTCCTCATGATCGACAAATACGTCAAAGTGTTCGCGCGCAAGGGGGGCATCCTGATGGCTTCGGGGCTCTCGCGCAGGGGGCTGTTCGCCGTGCTCATCGCCCAGCTTTTGCTGCTCGGGCTGTTCACCGTTCCCCTCTCCGTCTTCCTCACGGGGGCAGGGTACATCGTCGTGGGCGTGGTGATGAAGCTGGCGACGGGGGTCGCCATGGAGATCACGGTGGGAAGACTCGCCGTCATGCTCACCGTGGGGCTCGCCGCCGTCATGCTCATCGCCGCCGCCTTCTTCACCTATATGACCTTCCGCATCCGCAAAAAGACGGTGAAGGAACTGCTCGTCACGGAGGTCAACTGACAAAAAACGGCGGTACCATGTCCGAGGTCTGCCGTCAAAAAAGAAGATTTAGCCCATCCGACTCGCGGATGAAAGGAGCATTGGCACATGCTGAAACTGACCAGACTGGAGCTGCAATTTCTGTGGCGGACGATCGTCCTCATCGGTCTCATTCTGACCGCGTTCGTCTCCGCGCTGCTCTCCGTCATCTCCGTCCTGCTCGACGTGCCCGAGGGCATGCATGCGGGGCGCGACGAATATTATAAGGTCTTCACCGTCTCGGTGCGCGATTTCGACCCCGCCGATGCGTCTTCCTTCGGCGGCACGCCGAGATACGCCTATATCGACGGCATCACCCGCTATTCCGTGATGACGGGAACAAATGGCGCACAAATGCACACCAACCCGCCCAAGTCGGAGGAGCCCTTAAATCCCGGCGAGGAGACGGAGGCGCTCGTGGGGCTCACATTTACGGGGCTCTCCGTCTTTGAGGACCAGGCGGAGGACCTCTTCTCCCTCTATGGGGGCGCGCTCGCCAAGGATTCCCGCTTCCCCTCCGCGCCCGGGGAGATCGCGATCAATACCACCGTCGCACGGATGGTCGGCGTCACCAAGCTCGGGCAGACCATCACCTTCTCCCCCGACCTCGACTACAAAGAGACGAAGGTCGACCTCACAAAGGTCAAGCCCGAGAGCTTTACCGTCGTCGGATTTATCAACCAGAACGTGATCCATTCCGTCAACAACAAACTGTACGGCGGAGCTCCGCTGCCCGCCTGTTATTACTACGTCATCACGCAATCGGACAACCCCATGTCCGTGACCTGCCTCTCATTTCCCGGTTCGCGTGCACAGGGCGACGGCTACAACCGCCTCGCGAGAGCGGGCTATGAGATCACGAGTACGAGCGGGGGATCGGGGCTCGACAACATCGCCCTTGCGCAGGCATTCTTCGCTGCGGTCGCCCTCGTGCTCGGCGTGATGGTCGTCTTCGTCCTCTACTCCCTCATCGCCATCTTCTACCGCCAGCGGAAGGCGCAGATCTGCCGGCTGAAACTGCTCGGCGCCAAGGGCGGCATGGTCGCGGGCATCTACTGCTCCATCGCGGTCGCCATCGTCTTCCTCGCGACGGCGGTCGGCACGGCGTTCTCCATGCTCTTCAACCTATACTTCATGAATCTGTGCGCCCAGCTCTTCCGCACATTCTCCAAGAACTTCGTCTCCCACTTCCGACCCATCGTTCCCGTCTCGGTGTTCCTCTCCCTCTCTGCGTTCACCCTTCTGCTCTTCTTCCTCTTCAACCGCAGGGTGAGAAATACCGTCATCGCACAGGAGGTGCGCCATGAGTAAGAAAAAGCAGCTCACCGAGGCGCAGGAGCAGCTCATGGCGGTGGGCGAAGACTTCGGCAAGGGGTTCTCCCTCTTCGGGCTCGCCATCAAGAATGTGCGCACCTACGCGTGGATGAATCTGAAGGTCTGCTTCACCTTTGCCGCCCTTGCCTTCCTCCTCTGCCTCTTCACCGTCTACAACGTCGCCCTCAACGACTACCGCGACAACCTCGTCTACGGCTCCATCTCCGCCAACTATTTCTATACCCAATATGAGAAAACGGTCAACTCGTTCAAGGAGGAATACCCCGAGGTCACGGTGGAATCGGAGGACAGCTACCTGCAGTATTCCTATGAGAAGGACGTGCGGGACATCTATGGCTGGGGCGGCACCGTCACCCCCACGACCGCCTATTTCACCTTTGAAGCGGACGGGGTGAAGTACAACGCGAAAAAGGCGCTCACCATGCAGACGGATGCGGCGGACGACGGATTTTTCAACCGCTTCGACTATCTCGAACTCAAATATAAGTTCTCTCTCACCTCGCCGTGGCTCGTCGGGGGCGCTCCCAAGGAGGCGGACGAATTCGCGATCGCGCAGCCCCTTCTCGAAGCGTACGGGCTGACCGCCGAGGACGTGATGGGCAAGACGGTCTCGGTTTACATGAAGGACACCCGCGAGGGGCACGATCCCCTGCTCTTCGAGTTCTCGGGGAGGGTGTGCGGCGTCATCCGCAGCGAATACTTTCAGACGGCGGGGCACAACGCATCCGACGAGACCTACCCCATGCTGCTCTTTCCCACGAGCGCGCCCCACTTCTCCGTCAAAGGAAGAACGCTCACCCGTTACCGCCTCTTCTTTAAGGAGTGGCCCGAGGAAGAGGTCGCCTATCTGTGGCAGACGGAGTTCGTCGGCTGCTACCGCGGATACTCCAACGTCTCGGGGCTCCGGCACCTCGATTCGGTGCAGACCCTCGCCTCCAATCTCTACATCATCATCGGTTCCTCCCTCGTCGTCGGGCTCATCCTCACCGTCTTCCTCATGATCGACAAGTACATGAAGGTGTTCTCCCGCTCGGGAGGGATCCTGCTCACTTTCGGCATGCGGCGCAGCCAGCTCTATGCCCTCCTCTTTTTGCAGCTGCTCATCCTGTGCGCGCTCGCCATCCCCCTCTCCTTCGTGCTCACCGCCGCGGGATACACCGTCATCAACCTCATCGTGAGCTGGGGGACGCACATCAACCTCGTCCTCTCGACGGGCAAGATCGTTATCATGCTCCTGCTCGGCATCGCCGTCGTCTTTGCGATCGCGCTCGCCTTCTTCGGCTATGCCGTGTTCAAGCTGCGCAACCGCACGATCAAGGAGTTCCTCGGGGCGATCGTCGATTGAGAGTTTTTGTTGAAAACGGGCAAACTCGGAAGCATTGGACGGCGTTGGGCGGCATTTGGCAGTATTGGGCGGACGAAATTTCACTTTGGTTGCAGCCTTTTTCGCCGAATGCGCGAAAATGTCTTGACAAGCGGAGATTTCTCTGGTATAATTGATGTATCGTTATGGGAAAGGCGACGGTCTTTCCCCCACGGGGGTATAGCTCAGTTGGTAGAGCGCTTGAATGGCATTCAAGAGGTCACGTGTTCGACTCACGCTATCTCCAC
>CANQNB010000105.1 GCA_947625065.1 uncultured Clostridia bacterium | reverse complement strand
AGGTGAGCGGATATGTAGGATTCGCGGGGAGGAAGGAGGTGGGCAGCGCGGTATAATTTTCGAGGCGCGTCTGGATGATGCCCGCGTCAAAAATTTTTTCCGCCTGGATGCATACCTTCTCGCACAGTCCGTTCAAGGGGTTTCCCGAAATCGTCCCGGGACAGTGGTCCGAAGAGAAATTGGAAAAGAATGACATTTGTTACCTCCGTAAAACAACCTTTTCGGTTTACTGCATCTTATGCGCTTTCCCCCTCGCTTGGTGCCCCCGCTTTTTTCGCACAAAAAAAGACTTCGCGAAGATGCGAAGCCGTTTTGTCTCTCTTTCCTTTTTGTCACTCTTCCCTCTGCGGGCGCCTGCTGTAACGGCAGCCGCAGTAGTTCTGGCGGTACAGCCCGTGCTCCTTGGAGAGCTCGATGGACCTCTGGTATCCGCCCCGCTTTTTGAAGTCGCTCGGCAGATAGCGGACGCCGACCTCCTCCCCGACCGAAAACCCAAGCTCGTTGATGAGGGCGGCATTTTTGAGCGGAGAGACAGTGAGTGTCGTGCCGAAGTAGGTGTAGCCGTGCCGCTTTGCCTCCTCTGCCGTGCGGCGCAGGCGGAGCTCAAAGCAGACCTTGCACCGCGCGCCCCCCTCGGGTTCCCCTTCGAGCCCCGCGACCGCGCGCGAATAGTCCTCCGCGCTATAGTCGCAGTCGAGAAAATCGGCGAGCCCCGTTTCCTCCAAAAGGCGGAGCTGCTCCCCCTTGCGCTTCAGGTATTCCTCCCCGCTGTCGAGGTTGGGGTTAAAGTAGAAGACGGTCGTCGGGATGCGCGGCGCAAGCTCGGTGAGGCAATAGGAGGAACAGGGTCCACAGCAGCTGTGCAGAAGGAGCCGTTCCCCCGCCTGCACGCATTGGAGCATGGCGAGCATGACGCCGTCGTAATTGATGCGGTTCATCTGCCCTCTGCCATGCCGAGAAAATATTCGTGGACGCGCGTGTCCTCGGTGAGCTCGGGGTGGAAGGCGGTCGCGAGCATGTTCCCCTGCCGCGCGGCGACGATGTTCCCGTCGACCCGTGAAAGCACCTCGACGCCCTCGCCGACCTGTTCGAAGATGGGACCGCGGATAAACACCATGGGGAAGTCGTCGATGGGTCCGAAGGTCTCCCTCGTGCGGAAGGAGCCGAGCTGCCGTCCATACGCATTTCGGCGCACGACCGCAGACATGGTACCCAGATAAACGCTCTCGTCGTTGGAGATCTTCTCCGCGAGCAAGATCATGCCCGCGCAGGTGCCGAACACAGGGAGCCCCCCTTCGATCGCCTCCCTGAGGGGTTCGAGCATCCCGCCTTCGCGCAGAAGTTTCCCCTGCACCGTGCTCTCCCCGCCCGGGAGGATGACGCCGTCGAAGGAGCCCGAAAAGTCCGATCTCTTTCTGATCTCCCTCGTCTCGGCGCCAAGTTTTGCGAGCACCTGTTCATGTTCGATAAACGCCCCTTGCAGGGCAAAGACAGCGATCCTCATTTTCCGCGCTCCGCCATGAGCAGGGCGATCTCCTGCTCGTTGATGCCCACCATCGCTTCGCCGAGATCCTCGGAGAGGGAGGCGAGGATGTGCGGATCGTCGTAGTTCGTGACCGCCTGCACGATCGCGCGGGCGCGCTTTTCGGGGTCGCCCGACTTAAAGATCCCACTGCCGACGAACACCCCCTCGGCGCCGAGCTGCATCATGAGTGCGGCATCCGCAGGGGTCGCGATGCCGCCCGCCGCAAAGTTGACGACGGGGAGCTTCCCATGGTCGTGCACAAATTGGACGAGTTCGAAGGGAACGCGGAGCTCCTTTGCCTGTTCGTAGAGCTCGTCCTCACGCATGGAGACGAGCTCCCGGATCTGCGAATTCATCATGCGCATGTGGCGCACCGCCTGCACGACGTCGCCCGTGCCCGGTTCCCCCTTGGTGCGGATCATGGAAGCGCCCTCCCCGATCCTGCGCAGAGCCTCCCCCAAATCGCGCGCGCCGCACACGAAGGGGACGGAGAATTGCGTCTTGTCGATGTGGAATTTGTCGTCCGCGGGCGAGAGCACCTCGCTCTCGTCGATGTAGTCGATCTCGATCGCCTCGAGGATCTGCGCCTCGACGAAGTGACCGATGCGGCACTTCGCCATGACGGGGATGGACACCGCGTCGCGGATGCCCTTGATCATCTTGGGATCGGACATGCGGGAAACGCCGCCCGCCGCGCGGATGTCTGCGGGGATGCGCTCGAGCGCCATGACGGCGCAAGCCCCCGCCCTCTCCGCGATCCTTGCCTGCTCGGGGGTCGTGACGTCCATGATGACGCCGCCCTTGAGCATCTGTGCTAAATTTTTATTGAGTTCGAACCGTTCGTTGCGTTGCATACTTTCTCCTTTCGCCCCGCCGCTTCCCGCCGATGTCTGCCTTTTTGAATGCCTGACCTCGGACATGGGTAGCACGGACGCGGTCAACTTTCTCAGTCCTCGTCTGCCCCGTCGAGGAGCGCAGCCTCGTCGGCGTCCTCAAAGTCCTCGTACTGCGCGCAGAACTCCGCAAAGACCTCGTCGAGGAGCTGGTCGTCTTCGATGGGCTCGAGCTGCTCGTCGTCCTCGCCGCCGACCAGATGGTAGATGGCGACCTCCTGCCCCTCGTCCTCATCCTCTTCGTCCGCCTCTTCGGCATCGCCTGCCTGCGAGAGGGCAACATACCATTCCTTCTTGTATTCGAAGGTCATGAGATGTTCGTAGCGGGTCGTATTGCCCTCGTCGTCGATGAGCTCGACGATGTTGTCCTCTTCGTCGTAATCGTTCCGTTCCTCTTTCATATGGTTGCTCCTTTTTTGGTTTTCCAAATAATTTTCGAGAATGTAAGCCGCCGCCAGCGAGTCGATCTGCTTCTTCTTTTTGTCTCTCTTCGCGCTGACGCCCATGGTCACAAGGTCCCCTCTCGCCTCGCGCGTCGTGTACCGCTCGTCCTGCAAGACGACATTCGCGGCTACCATGTCCGAGAGAGCGCTCACAAAACGCCGCGTCCTCTCCGACTGCACGCTCTCCGTTCCGTCGGCATTGAGGGGCAGCCCGCACACGATGACGTCCGCGCCCTTTTCTCTTGCGATCGCGGCGACCGCGGCGACGTCGTCCGAAAACTTCCCCGTGCGGAAGAAGGTATCTGCGGGCATGGCATAGGATGCGAAGGGGTCGCTGACCGCGACGCCGATCCGCTTATCCCCGATGTCGAAGGCGACGATCTTCATGCCATGAGTATACCACATGATGCAAAAAATTGCAACAGATTTTCCCGCGTTGCTTTCATTAAGCGCAGAGTCCGCCCCCTTCGCCCAAGAATTTTTCCGAGGAAAAGGCGGGGAGCACGCAGCCCCTCGCCTTTCCTCTCTGGTGTGTGTTATTTCTTTGTCTTTTTTTCTGTCTTTTCGGCAGATTCGCCCGAGTCGCACATGCATTTGAGCTTCTCGTCCATCATTTCGTCCACCTTCTGCATGAGCTCCGCCTGGCTCTTTTTGACGAGCGAGCGGGCTTTGTAGCTGTTCGCAACGATGAGCGCGCCGCCGACCATGCCGAGCGCAACGCCGAGACAAAATAGTTTTTCCATACCTTCCTCCCTTTCTCACAGGTTGTGAAAGAAAACAGAGGTTATACCGTCCCGCCCGTTGGGAGGTGTTGGAAGATGCGCCATTCCGCAAAAGGTCGTTTTGAAAGCCCCCTTTCGGACATGGTATGCCTGCACGCGCTCTCATGGGCGCAAAAGAGGATCAATCCTGCTTGCGAAGTTCTTCGAGTTCGGCTTTGAGCCGCTCGTTTTCCCTTTTCAGCTCCTCCGCGATGCGGGCGTAGAGTGCGTCGATCTCCCTCTCCAATCTCTTTTGGAGGAAGGGGTTGACCGTCGTCATGCCAGCCGCCTTTGCCGCCTTTTCGACCCGCTCGGGCTGCTTTTTCAGGAGGTTCCTGTACTTGTTCTGCATGCGGAGCATGAGCTTTTCGTCCCCGCCCGAAGCCTCCGAGATGCTTCTCCGTACCGAGAGCCCGCGCTTTCTCCCCTCGATCACCTTCTCGAGCAGGGCGTCCGTCTCCTCCTCGGTGAAGGGCTTGATCGTTCCCGCGTGCAGGTCCTTGCCCTCGAGGATCTTTTTGACGCGCGCATCGTCCTGCTTCTTCAAAAAGGCATAGTAGTAGTTGCGCACGCTCCCCTTTGCGCGGCTGTGCTCGCTCCCGTACGTTTCAAACAGGTAGGAGAGCGTCTTGCCCGCGTTTTTGCCCTCGTAGATATACTCGATCAATCCGATCGCCTCCTCTTCGGTGTAGCCGTTGATTTTGTTCATCATAACCACCTCGGGCAAATTGTTGACATAATTTTATCGCTTTATACATGAAATAGGATATGCGAGTGTATTTTTTATCTGATTTTCCCTCCGTGCTCTCGGTGGGAGGGCTGCTCCTCGGCTCCATCGACGGGCACGAGCGGAGCGCGGAGCTCGATCCCGCCAGTAGCCTCTTCTGCGAGTGCAAGCGCCCCGGGTACTTGCCCGTCTCCTTTTCGTTCGACGACGCCTTTCTCCTCTCCCCGCCCGAGCACGTCCGCCTCTATTTCTCGCGGGAGAACGTGGCGGTGTATGTGCACGGTTTTCTGCGGGAAGACGCTTCCCTCCGCCCTCTTGCGCAGGAACGCATCGCCGATACCCTGCTCACCCTCTACGTTCAGGGGCGGGTGCAGCTCTCCGTCGAGAACGAAACGGGGCTGCACGTCGTTCCGCTCGGGGAGCAATTCGAGGGCGCGCGGCTGCGGTCTGCGGGCAGGCTCTTCCTCGTCGAAGCGCCGACCGCCTTCTCCCTCATCGACCGCAACGGCAAGGAGTTGGTGCGATCGGAGGGTACCGTGTCCGAGGTCGGGGCGCGCGTAACGGCGGAAGTTCCCTTTCAC
>CANQNB010000104.1 GCA_947625065.1 uncultured Clostridia bacterium | reverse complement strand
TGGCGACGGAGATGATTAAGGGCAAGCCCCTCTCCGAAGCGCTCGCCCTCACCAACAAGGCGGTCGCCGAGGCGCTCGACGGGCTCCCCGCCTACAAGATGCACTGCTCGGTGCTCGCCGAACAGGCGGTGCAGGCGGCCGTCCTCGACTATTACAAAAAGAACAACATTCCATACGACGAGGCGCAGTTCAAATGCGTGCTCTGCGCCCACGAAGAGGACGAACACGCCGAGGGCGAGGAATGATCATCTCGACCAAGGGGCGGTATGCCCTGCGCATCATGACGGCGCTGGCACGGCGGTCGGAGAGCGCGGCGCTCCGCGAGCTCGCCGCCGAAGAGAACGTCCCCTACAAATATGCGGAAAGCATCATGAGCATGCTCGTGAAAGCGGGGTTCGTCGAGTCGACCCGCGGCAAAAAGGGCGGGTACGTCCTCTCCCGCGCACCGTCCGAATACACCCTCGCGGAGATTTTGGGGGAGACCGAGACCTCCCTCTCGGCGACCGACTGCGCGGGCGCGAAGGAGGAAGATTGCCCGCACGCGGCGACCTGCCCCACCCGCCCCGTCTGGCGCGCGCTCGACGAAACGGTGACGAATTTTCTCGCGGGCTACACCCTCGTCGATCTGATGAAGTGACCCTTTGGGGGATGGCAATTCTATTTCAAAAAACCGAAAACGCAAAGGCGCGGCGCGGACATGGTCCGCGCCGCGCTCGTCTATTCTCAAAAATCCGACCGCTGATGGTCTTTTCGTTTTCTCCTTATAAGTGAAGCCGCAGGGCGGGAACGATGCCGTTTCTGGTAAAGTCGACATATTCGCCGCCGCCCATCCAAAAGGCGCCGCCCTGCACTTGTCCTTTTTCGGAAACTCTGAACACGGTCTTCCCCTTTGCCTGCTTCTCCGGGGTCCGCAGCCACCAGCTGAAGCAATCGGTGCCCTCTTGCGGCTGGATCCCCTGCGCCTTCGCGTAATCCGTCGCTTTGAGCTGACGCGTTGCGTCGGCGGAAGAACTCGTCACGAATCCGTAAGATTGGTTTTCGACTTCGGCGGAGCTCAAAAGAAATACCTTGTCCCGCGTGTCCTCACAGAGATAGGGGTTGTCCGATCCCGCGGTATGATTATCTACCGTCGTCGTCTCGATGATCTGCTTTGCGGCGTCGCTGAAAGCCGTCTCATAGAAGTTCTCGATGAGCCACTTGCGGATGTCGCTCTCCATATAATTGTTGGGATAGATCGTCTCGTCGTCTTTGGTGCGCGACTCGCCGTCACGGTAGAAATGCCCGCCGTCGAGAATGATGTCCGCCATGAGGAGCACCGTGCCGTCCACCCTCTCGAGAACGCGCCATTCGATGGGTTCGAAGCGGAACCAATAGACCGTGTTCGTGAGATAGCCGTTCTCTTCCTGATAGCTCAGGTAATCGACACCCGTCCTGGAATTGCGCTCCAACGTGAAATAGACGCCGCGGTATTTGCTGCCGTTGAGCTCCACGTCGATGTACCACATGTAATCGGTCACCTCGCCGCCGTAGTAGTAGCCGTAGCTCGTCCAGCCGCCCGCATTGCCCTCCTCGGGGAGACTGCCCGCCTTCTCCGTGAGCGCGGAAACAACAGCCTCCTCTTTCACCTCGCTCTGCGGATATTCTCCGAAACAGATCTTGGCGCCGTCCTCGCTCTCCGTGTACAGCCGCGATCCGCAAACATTGCAGACCCCGCTCTCATATTCGTGATCGTGATGGATGTATCCGCAAGCCGAACAGGCGCCCGCACTGTACGTATGGGCGGCTTCGTCTTTGCGCGATCCGCACCCTCTCTCGCAGACATGGTAGTGCCCGTTTTCGTCTTGCGCCCACGCTGTGCTCCATTGATGATCCAACGCGGCGACAGAACGCGTCTCGACATGGGTAGGATCGAGGGCGCACGTCCGCTTTTCGGTCCCCTCCTCCTCGCAGGTCGGCGCCTCCGCGACCGTCCATTCTCCCCATTGGTGGACGTGTGCGCTCCCGCCCGATCCTCCTCCCCCGCAAGCGGAGAGGGCGAACGCGGCGCAGATCAGAACTGCCGACAAATTGAAAATCCGATTTGTTTTCATAGTGACCTCCTTTTTTTCAGATTATATACCGAATTTCTCGGTAAGTCAAGCATTTTACCGAAATTCTTGGTAAAAATAGACATATGAAGGAGATCCGATTTGCAAAAAACCTGCGGGAACTCAGAAAGAGCAAGAATCTGACGCAGACCGAGCTTGCAAAACTCGTCGGCGTCGACCAGCGCACGGTCAGCGGTTGGGAGACGGGGATCAGCGAGCCGAGCTATGCCGTCCTCGCCGTCCTCTGTGAAATCTTTGAGGAGACCTTCGACGGGATGCTCTCATAACACGCGCTTTCCATACAGCAAAAATCGAAAACGAAAGGGCGCGGCGCGGACATGGTCCGCGCCGCGCTCGTCTATGTACAAAAATCAGTGGGGCATTTCTTCCTTAAAAAACTCCTCGTAGACGGCGCGGACGGTGCACTCGTAGTCCTCGCTGTTGACGCCGACGATGATGTTCAGCTCCGAAGAGCCCTCGTCGATCATACGGACGTTGACGCCGACGCGCGCGATCGCCTGAAAGAGGCGCGCCGCAATGCCGACCTGACGGTTCATCCCGTGGCCCACCACGGCGATGAGGGCGACGTCGTCGAAGACGGCGATCTTATCGGGAGACACCGCCTGAACGATCTCCTCCCGCACGCGGTCGAGGACGCCGTATTTCAGCTCCGCGCTGTCGATGACGAAGGAGAGGGTGTCGATGCCCGACGGCATGTGTTCGAAGGAGATGTTGTGCCGCCGCAGCACTTCGAGAATGCGGAGCGCAAACCCAAGCTCGGCGTTCATGAGCGATTTCTCGAGATAGATGACGGTGAAGTGCTTCTTCCCCGCGATGCCCGTGACGGGGCGCCCGCTCGGCACATATTTAGAGACGGGGAGGATGCGCGTCCCCTCGTCCTGCGGGCGGAAGGTGTTCTTGATCTGGATGGGGATGTCCGCCTCCCGCACGGGGAAGATCGCCTCGCTGTGCAGAACGTTGGCGCCCATGTAGGAGAGCTCGCGGAGCTCCCTATAGGAGAGCGCCTTGATCCCGACGGGATCTGCCACAATGCGCGGGTCGCACGCGAGAAAGCCCGAGACGTCCGTCCAGTTTTCGTAGAGGTCGGCGCCCGCAGCCCGTGCCACGATGGCGCCCGTTACGTCGCTTCCGCCGCGCGAAAAGGTCTTGACGCGCCCCTCCGCATCCTCGCCGTAGAAGCCCGCGACGACCGCTTTGCGCTTGCCCTTGAGCGCTTCCCGCAGAAGGGCGTAGGTGCGTTCCCCGTCCAACTTGCCCGACGCGTCGAACTTGACCGTATCGCGCGCGTCGATGAAGGGGATCCCGAGAAATGCCGCCGCGATACGCCCGATGAGGTACTCCCCGCGGGAGGCGGCAAAGTCATACGTCCCCTCCGCCTCGATGGCGTGCGCTGTCTCTTCGAGCATGCTGTCGATGTCGAGCGAGAGGTCGAGTTCGCGCACGATGCCGCGGAAGCGTTCGCACACTTTTGCATACGCTTCCCCGACATGCCCCCCCTCTCGCACCTCATCGAGGGCCTCATAGAGTAGGTCTGTGACCTTGCTGTCCCCGCTGTAACGCTTGCCGGGCGCGGAGGCGACGACGTATCTGCGCGCAGCATCGAGCGAGAGGATGTCGCGCACGCGGCGGATGTTCGTGCCGTCCGACATCGATGTCCCGCCGAATTTGCAGACCTTAATCATAGCTGATCTCCCTGCCCTCCAAGTGGTACCTGCCCTCCTGCTCGCCGCCGAGGACGAAGGTGTGGGCGGGCAGCCGCTTGCCGCCTTTGAGATAGGAGAAGAGGTCCTCCTTTTTGATGCCCTTGAGGACGACGGCGGCGCACTCCTCCTCACGGGCGAGCGCGAGCTCTTCGCTACGGATATACTTCACCCTGCCGCCGCTGCGGCGGAGGAATTCGGCAATGAGCGCGTCCGTCTTTTTTACGGCGTCCGCCCCGTCGCGCACGGCGGGATAGAGCAGATTCCCCTCCCGCTTGCACTTCAACTGTTTGCAGAACCACCCGCAGAACGCCTCCGTCTCGATGCCCGTGACAAGGCGGTGCAGCGGCTCGATCGCCGCCGCGTCCTCATAGAGGTTGAGGAATTCGACGAGCGCGAACCGCGCGGGATGGTTGAGGATCTCCGCCGGGGAGAGGGTGGACTTGATGTCCTCCCAAGCCATCTTTGCGCCCGCGAGCTCCTCCTCGCCGTCGGCGACGGCAAAGCAGGGGTCGCCGCGCGTCCTGAGGTCCTCCGCCACATCCGCGGCATCGGGCTCGGGGATGAAACATCCGCTCACGGGTCCCGTCTCGGGGCAGGCGGTGTAGATCTCTTCGAGCTCCTCCCCAAGCCACCGCACGATCTTTTTGTGTTTGTCACGGTAGAAGACCGCGGCATGCGGGAATTCGAGCACCGTGCCCTTTCTGAGCCGTGCGACGCGCGCCGCCGCCTCCCTGTCGAATGCCTGCGACGGACGCAAATGCGAGACCTCTCCCTCGGACATGGTATAGGCTTCGAGGTCGATGCACAGCAAAATGCCGTGCCGCGTGCCCGCCGCCGTCTCCCGACTGACGAGCACGCCGCCGCGGTTCAGCTTCTCGAGAGAGCCGTCTTCGAGGAGGGCAAACATCGCTTCCCGGATCTCATGGATCAGAGCCGCTTCGTCCTCCCCCTCCTCGCGGGGCAGAAGAAAACGGAGCGCCGAGGGCGCATCGCCCACCGCACGCTCCACGCGCTGCCAATAGGAAGGGTCATCCGAGAAGCGGTCCCGCCCGAGCGTGAGCCACTTCTCAAAGTCCTTCCGGGGGATATAGACCTTGGGAACCCGGATACAGTTTTTCATACGATGGAATGGATGATCGCAACGATCAAAACCGCCATGAGGGCGGCGAACAGTTTGAG
>CANQNB010000103.1 GCA_947625065.1 uncultured Clostridia bacterium | reverse complement strand
CATGAGCTCGATGACCTTGAAGAGCTGGCGGAAGTGCAGGTTCTGCTGGTAGGCGACGACGTAGAGGCACTTGTCGAAGTCGTAGGTCTGTTTGCGGTAGAACGCCGCGGCGAGATCGCGCGTGGCATAGAGGGAGGCGCCGTCCGAGCGGAGGACGATGAAGGGGGTCATGCCGTAGGGTTCAAGGTCGACGACCTGCGCCCCGCGGCTCTCGACGAGCAGCCCCTTTTCCCTCAATTCGTCGATGACGGGCTGCATCTTGTCGATGTAAAAGCGCTCGCCCGCGTAGCTGTCGAAGGTGACGTGCAGCCGCTCATAGATCTTGCCGACGTACGCCATCGTGAGCGATTTGAACCACTCGAAGAGCTCGTTCGCCTCGCGGTCGCCGCTCTCGATGAGGCGAAAATATTCGCGCGCCTCCGCCTCCATCTCCTCCGTCGCCTCGCTGTTGAAGCGGACGTAGAGGTCGTTGATCGCATGGATGCCCCCCTTCTGCACCTCCTCGCGGTCCCCCCACCGCTTGTAGGCGGAGATGAGCTTGCCGAACTGCGTGCCGTAGTCGCCGAGGTGGTTGATGCCCACGACGCGGTAGCCGAGGAAACCGAAGATGCGGTAGAGCGCGCTGCCGAGCACCGTCGTCGAGAGGTGCCCGATGTGGAAGGGCTTGGCGATGTTGACGGAGGAATAGTCGATGCAGACAGTTTTCCCCCCACCCATGTC
Organism: uncultured Clostridia bacterium; assembly: GCA_947625065.1. Lineage (GTDB taxonomy): Bacteria > Bacillota > Clostridia > Christensenellales > Borkfalkiaceae > Gallimonas. The sequence goes on along the minus strand of CANQNB010000103.1, from coordinate 4,497 downwards.
CGAGGAACCGTAGCGCGCGCCCTCCTTTGAGATGCGGCGGAGCACCTCACGGGCGAGCCCCTGTCTGTTGAGTCTGAAGTTGAGGTAGCCCCCCGTCGCGACGACCTGTTCGATGACGTCATCCGTCTCGTAAGCCGCGGCGAACTTCTCCGCGATGGCGGCGGGAGAGGCGTGCATGACCTTTGCGAATTTGAAGCAGGGCAGGGCGTAGTCGCCGAGGGAAGGATCGGGCGGGACGGCGATCGAAGAGGCGATCTCCTCCGCCGTGAGCCCGCATTCGGGCAGACGCGCCGCAATGTATGCCTTGTAGTCCATCGTTGTTTCTCCGTGTCTGAGTTTCCAAAGTATTCTACCACATTTTGCCCGAACAGGCAACCGAAACACTTGAAGTTTTGCGAGAAAAGTTATATAATGATGAAAAGAAGGCGGAGATGTCCTGCTTTCCGCCCCACCCGACCTCGACTTCGCAAGGAGACAAACACAATGAAATTAGGTGTCGTAGGATTGCCCAACGTCGGCAAGTCCACCCTGTTCAACGCCATCACCCACGCCGGCGCGGAGGCGGCGAACTATCCCTTCTGCACCATCGAGCCCAATGTCGGCATCGTGGCAGTGCCCGACGAACGGCTCGACAAACTCGCTGCCCTCTACCAGAGCAAGAAGATCACGCCCGCCGTCGTCGAATTTGTCGACATCGCGGGGCTCGTCAAGGGCGCGAGCCGCGGCGAGGGCTTGGGCAACAAGTTCCTCTCCCACATCCGCGAGGTGGACGCGATCGTGCACGTCGTCCGCTGTTTCGAGGACGAGAACATCACCCACGTCGAAAACACGGTCGACCCCGTGCGCGACATCACGACCATCGAGCTCGAGCTCATCCTCGCCGACATCGAGGCGGTGGAAAAGCGCAGGGACCGCATCCGCAACGCGGCGCGCGGCGGCTCGGACAAGTCGGCTGCGGCGGAATTTGCCTTCCTCGACAAGCTCTCCAAGCATTTGGAGGAGGAAAGACCCGCCTCGTCCCTCCCCGTCACCGAGGAGGAAAAGGAGCTCTTAGACAACCTCTTTCTCCTCTCGGCGAAGCCCGTCATCTACTGCGCGAACATCTCCGAGGCGGACATGGGTGCCGCGTCCGATGCCAATCCCCACGTGAAGGCGGTGAAGGAATACGCCAAGGCGCACCATGCGGAGACGATCGTGATCTGCGCCAAGACGGAGGAGGAACTCTCCCAGCTCTCCGAAGAGGACCGCGCCGTCTTCCTCGAAGACTTCGGGCTCGAAGAGAGCGGGCTCGACCAGCTCGTGCGGGCAAGTTACTCCCTGCTCGGACTCATCTCCTACCTCACCGCGGGCGAAAAGGAGACGCGCGCATGGACGATCGTCAAGGGCACCAAGGCGCCGCAGGCGGCGGGGAAGATCCACAGCGACTTCGAAAAGGGATTCATCCGCGCGGAGGTCGTCGACTATCAGACGCTGCTCGACTGCGGCGGGCTCAACGGCGCGCGCGAGAAGGGCAAGGTGCGCTCGGAGGGCAAGGACTATGTGATGAAGGACGGCGACGTCGTTCTCTTCCGCTTCAACGTATAGACCTCATTCCCCCATACCATGTCCGAGGGACACCCTCCTAAAAACGCAAGCGGACGGTCCAAGCCGTCCGCTTTTTTTCTTTTTTTGAACATCATGATGCTTCGCCGCGAAAAGATTTTTTCCCGCGGACACTGCGTGCAGACCAAATTCCCCGTGGGGACTTGCCCCCGGGCGGGTCTTATTTCAGCCGTTCGTCGTCGAGGTTCTGGAAGGCGTCCGTCTCGAAGAACTCGGTGATCGAGATCCCCAAGCCGTCGCAGATCAGTTTGAGGGTGACGACCCCGGGATTGGTGCTCTTCCCGTACAGGATGTTTTTGATCGTGGAGGAAGAGACGGCGGAGTGGACGGTCAGCTTGTGGACGGACATCCTTCTCTCGAGAAGCAGTTGACTCAATCTTTCTTTGACAGCGGTATAAGTATCCATACGTTTCCCTTACATTCCTTGCATTCAATATACCATAAAACCGCAGAAAAAGGCGGTCTATCTATGATTCGTCTAAATACGGGCGGAACTTGGGCAAAATTCCCCCAAAAGGCTACCGTTTGGGGAAGGTTCCGCAGCCCTTGACGATGTGGTTTGCGGGGTAAGCGCCGCGGGCGAGGACGAGGGGATATACCGTCGTGTTCCTCCCGATGACCGTGCCGGGACAGAGCACGGCGTTGCAGCCGATCTCCGCGCCGTCGCCGACGAACGCGCCGCACTTATAGCCGCCCATCGCAAACGCCCTTTCGCCGACGCGGACGCACACCTCCGAGCGGTCGGACTTCACATTGGACGTGACCGCGCCCGCCCCGAAGTGGGAGCGGTAGCCGAGCAGCGAATCGCCGATGTAGTTGAAGTGGGGAACGTGCACGCCGTCAAACAAAATGCTGTTTTTGAGCTCGACGGAATTGCCGACCACGCAGCCGCGTCCGACGAGCACTTGACCGCGGAGGAGGGCACCATGTCTGACTTCGGCGTCCGCGCAGACGATGCAGGGGGCGCGTAGCTCTGCCGATAAAGCGATGTGGGCGCTGCGATGGACGAGCACGCCCGGGGAGCGTTCGCAAAAATTTTTGTCGCCGCGCAGATGGCAGATGAGGGCGCGGAGGAACTGCCCGATCCCTCCCACCGCCTCCCACGGATAGCAAAATTGCGCGAGGTACCCTTCCGCCAACGTATGACTTAGATCGAAGAGCGCACCGATGGTGCATTCGGAGACATTCATAGTTTCATTCTATGGCCGCCGCGCCCCCGTTGTGCCCGCGAAGTTGCGTAGTCGAAGGGGCACCGCAGTTTTATAATAAGGTGATGTTTCGACAAGCTCAACATGACGTGATTAGAATGCCTCGGTCGGGACAGGGTGACATGATCAGGATGCCTCGGTCGGGACAGGGTGACGTGATTAGAATGCCCCCTCCCGAGGAGGGGGGTAGGGGGGTGGGTACGAATTCTGAACACGCCCCACCTCAGTCACTGCGTGACAGCTCCTCCCACGGAGGCGCCATGGTCGCGTGCCCTCATTCCGAACGGAGCGCAAGCGAAGTGAGCGAATCTTTAAGATACACTCCCCGCTCGGCTACGCCTCGGGGTACTTCGCCTGCGGCTCGTGCCGACCTTAGTTTACAATAGAAACCTCGGTCGGTCGGTATGAGGGTCGCGCGTCCCCTGCCCTCCCCCTTATACCTGAGGGTGGAGCAACAGTGAACTATTGGCGCGTTGCGACATGAGTGAGCGCATCGGAAGGCGCGAACGATGACCGAGCGCGGGATTCCACCCGCGCGAGAAGGGATGCCGTAGGCAGGGCGGGGGTGCGTTCTAAATTACGTCATGTTGAGCGACCGAGGCACTCTCAATCACGTCATGTTGAGCGACCGAGGCACTCTAATCACGTCATGTTGAGCGACCGAGGCACTCTAATCACGTCATGTTGAGCGTAGTCGAAACATGTCCTTATTATAATGCGGACACCCTTCGACGGAGCTACTTCGCCTACGGCTCGTGTCGCCCTTAGTCTACAATAGAAGCCTCGGTCGGACAGGGTGACGTAATCAGGATGCCCCCTCCCGAGGAGGGGGGTAGGGGGGTGGGTACGAATTCTGAACACGCCCCACCTCAGTCACTACGTGACAGCTCCTCCCGCGGAGGCGCCATGGTCGCGTGCCCTCATTCCGAACGGAGCGCAAGCGAAGTGAGTGAATCTTTAAGATACACTCCCCGCTCGGCTTACGCCTCGGTATGAGGGTCGCCCCCTCATCCGTCACGGGAAGCCGTGCCAACTTCCCCCCGCAGGGGGAAGGCTCAAAACAAGGCATAGAAAAGCGCAGAAAAGAGCCCGAAGGCAATTTGCCTTCGGGCTCTTTTGGTTCTCATTGAATAAGTATGCGACTGGAGCTTAACCGTTCAATTCTGCAAGTTTCGCAAGAAAATCCTCATAACTCATTCCTGCTGTAAACGAGCATCCTAAACTTCTTTCAAGACTTTCGATTTGGATCTTGCCCATATAGCCTTGTACGTGCTGTGTTTCGGACAATTTCGTGCTCCAGCTGTTCTTTTCGAACACATCCAACGTAAGTTCTTCGTTAGGATTGTTGTCGTCCCCCGCGCTTGCTCCGATAAAAGGATTCGCAAATTCGGAGATCGTACCGTCGAAGAAATTGTTCACTATTTTGACATACGGGGAGTATGTGCAACCAATTACGCCGCCAGAATAGATCGGGCATGTTTCTCTTTGATATTTGACCGCATCGATCTTGCCCGTTGCATAGCAGTTGGATAGAGTAATTTCCTTTCCACCATCGCGATGGAAAAATCCAACGATGCCGCCGACATTATTTCCATACAGATCCACTTGCGCATAGCAGCGGGAAATGTCGCCGTAGCACTGACCAACGATGCCGCCGACCTGTGCGTTATAACCATTTCCTTTCGCC
>CANQNB010000102.1 GCA_947625065.1 uncultured Clostridia bacterium | reverse complement strand
TCGGGATCTTCGTCGGCGGGAACGAGGAGCAGCTGCTTCTCGTTGCGCGGCTCGACAATCTCGGAAAGGGCGCCTCGGGCGCCGCGGTCGAAAATATGAATATCGCACTTGGACTTGACGCAGGCTTCGGACTGTGATATAATAGACGCGAGAGAAAGAGTTATGATCAAAAAAATTTCGGGCGGCGTATGTGCGCCCAAGGGATTCCGGGCGTACGGCGTCCATTGCGGGATCCGCAAAAACAGAGTCAAGCGCGACCTTGCGCTCATCCTCTCCGACGTCCGCTGTACCGCCGCGGGCGTCTACACGACCAATCTGGTCAAGGGGGCGCCCATCCTCGTGACGAAGGCGCACCTTGCCGATGGATTCGCGCAGGCTGTCATCGTGAACAGCGGCAACGCCAACACCTGCAACGACAACGGCGTCGAGATCGCCGAACAGATGTGCCGGCTCGTCGAGCAGCACACGGGCGTGCCCGCCGCGGACGTCCTGGTCGCATCTACCGGCGTCATCGGTCAAAAGCTCTCCATCGACCCGGTCGCGGGCGGGATGGAGGAGCTCGTCGGCGGGCTCACCGCGGAGGCGGAAGGGAGCTCTGCCGCAGCCGAGGCGATCATGACGACGGACACGGTCAGAAAGGAAGCCGCCTGCACCTTCACCCTCGGCGGAAAGACGTGCACGATCGGCGCGATCGCAAAGGGCGTCGGCATGATCTGCCCCAACATGGCGACCTTGCTGCTCTTCGTCACGACGGACGCGGCGATCTCCTCCGAAATGCTGCAAAGAGCGATCTCCTGCGACGTGAAGAGTTCTCTCAACATGCTCAGCGTCGACAGGGACACCTCCACCAACGATACCTTCTGCATCCTCGCGAGCGGGCTCGCGGAGAACGAACCCATCACGGAGGAGGGGCACGCCTTTGCCGTCTTCTGCAAGGCGCTGCACACGGTGACGAGCGGGCTTTGCCGTCTGCTCGCATCCGACGGGGAGGGGGCGACCAAGCTCATCGAGTGTACGGTGAAGGGAGCAAAGACGGTGCAGGATGCCCGCGCCGCAGCAAAGGCGGTGGTCTGCTCCGACCTTCTCAAAGCCGCGATCTTCGGATCGGACGCCAACTGGGGAAGGGTGCTGTGCGCGCTCGGCTACTCGGGCGCAGATCTCGATGTCACAAAGCTCGACGTCGATTTCCGCTCCCGCGCGGGGGTCGTTCCCGTGTGCAGAGGGGGTGCAGGCGTCGCGTTTTCGGAGGAGGATGCCAAGCGGGTCCTCTCCGAAAAGGAGATCTACATCGACGTCGGCTGCAACGAGGGCAGAGGCTCTGCGACGGCGTGGGGGTGCGACCTCACCTATGAATACGTAAAGATCAACGGAGATTACAGAACGTGACCGACAAGCAGCAACAGGCAGAGATCCTCCTCGAGGCGATGCCCTACATCAGGAAGTACCAGAACAAGATCCTCGTCATCAAATACGGCGGGGCGGCGATGACCTCGGATGACCTCAAAGAATCGGTCATGCGGGACCTCACCCTCCTGAGCTTTGTCGGGATCAAGGTCGTGCTCGTGCACGGCGGGGGACCGGAGATCACCGAGACCCTCACCCGCATGGGCATCCAGTCCCGCTTTGTGGGCGGGCTCCGCTACACCGACAAAGAGACGGCGGAAGTCGTCCGCATGGTGCTCTGCGGAAAGGTGAACAAGTCACTCGTCCATATCCTGAACGCATTCGGGGCACGGGCGGTGGGGCTCTCCGGCATCGACGGCGGTCTCATCACCTGCGAGAAGGAGAGCGAGGAGCTCGGCTTCGTCGGGAAGATCACGCAGATCGACATCGGGCTGCTCCTCGACTGCCTCAACGCGGGCTACATCCCCGTGGTCTCGACGGTCGGCGGGGACGGCACGGGCAACATCTACAACATCAATGCCGACACGGCGGCGTCGGCGCTTGCGGGCGCTCTCAAAGCGGAGAGCCTCATCCTCATGACGGATACCCCCGGGCTCCTCGCCGATCAAAAGGACGCAACCAGCCTGATCAAAAAGGTCTACGTCTCCGACATCCCTTCCCTCATCAACGACGGCATCATCTCGGGGGGCATGATCCCCAAGGTGCAGTGCTGCAAAGAGGCGATCCGCAGGGGCGTCGAGCGGGTCTTCATCACCGACGGCAGGGTAAAGCATTCCATTCTTTTGGAGCTCCTCTCCGACGAAGGCTCCGGCACAATGTTCGTGAAAGGGGACTGATTGTTCAAATCAGCCTTTTTTGCACTATGGAGGAAAGCATGACATTCGAAGAGATCGCGGCACTGGACAGCGAATATGTCTCCCATACCTACGGGCGCTTCCCCGTCGCCTTTGACGGCGGAAAGGGGGCGACCCTCCACGGCGTCGACGGAAAGGAATACATCGACTTCGGCGCGGGCATCGCCGTCAACATCTTCGGCGCGGGCGATGCGGAGTGGAAGAGCGCCGTCATCGAACAGCTCGGCAAGATCCAGCACGTGAGCAACTATTATTACAGCGAGCCCACCGCCCGCCTTGCGGAGATGCTCTGCAAGCGCACGGGTGCGAAGAAGGTCTTCTTCTCCAACTCGGGCGGCGAGGCAAACGAATGCGCCCTCAAAGCGGCGCGCAAATATTCGTATATGAAGTACGGCGAGGGGAGGAGCAAGATCGTCTCCCTTCAAGGGAGTTTCCACGGGCGGACGCTCTTCACCCTCACGGCAACGGGGCAGGATGAATTCCACCGCTACTTCGGACCCTTCGTGCAGGACGTCGCCTGCGCAGCCCCCGACATGGCAGACATCGCCCGCGTTGCGGACAGCAGGACGTGCGCGATCATCATCGAATGCGTGCAGGGAGAAGGGGGCGTCAAGGCATTGGACGGCGCCTTTGTGCGCGCACTTGCAGAGTACTGTGCCACGCATGATATTCTCCTCATCTGCGACGAAGTCCAGACGGGCAACGGCAGGACGGGCAAGCTCTATTCCTACGAAAATTATCATATTATGCCAGACATAGTGACTACGGCAAAGGGGCTTGCGGGCGGTCTTCCCATCGGCGCATGCCTGTTTTTCGGCAAGACGGAGAACGTTTTTGCTGCGGGAGACCACGGATCGACATTCGGCGGCAACCCCGTCTCCTGTGCCGCGGCGTGCAACGTGCTCTCCCGCATCACAGAGGAACTTCTCCTCGAGGTGCAGGCGAAGGCGGAGTACATGCGTGCAAAACTGAGGGGATTCGACGGAGTGCGCGCACTCACGGGACTCGGGCTGATGATCGGCATCGTGACCGACCGCCCCGCAAAGGAGGTCGCATCCGCCTGCCTCAAAAGGGGGCTGCTCGTTCTCACGGCACACGACGTCGTCCGCCTCCTCCCTCCCCTCAACATCACCAAAACGGAAATGGACGAGGGTCTGTCGATCCTCAAAGAGGTACTCAAATGAAACATCTTCTCAAACTCGCCGATCTCTCCCGCGAAGAGATCCTCTCCATCCTCAACCTTGCCGACCAGCTCAAATACGAGCGCAAGAACGGCATCGACCAGACGGGCTACCTGAAGGGGAAGACGCTCATCATGATCTTCTCGAAGTCCTCGACGCGCACCCGCGTCTCCTTCGACGTCGGGATCACCGAGCTCGGCGGGCACCCGCTCTTCCTCTCGAACAGCGAGTCGCAGATCGGGCGGGGGGAACCCGTGCAGGACACTGCCCGCGTCCTCTCCCGGATGGCGCACGGCATCATGATCCGCACCTTCGCCCAACAGGAGGTGGAGGACCTCGCGCGATACGGCAGCATCCCCGTCATCAACGGGCTCACAGATTACTGCCATCCCTGCCAGGTCCTTGCCGATCTCATGACCATCCGCGAGTACAAGGGCTCCTTCCGCGGGCTCAAACTGTGCTTCGTCGGCGACGGGAACAACATGGCGAACTCTCTCATGGTCGGCGCTGTCAAGATGGGGATGAAGTTCTCCATCGCCTGCCCGAAGGGCTACGAGCCCGATGCCAAGCTCATCGAATGGGCGAAGCGGGAGGGGGACTTCTCTATGTGCGATGACCCCGTTGAGGCGGCACGGGACGCCGACGTCCTCTACACCGACGTCTGGGCATCCATGGGGCAGGAAGAGGAGAAGAAGGTCCGGGAGGAAGCGTTCAGGAATATCACCATCGACCGCGAAGTGATGAAGGCTGCCAAGCCCGGCGCGATGCTCCTGCACTGCCTGCCTGTCCACCGCGGGGAGGAGGTCTCGGAGGAGATCTTCGAGGAACATGCGGAGGAGATCTTCGACGAGGCGGAGAACCGTCTGCACGCGCAGAAGGCTGTCCTCGTCAAACTGATGAAGTGACCCGCGCAGACGGCGCGAATACACAGCAACATGGCGAGAAAAGTATATGTAACATTGCAAAACGGCAGGGTCTTCGAAGGAGAATCGTTCGGGGCGGAGAAGGAGACCGTCGGCGAGCTCGTGTTCACCACGGGCATGACGGGCTATCTCGAGACGCTCACCGATCCGAGCTACTTCGGTCAGATCGTGATGCAGACCTTTCCGCTCATCGGCAACTACGGGGTGATCCCGTCCGACTTTGAGAGCGGAAGGTGTTGGCTGAGTGCCTACATCGTCCGGGAATCGTGCGCCGTCCCCTCCAATTTCCGCTCGGAGGGAACGCTCTCGGGCTATCTCAAAGAACAGGGCATCCCCGCCGTCTGCGGCATCGACACGCGCGAGCTCACCCGCACCGTACGGGAGGCGGGGGTCATGAATGCGGCGATCACCTTCCGTCCGCTCTCCGACTTCTCCGCGCTCGCATCCTACCGCGTGACGGGCGCCGTCCGCGCAACGACGTGCAGGGAGGTCTCGGAGGAGGGCGACGAAGACGGTCTCCGCGTCGTCCTCTATGATTTCGGTGCAAAGCGCAACATCGCGCGGGAGCTCGTACGGCGGGGGTGCCGCGTGATCGTCGTGCCCGCCACTTTCCCCGCAGAGGAGGCGCTCGCGCTGCGCCCCGACGGCATCATGCTCACCAACGGTCCCGGCGACCCCTCCGAGGACGGGGAGATCATCGAAAATCTCAAAAAACTCGCGGGGAAGAAGCCCATCTTCGGCATCTGCCTCGGGCACCAGCTCTTTGCCCTCGCGATGGGCGGGCGGACGCGCAAGATGAAGTACGGTCACCGCGGCGCCAACCAGCCCGTCAAGGACCTCAAAACGGGCAGGGTGTTCATCTCTTCGCAGAATCACGGCTACGAGGTCGTCTCCG
>CANQNB010000101.1 GCA_947625065.1 uncultured Clostridia bacterium | reverse complement strand
CGCGCGGCGGGCGGAAATCTACGGCAACGTCGCACTTGTTCATGACGACAAGATAGGGGGCATTGAAGCCGAGCTCGTTCAGGGTGTCGATCGTCGTTTTCAGCTGCATTTCATACTCACCCGAGGCATCGCAGACGATGAGCGCAAGATCGCAGTTGAGCGCGCTTTCCAGCGTCGATTTGAACGCCTCGATGAGGTGGTGGGGGAGACTTTGCAGAAAGCCGACGGTGTCCACCATGAGGAAGGGGACGCCCTCGATCTCAAACGCGCGGGCGGTGGGGTCGAGCGTCGCAAAGAGCGCGTTTTTGACGAAGACATCGGCGCCCGTCATCCGGTTCAAAAGGGTGGATTTGCCCGTGTTGGTGTAGCCGACGAGCGCGACCGTCTTGACGCGGTCCTTTTTTCTGCGCTGCGTCAAGAGAGAGCGGCGCTGTTCGGTCTCCGAAAGGCGCTGTTCGAGGGCATGGATGCGGGCACGGATATGACGGCGGTCGGTCTCCAAACGGCTTTCCCCGGGGCCTCTCGTCCCGATCCCGCCGCCGAGACGGGAGAGCGCCGCGCCCTTTCCCCGCAGACGGGGATAGAGATATTTGTATTGCGCAAGTTCGACCTGCAGCTTCCCCTCACTGCTCTCGGCGCGGAGGGCAAAGATATCGAGAATGAGCGTCGTGCGGTCGATGACCTTCCGGTCGCCGAGCGCCTTGGAGATGTTGAGGGTCTGGGAGGGAGAGAGGTCCCCGTTGAAGAGGACGGTGACGTCGAGCCCTTCGAGCCGCTCTTTGAGTTCGGCGAGTTTGCCTTCGCCGATGAAGGTGGCAGGATTGATCTCGCGGATCGTCTGGTAGATGGTCCCCGCATAGTCCGCGCCCGCGCTCTCGATGAGTGCGACCGCCTCCTCGTGCAGGACATGCGCCTCCCCGCCGAAGACGGGCTGGATCACATAGATGCGCTCCCGCTCTCCCGTCTTTTGCCCGGAGGTGAGGGAGGAGAGGGGAGACGGGTTGTTCTGCGTCATTCGCCGTCCTCCGATTTATGCAATTTGACGCGGTCTGCGACCGACTTGCGGTGGTCCTCGGTGATCGCCGCATAGTGCTTCCGCGTGGTGTTGACGTCGCGGTGCCCCAAGACGTCGGCAACGATATAGATGTCGCCCGTCTCGCGGTAGAGGGAGGTGCCGTAGGTCGAGCGCAGCTTGTGCGGCGTGATGTGTTTGAGAGGGGAGACGATCGACGCGTACTTCTTGACAAGATTCTCCACGGCGCGCACCGTGATGCGCCTGTATTGCATGGACAAAAAGAGGGCGTTCTCCTTCTGCGGGACCTTGCCGTCGCTCTTCTTTTGCTCCATGTATGCTTCGAGCGCGGCGGCGACTTCGTCCGAAAAATAGAGGATCGCCTTGTTCCCGCCCTTGCGGGTGACGACAAAGGAGTTGTCGGCAAAATTGATGTTCTCGTTGTTGAGCCCGACGAGCTCGGAGATACGGATCCCCGTGCCGAGAAAGAGGGTGAGAATGGCGCAGTCGCGGATGGCGGTGCGCTCGTGATACCCCTCCATATGGCGAGAGAGCCCGCGGCCGAGTTCCGCAGTGTCGAGCAGGTCGGAGACCTCGTCGCTTTCGAGGCGGATGATCTCCTTCTCATGCAGCTTCGGGGTGGGGACTTTTGCCGTATTGTTGACGGAGATCAAGCCCTTGTTGAAGAAGTACTTGAACATCGATCGCACGGTGGAAAGCTTGCGCGCCTTGGCGCATTCGCTGCAGGAGAGCTCCTTTCCCATGTAGGTATAATGGGAGAGATAGGAGAGGAAGATCTCGATGTCGGTGTCCGTGACCGCTTCAAGCTGTTCGAGGGTGATCCCGCGCGCATCCGTCCTGCCGCGGAACTTCCTGTTCGCAAGAAAATCAAAGAAAATGCGCAGGTCGTAGCAATAATTGAGGCGGGTCAACGTGCTCGTGCGGTTTTCGACGCCGCGGATAAAATCCTCGCAAAAATAGGGGAGTTCTTCGAGGAGCTCCCGTATCTTATCGAGATTTTTCAGGTTGCGTTCCTGATAATAGTCGCTGCTTTTTGCCGTGGTGCTCATGGTCAGAAAAATTTGCTCGTGCGCGCGGTGGGGTCGATCGCGAGCTTTTTGGGTTTGGGCGCATCGCCGGGTAGGGGAGGCAGCGAGATGTCGAGCAGCTCATCCGCCGAGATGCGGTAATAGTTGCAGATCACGACGATCTCGGAGGCGCGGGGCTCCGTCTTGCCGAGTTCCCACCGGGCAAGAGAGGACTGGCTGATGCCCGTGGCTTCGCTCAGATCCATCTGGGAGATGCAACCGTTCTCAATGCGCAGATCTTTCAGTTTTTTTGCCAATGCTTTCATACATTCTCCGAAATCATTATAGCAGAAACAAGGCAAAAATGACTTGACAAGTCAAAAATGATTTGATTATTTTTGTGCGTGGAAGGATCTGTGTGAGGCGGATGGACGGCGGCGAGAGACTCCTCGCGGAGAGAAAATTGCAAAATCGTGCCCTGCGGGGGGAGAAAAAAACGCAGTGGGGCACACACTGAACTATTCGTAAAAGGCTTCTTTTACGAATAGTTAGACCCTGAAAAGGGGTTTTCGGCTCAATTTTTGCAATTTTCTGCTTATATTTGCGCCTTCGCAATTTTATCTTTTTGATTTTGACAAATGCATTTTCCCACGACGGCCAACCGTCATTTTTTACACGCCGATCGGCATTTTTTTGTAAAATTTCCGCCCGACAATTTCCTTCGCCGGGCGGATCATCGCATGCGGTCATTATGTCACGCATAGTATTTATGTCTGACATACTATATCTTCATCAGGATGCCGTAGGAATCCGCGCCGATCTCGACGCTCTTTTTGTGCGCCGCGCCCGTGAGCAGTTCCCGGAACGTCCCGCGCGGCAGCGTGACCGTATATTTGACGGACGAACGGTTGCACCAGACATAGAGGCTCTTTTTGCCCTTTCTGCGCTCATAGACGAGACAGGACGGGTCGGCAAAGATCTCGCGGTACTCGCCGTCGTCGAGGATGCCCGCAGCAATTTCCGTGCGGATCCTGCCGAGGTCACGGTAAAAGCCGAGCAGCTCCCCGTCGATGCCGTCCCAAGGGAAGCAGGCGCGGCAGAACGGATCCATATATCCCTCGACGCCCGCCTCGTCCCCGTAGAAAACGCACGGAACGCCCGGGAGCGTATATTGGAGAACGGCTGCCATTTTGAGCCGCTTCTTGGCGTAATCGCGCTCCGCGGGGCTCATGACGGTGCGCGCCATCTCTTCCTTGTCGGCGCACTGCCTGCCGCCTAAAACGGTGAGAATGCGCGGCGTATCGTGGGTGGAGAGGCTGTTCATCAGACAGTCGAGCGTCTCCTTCGGATAGTTGTCGCGCAAAAACGCAAGCGTCTCTCTCAGCTCATTCGTGTAGCCCGTGCGCACAAAGTGGATGATCGCATCCTTGAGGGGATAGTTCATGACGCTGTCGAGCTCCGAGCCCTGCAAATACTGCCTGCGCTCGCTGTATGCGATCTTGTTGGAGGCGTCCTCCCAGACCTCGCCGATGATGACGGCATCCGCCTTTTCGCTCTTGACCGCAGAGCGGATCTCGCGGAGGAAGCTGTCGGGCAGTTCGTCGGCGACATCCAGCCGGTATCCTGCGGCGCCGCGGCGGAGCCATGTCCGGAGCACGCCGTTTTCCCCGCAGATAAATTGCCTGTACGAGGAGGACCGCTCGTTGACGGCGGGAAGGGTCTCGATCCCCCACCAGCTGTCGTAGCAATCGGGGAAGGGGTGAAAATTGTACCAATCATGATAGGGCGAATCGGGGGATTGGTAGGCGCCGACGCTGTCGTAGCGCCCGTATTTGTTGAAATAGAGACTGTCGTCGCCCGTGTGATTGAAGACGCCGTCGAGGATGATGCGCATGCCGCGGCGCTCCGCCTCCTCGCAGAGGCGGCAGAAATCCTCCTCCGTGCCGAGCAAGCCGTCGATCTTTCTGTAATCGCCCGTGTCGTAGCGGTGGTTGGAATACGCCTCGAAAATGGGGTTCAGATAGAGGACGGTGACGCTGAGTTCCGCAAGATAGCCGAGTTTTGCGCGGATCCCGTTGAGATTTCCGCCGAAAAAGTCGTTGTTGAGGACCTTTCCGAAGGAATTGGGACGGAAGGAGGGCTGCCCACCCCAATCCTCGCGCAAGATCTTGTGCGGCGGAACGGAAGGGGCTTCCCCCTCTCTGTGGAAGCGGTCGGGAAAGATCTGATACATGATCCCGCCTTTGAGCCACGCGGGGGTGCGGTATCCTTCACTGTACACCGTGACCTGCCAGCTCGCGGGGTGGTCGCAAACGACCGCTCTCCGCTGCGGTCCGCAGCCCAAAAACCGCCCGGCGCCGAGGGAAAAGTAATAGAAATACAGCCCGACGCTGTGAAAACGCACCGTGACGGAAAGCCCGTCCTCCGTGCGCTCCATCGGGAAAGAGAATGTCTTGCCGTCGTCCCGATAAAAATTGAGAGAACAAGTATCGGCGGAGAGGCTGCCCTCTCCGCCATGTTCATACCGGATATGAAAGGTCAGATCGCTCCCGCGGACAACCGCGCCCGTGACTGACTTGCATGTTCTGTCTAATGGATCGTAGTAAAAACGCATGCTGCCGCCCTTCGGACGATGCAACCCATTTCTGACTTGTCAAGTCATTTTTGGGTCGCCCCTGCCTCCTTATGAATTGACCGGCTTGATGTGCCAGATATTTTTCGCATAGTCGCGGATGCTTCTGTCTGCCGAGAAATACCCCGCAGCCGCGATGTTGAGCAGAGATTTCTTGTTCCAACTCATCTTGTCGTTGCGGTAAAGCTCGCTCATGCCGGATTGCGTGTGGACGTAGTCCTCGAAGTCGGCGAGGCACATGTACGGATCGGCGACCCGCCCGTTGCGCAGCAGATAGTTCGCGATCTCGGCGAAGGAACAGCCGTTGAACCCGACGATCATCGACTCGATGATCCGCCGCAGCTCCGCATCCTTGTTGTAATATTCGCTCGAATTGTAGCCGCGGTCCCAGATCTGCTTTACCTCGTCCGCTTTGAGACCGAAGATGAAGATGTTATCGCTGCCGACCCGCTCCGCCATCTCGACGTTTGCGCCGTCGAGCGTTCCGATCGTGAGCGCGCCGTTGATCATGAACTTCATATTGCCCGTGCCGCTCGCCTCCTTGCCCGCAAGAGAGATCTGTTCGGAGATCTCGGATGCCGGCATGAGCTTTTCGGACATCGTGACGTTGTAG
>CANQNB010000100.1 GCA_947625065.1 uncultured Clostridia bacterium | reverse complement strand
ATCTTGGGATGCGGATATTTTATTGCTCAAATTATACCATATCGGACAGGCGGTGTCAATCGCTTGTCCGATTTTTTTGAAAAGTTCCTCTTTCCCCTCAGGGAAGGCGGGGGCAGGAGGAGACAATGTCACAGTTTGACGACGGTGAGCGTGACCTCGTCGCCGTTGATGTCGAGCGTCTTGGTGAAGCCCTCGTGCGTGCCCGCCTCCACCTTTTCGGCGAGGACATCCGTCCTGAAAGTTCCCCGCTCGAGCACCGTTTTGGCGCGTCCGTTTGAGACATGGTATAGGGCAATGCGGTCTGTCACCTCAAAACCCGCCTCCTTGCGCATGGCTTGGATCTTGGAGACGAGCTCGCGTTCGCACCCCTCGAGAAGGAGGTCCTCGGTGAGCGCGGTCTCGAGCGCGACCGTAATGCCGCCGCCCTGCGCCGTCGCATACCCCTCCGCCGACGAGGTGAAGATCTGCAGATCGTCCTCCGTGAGAACGACCTCGCCGTCGAGGTCGACGGTGTAAGAGCCGCCGCCGCGGACGCTGCGCACGACTTCGCCCGCATCGCAGGTGCTCAGAAAGCGGGTGATCGCCCCGAGTTTTTTGCCGTACTTGGGACCGAGCGTGCGGAGCTGGGGTTTGAGAGTGTAGCTGACGAGCGACTCGCCCCCCTTCGCCTTCTTCATCCTCTTGACGTTGAGTTCGTCGAGGACGACCGCCTCGAGTTCCCCCTCGAGATGCAGCTCCCGTTCGGACGCGACGAGCATCTCCGAAAGGGGCTGACGGTTTTTGAGATTGTTCGCATTGCGCGCGCTCCTGCCGAGTTCGACGACCTTCAAGACGTCCTCCATTCCCGCTTCGAGCGCCTCATCGACGTACCCCATGTCCGCGACAGGGTAGTCGCAAAGGTGCACGGAGACGGGAGACGCGGGGAAGAATGCGGGCACGAGGTTGCGGTACATCATCTCCGCCATGAACGGGGTGAAGGGCGCGATGAGCTTGGCGAGCGTGACGAGCACGGTGTAGAGAGTGGTGTAAGCCGCCGCCTTGTCGTCCGTCATTTCGGGACCCCAATAGCGGTCGCGGCCGCGGCGCACATACCAGTTCGAGAGCTCGTCGGAGAAGTCCTGAATGGCGCGCGCGCTCTCGGTGATGGTGTACTCCGCGAGCATGCCGTTCACGTCCTTGACGAGCGTGTTGAGTTTGGAGAGCACCCACTTGTCCATGAGGGAGAGCTTACACTTCTTCAGATCGTATTTCGAGGGATCGTAGCCGTCGATCTCCGCATAGAGGGTGAAGAAGGCGTAGCTGTTCCAAAGAGTCCCCTGAAACTTGCGCTGAGACTCGGAGACCGCCTCCGCCGAGAAGCGGGAAGGGATCCACGGCGCGCTGTTCGTGTAGAAGTACCAGCGCACGGCGTCTGCGCCCTGACGGTCGAGCACGCTCCACGGGTCGACGACGTTGCCCTTGTGCTTGCTCATCTTGATGCCGTCCTTGTCGTTGACGTGCCCGAGCACGATGCAGTTTTTGAAGGGCGCGCGGTCGAAGAGAATGGTCGAGATGACGAGAAGAGTGTAGAACCAGCCGCGCGTCTGGTCCACCGCCTCGGAGATGAAGTCGGCGGGGAAGGTCTCCTCGAACAGATCCTTGTTTTCGAAGGGATAGTGATACTGCGCAAAAGGCATGGAGCCCGAATCGAACCAGCAGTCAATGACCTCGGGGGTGCGCTTCATCTTGCCGCCGCATGCGGGGCACTTGCAGACGAGACCGTCGAGATAGGGGCGGTGCAGCTCGATGTCCTCGGGCGCCCCCGTCTTCTCGTGGAGCTCCTTGCGCGAGCCGATGACCTCCTTTTCGCCGCAGTCTTCGCACACCCAAACGGGGAGGGGCGTCCCCCAATAGCGGTCACGCGAGAGCCCCCAGTCGATCACGTTCTCGAGGAAGTTCCCCATGCGCCCCTCTTTGATGTTCTCGGGCATCCAATTCACCGAGCGGTTGTTGGCGATGAGCCTGTCCTTGACCGCCGTCGTCTTGATGAACCAGCTCGAGCGCGCATAGTACATGAGGGGGGTATCGCACCTCCAGCAGTGGGGATAGTCATGCTCGAAGGGAAGCGCCTTGAACAGCTTGCCCTCCCGCTTGAGCAGGTCGAGGATGACCTTGTCCGCCTTCTTGATGAAGAGCCCCGAGAGCTCGGGGCAGCGGTCGTCGAAGAGCCCCTGTTCGTTGACGAGGGAGATGACGGGCAAACCGTAATTCTTCCCGACGTTGTAGTCATCCTGCCCGAAGGCGGGCGCGATGTGCACGACGCCCGTGCCGTCGGTGAGGGTGACGTAGGTGTCGCAGACGACTTCATACACCCGCCGGTAGCTGTTCTTCGCGGCGGCGAGGTCGCCCTGCGCCCACGGGAGAAGGGGCTCGTACTTCGTCCCCTCGTATTCCTTTCCCGTCCTCCGCTCGACGACGGTGTATCCCTCGAAAAACTTGTCTGCAAGCGCCTCGGCGAGGATGTAGCGCGTCCCCTCTCCGTCCTCGATCATGACATATTGCTCGTTGGGATTCATGCAGAGCGCGACGTTGGAGGGCAGGGTCCACGGCGTCGTCGTCCATGCGAGGATGTAGGTATTCTCCGCCCCGCACACCGCAAAGCGGGCGATGGCAGACATCTCCTTGACGAGTTTATAGCCCTGCGCCACCTCGTGCGAGGAGATCGCCGTTCCGCAGCGCGGGCAATAGGGCACGATCTTGTGCCCCTTGTAGAGGAGCCCCTTCTTGTGCATCTCCTTGAGCGCCCACCACTCCGACTCGATGTAGTCGTCATGATAGGTGACGTAGGGATGCTCCATGTCCACCCAATAGCCGACGGCGTCCGACATCTTCTCCCACTCGCTCTGATACTTCCACACGGACGCCTTGCATTGGCGGTTGAAGGGCTCGATGCCGTACCTTTCGATGTCCTTTTTGCCGTCCATGCCGAGGGACTTTTCCACCTCGAGCTCAACGGGGAGACCGTGGGTGTCCCACCCCGCCTTGCGCAGGACATGCCTGCCCTTCATCGTGTGGTAGCGGGGGATGATGTCCTTCATCACGCGGGTGAGGATGTGCCCGATGTGCGGCTTGCCGTTCGCCGTGGGCGGACCGTCGAAGAAGGAGAACTCCTCTCCCCCCTCGTTCTTTTCGATGGACCGCTCGAAAATGCGGTTCTCCTTCCAGAACTGCGCGATCTCCTTCTCGCGCTCAACAAAATTGAGAGATGTATCTACCTTCTTGTACATGGTACCCTCCTCGGTGGTCAGACAAGGTATTTTTCAACCGATGATCCGTCAAATTCGTCATTCTATTATAGCGCATTTGCGCGTGAAAGGCAAGCATTTTGAGGGTCCTGCTCGCGATTCTCCGCGAACCTTGTTTTTGACGGTGTTGAGCGGGAGAAAAGAAGGCTTCCCCCCGATGGGGTGAAGACTCTTGCCTGCTCCTCTGAATCACGTCATGTTGCCCCGAGAACATTCTTATTACGTCATGTTGAGCGGAGCCCGCAGGGCGAAGTCGAAACATCACCTTATTATAAAACTGCGGTGACCCTTCGACTGCGGCTTGCGCCTCCGCTCAGGGTGACGTGATTAGGAGCGAGACAGGGTGACGTAATCAGGATGCCCCCTCCCGAGGAGGGGGGTAGGGGGGTGGGTACGAATTCTGAACACGCCCCACCTCAGTCACTACGTGACAGCTCCTCCCACGGAGGCGCCAAAGGAGGAGGCGGGCAAGACGAGAAAAGAGGGACCTCCCGGCGGGAAGCCCCTCTTATATTGCAAATTTGCGTTATGCGCGCCTGAGCTCAATAGTGCCTCTTTCCATCCAGCCCTCGGGCAACGACGCGTATCCCGGCGTTCCCGCTTCCGGAGTTTTCACTTCTGTCCCCGTTTCATCAAAATAAGGGATTTTATTTGTATAATGTACAAAGGAGAAATTCCGATCGGAGCCTCCCTCAACGCCGGCTTTGTTGACGATGATCGTCGCACCTTCGCCAAACGTAACGTGCCCCATCCCGGAGGTTCCCGCCAAAAATGCACAGGCAAGAGCTTTTTCATTTTGAATATTGCTCTTGATTTCGATCGTACCGCCTAAAAATTCCACATCGCCGTCGACTTCAACAGCACTGCTGTTAGGATTAGCATTGGGAAGTTCGCCGCGATTGGTACTGACGTCGATGTCAAGCGTAATCTTCCCGCCCGTCATGCTGAATTTGGTTCCACTCTGCCACATATTGATCGCGGCAACATTGTAGCCGTTGGCATTGATCTCGCCGCCCGAAAGATTGAAGCGGGCACCGGGGTCATTCAGCCAGACTGCGGAAGCTACCCAATCCGTTGCATGGGAGGACTCGGACGGTTCTATCGCGATGGTCCCGCCCGTCATGTTGACCTCTGCATTGGCGCCCACGCCGATCGCACTACCGTCTGCAAGCTCACGGTGGATATTTGCTTTGTCGGTGATATTGATGACCGCTTTGCTCCCCTGCGTGCCTCCGTCTTCTTCAGACGTATTTCCTTCTGCCCAAATGCCGAAATATCCCCCTCCCTGTTCCTCATAGACATTGTCGAGATCCACCTCACAATCGATATTGAGCGTGGTCGTGCTTCCTTCGTCGTTGTATGCAACGATAAAGTTGTCTTTCACTTGATCGCGGTTCTCTTCTCCGACGGTTATCTTGCCTCCCGTGAGCGTCAACGAGGCACCCATGTCCGCGACAAGCTCTCCGTTAACGCCAAGCGTGAGATCCTTTCCGCCCAAATCAAGTGTAGCTTCGACGCCCTCGACGGACAAAGAATCTTCATACTCTACATTTTCATTGAGCACAACGACGTCGCCGTCTTGCAGCTCTTCGAACACGTCCGCAATATTCTCGCCGCTCACGAGATATACATTTTGATTGGTCTCGTCGTGACCGTTGGACTGGACGGCATACACGCTGATGAGCATTTCGCATTGCATGGCTTGCAGCGCGTCGCCCGTCTCCATGGGAAGTTCGATGTTCACGTTGATGGGACCGAAGTTTGTCTTCGGGTTGACAGGGCTCGACCATCCGGAGACCGCGGTCAGACGATCGGAGGAAATATTCTTCATCCCGTCGTCGCCTGCCACCGTGATATTGAGCGCCTTAAAGAGCGCCGGATCGTCTTCGTCGGAAACAGCGGGGTCGACACTGCCGCCGCTCACAAAGGTGACGACCGTTTGATACTTGATCGAGATCGAGCTGGTGTTCGTTACATCGATTTGGATGTTTACGCCGTCGCC
>CANQNB010000099.1 GCA_947625065.1 uncultured Clostridia bacterium | reverse complement strand
TGAGGGTACAGACGAGTTTTTCGCCGTCGATGGGGAGCTTCGCCTCCGCGGGGATGCCGCGGTAAGCGCGCACTTCAGCGTTGATGCGCGCCCGCATGCGGTTGCTCCCGACGATGATCTGGTCGGCTTCGGTGAGAAGACGGCGCCTCATCTCGGGGGAAATGCGCCGCGGGGAGACGACCGCCGCACTGTCGCCGTATCTTCCGTACCCCAAAACGCCGCCCCGCCGCACCGTCTCCGCCATGTGCACGATGGGGTTGCCCTCCTCCTGCCGGACGATCTGCGTGAGGGTGAACGCGGGCATGGTAAGGAGATTATTCGTCCCACCGACGGGCGGGAGCTGGGCAGGGTCGCCGCAGAACAGGCACTTGATGCCGAAGGAGAGCAGGTCCTTTAAGATGTCATCGGAGACCATGCTCGTCTCGTCCACGACGATGAGACGGAGTTCGGAAGGGAGCCGTTCCTTCCGCACGAAGCGGAGAAAGTTCTCGCGGATGACCTCGCCGTCCTCGTTGACCTCGATCTCCTCCTCACGGGTGTAGATGAGGCTGTGGACGGTGCCCGCGGGGGTGCCGCTGCGGATGAGCACGCTCGCTGCCTTGCCCGTCGGCGCGACAAATGCCACGCTCTCCCCCGGGACAAGCCCGAGGCTGCGCACGACGTGGTCGACAAGGAAGGTCTTGCCCGTGCCCGCGTAGCCGCAGAGGACAAAGATCTGCGTATTCAGATGCAGGTACCATGCCGTGATGAGCTCGGCAGCCTCCGCCTGCTCGGGCGTGAGGACGATCTTGGCACGGACGCTCTTCTTCTCCATACGGATATTATATCATATCCGCCGCCTTTTGGCAAACGTTTGGTTGGGAAAAGTTGCGGGGCAAGATTCTACTTGCCCGAGAGGGTGGCTCGCCGTTTTGCGGCAGACGGAAGGGGTGTCATTCCAGTGATGCACCCCCCACCTGTCGCGGTGGAGCCGCGACATCCTCCCCCCTCAAGTATAAGGGGGGAGGCGACACCCTCTCAGTCACTACGTGACAGCTCCCCCTCAAGGGGGAGCCAAGAAACTCGCTGCCTTCAACTCATCGGGCATATCCATGTCTGAGGGAGAGGCTCACATTTTGAATTCCGCAAAGAGCGACCTGCCGAGAAAATCGTCGTCGACGAGGATGCTCCCCTTCTCCATGCGGTAGGTGCGCGAGAGCTCCCTTCCCCCCTCCTTCACCGTGAGGGTGACGGTATTCGCGTCGCAATCTGCCGCATAGGTGCCCTCGCGGACGGAGGGACGCCCTTCCTCCCCCCGCCAGCTGAGGGTGAAGTCGCCGCCATAGCCCAGTTCGAGGCGAAGATAGCGGAAGTCGCCGAGCACGTCTTCGCCGCCAAGCGTCATGCGTTCGCACTCATAGACGCCCGCGTACGGCTTGGAGAGGTCGGAGAGCGAGCTCATCTCCTCCACATCGCAACCCGCCATGGTGCAGAGAGAGAAGATGGCAACAAGAAGGGCAAACAGTTTCCACATGCCCCCATCTTGTGCGTCCGCAATAAAAAAATACATGCCCGCAGAGAGGTCTCTCGCGGACATGCCCCCCTCCGATGATGCGAAGGGTCGGATCCAAAGTCTTGTCGCAGTTTACAAAAGTTTTCCGTTTTCCCGAAGGATGTCCTCGAGAATTCGGGCGGAATCGCCGACAAGCTCCGCACAGGGGCGCTTGCGGTAATAGGCGGGCGTCCGCGCCTCGGCATTCGGCGTCCCGTCGCGCACGATGCCCGCACCCGACAGAAGTTCGCGGCAAATGTAGCTGCCGTTCGCGTCCCGGAATGCCTTCGCATGCGCCTGAACGAGGACGTAGATCTCGCTCTTGGTCTTTTCGGGGAAGAGCAGACCGAGCGCCATCGCAGCGCCGCTCACCGCGCCGCAGACCTCCCCCATGCGCCCCATGCCGCCGCCCATGCCGATCGCCATGCGCGAGAGGGTCGCTTCGTCCCCCTCCGTAAGGTCGGCAAAGGCAAGCACGACCGCCTGCGCACAGTTGCATCCCGCGGTGAAGTTGTTCTTCGCGCGCTCCGCTCTCGTCATCTCACCCTCCGCTTCCCATGCCGCACGGCAGGGTCAGATCTCGTAGTGTTCCCCCTCGACGGGGACGATCGCCCGCGCCCCGGGGAGACACTTTTCGACCGTGGGGGCGAAATCCTGCGTGTTCACCTTGCGCGTGAAGGGCGGGAAGGCGTCGTCGAAGTGGTCGCACAGCACCCCCTTGGGTTTGAGCTTGCGCAGGAAGGATTCCATGTAGGTGTACATCCTCAGCTTGCCCTGATAGGGGAAGACGAGCAGATCGCACCCGGTCGGATATTCTATGTATTCGCACAGCCCCGCCGAGCCGAGCACGAGCACCGTCTTCTCCCCGTCTGAGATCTCGTAGGCGAGGATGTCGCGGGGACCGATCTTGAAATGCTTCATGTCGACGAGCAGCATGATGGATTTATCCGCCATCAGATAGGTGCGCGGCGAGAAGATGATCCCCATGAGGGTCTCGGCGTCGAAGGTGCAATGGCGGCTCTCGTGCGTCTTGATCGTGAAGGGACCGACGGCGTAGGTCTCGTCGGCGTGGATGGGCACCATGCACGAGGTATCGAGCCGCATGACCTTGCCGATCTTCAGCCCGATCTCGGGCACGAACACCCGCGGAATGCCGCCGTCCCGCGTAAAGGCGTCGATGTCTTCGAAGTGGTCGAGATGGGGATGGGTGATAAAGACCGCCTCGGCTTTGCGCGCCTCCTCCATCGGGATCCGCGGAAGTTTTTGGTTGAACCCTTTGAGATAGGGATCGATGAGGATGGACGTCCCGCCGCTCTCGAGCAGCAGGGTCGCCGTTCCGTACCATGTGATTTTCATTTGCGATTCTCCGAACTTGTTGACATTATACCATATCGGCAGACAAATGGCAACCCTTTCGGTGCGCCTCCTAAGAAAATTTGCTGCCGCGTCTTCCAAATTTCCCCGCGCGCTCTTCCCCGCCGTCCCTCATTCCGAACGGAGCATAGCGAAGTGAGTGAATCTTTAAGATACACTCCCCGCTCCCGTCGTCATCCTGTCCGCGCGCACTATTGTCTACTAAGCGCGACACGAGCGCATAGCGCGAAGTAGCGTAGCGAAGAATCCCGAGGCACGAGGTCCGTTCCTTGGCTCCCTCATTCCGAGACCACTCCCATTCGCGTCACCCTGAGCGGAGGCGCCAGCCGTAGTCGAAGGGTCACCGCATTATAAAATAAGGACATGTTTCGACAAGCTCAACATGACGTGATTAGGAGCGAGACAGGGTGACACGATTGGAATGCCCCCTCCCGAGGAGGGGGGTAGGGGGGTGGGTACGAATTCTGAATACACCCCCCTTCAGTCACGCAAGGACAGCGTGACAGCTCCTCCCACGGAGGCGCCGACGAATAGACGGCGCGTCATGTTGAACCGCAAAAAAAGAGGGCGGGACCCCTTGCGGAGCCAGCCCCCTTGACGCAGAAAACCTGCATCGCCTTTCGGTTACGACAACTTCGACACATCGCCGTCCCAATAGTTCTCATCACCTACGTTCGTGCAATGAACCGTGATTTCCTGATCGGTAACCGCTTGATTTATGTTTGCATAGAAACTCTTCGCTTCCCATTGTTCACGTGAGCCCTTGAAGTAAATGTCCTTCATTGCCGTGCATTTATTGAAATGAGCGCTCTCACCGCCGTTTGTATGTCCATAGAACGTTTCAAGCCCTGCGGGCAAAACAACCCACTTAAGCGCCGAACAGCCTTCGAACGCGCTATGATCGCTTTTATTCGTCCCGATTTTTGTAACACTATCAGGAATGACAATATTTTGCAATGCTGTGCAGCCGTTGAATGCCCACTCGTCAATTGTCTTCAAATTCTCGGGCAATGTAACAGATATAAGGGTCTCGCGCTGATAGAATGCCTTATACGCAAGCTTTTCAATCGTATCGGGCAAAACTACTATGACATGATCTGTCGACTTTGCGGAATCATAAAGCTTCTTAGTCGTGACTTCGAACTTATTGGTTAACCTGCTGAAAAGTTGGTCTATCGTCGTGGCTCCCTCTTTGCACTCGAACACACACGTATCGGTAACTTTGTCAAATGCGCCGCTTGCTTTTGTAATACCTGTGCCGATGAGGACATGCTCCAATTTATTATTCCAGTTAAATGCGCCCGAGCCAATTGTTGTGACGCTATCGGGGATCTCAAGTCTCGTTAATCTTGCATTTTCAAATGCACTTGCACCGATTTCTAATAACCCCTCATGGAGTGTAAGGCTCGTGAGTTTTGAATCGAATTGGTAGAATGCTTTTTCTCCTATCTCTTGAACACTACCAGGGACATCGAGCGATTCGATCGGACACAGATAGAATGCCGTCTTACCAATTTCCACAAGCCCATCAGGAAGATTTACTTCCGTAAGGGAGGAACAGGCATTAAAGGCATCCTCGGGAATCGCTTTAATCCCTTCGGCAAATGTCACGGATTCAAATTTAGCCTTCTTAAATGCGCTTTGGGCAATCTCGACATCCTTACCGTTAATCTTACCAGGGATATAGAGATCGGTTGTTTCTGCAGGCGCACCCGTAATTGTGTATGTAGTATCGCTTTCTGAACTATGACCCGCAAAAAGGTTTTTCGCACCACAGTATAAGCAACTGCTATCTTTTTCGTAATAATGCCCGTTCTCGTCGCAATAGCTCGTCTCCCTTGCGTTGCTCTGCACGGCGAGCACGGTGAGGGAGATGTCGCAGCGCTTGCTCGCATAATCATTCCCCGCGTCCCTCGGAAGACGGATGATGATGTCGGACGGAGAGATCGTATTCCCGTTTATCGCGCTTGACCATGCGGAGCCCGCATAATTGACGCCCGTCTTCACTACAGCACCGGAAATTTCGAGCTTAGAGGAGAGCGTGCTTTCGGGAGCGGGATCTACCCCTCCCCCGACGTACTTATTCTCCATGGGCATGCGGATCTGATACTTGATGGAGATGTTGCTGTTGTTGGTGATGGAGAGCGTGAACTTGACGGCGTCGCCGGGGGCGATATTCGTGAGGGTGAGCGTGCCCGTGCCGCCGTCTACCGAATAGTCGCCGTGCCTCTCGTGGCGAAGTTCCCCGTGAGCGTTGTGCCGTCTGCCGTTGCTTCCTGCCAATTGTAGTCATCGGTAACTGCATTCGAGGAGACCTGCATCGCGGTGACGGATGCCTGGACATCCACCTTGCCGCTCGTGACGGCGATGTTGACGTTGTCTTCGCTCGTGAAGAGTGCGAGGGTGGCGCCCGTGATGAGGGTGGCGCACATCGCCA
>CANQNB010000098.1 GCA_947625065.1 uncultured Clostridia bacterium | reverse complement strand
AGGTCTGCGGTCATCGTGAGTTCCACGCCGTCCGACTTGTAGGAGGAGCTCATGTACATGGCGACATACGTCGCATTGCCCGCCGTGTAATAGATGCTGTCGTTGAGCTTGCTCATGCTCTCCATGCCGCTGCCCGTGCAGCACCAGAAGTGGTCGAACTGCGAGGAGTAGACCTTAAAGTACCCGGGCGCCATGGGCTGGAAGTACATCGTCATGCCCGTCTCGGGGTTCTGCGAGGAGAGGATGGCGTTGATGTAGGTGTTCTCGTAGTAGTCGAGGTACTTCTTGTCCTTGGTGAGGGAGAAGAGCATGCGCGAGAGCTTGAGCATGTTGTAGGTGTTGCAGGTCTCGCAGTTGATGTTGGACTTGATGGACCACTGCGAGTCGTCCGACTGGAAGTGCTCGTCGTTGGAGTTGCCGCCCGTCACATAGGAATGATGCTCGACGACGCGCGTCCAGAACTTCTCCGCGACCTCGAGATAGCTCTTGGTGTCCACGCCCGCGATGTTGGCATTCCCCGCCGCGATGTAGCCGTTCAAGAGCCCGATGACCTTGGGGATGGTCGTGTTCGCATGCTGTCCGCGGAGATAATTCTCGTCCTCGTCGAGGATGCGGTCGATCATGGACTTGGAGCCGAACGTCCCCTGCGTGGGGATGTCCTCGTCGAACTTATGCGCCGCAACGGCATAGTTCTTCTCCCCCGTCAGCGAATAGAGGGTGTAGAGGCAGTCGTTCATGCCGCCGTATTCGGTGGAGAGCACCGTCTTCCTCGTCGCATCGCTCCATCCGGAGACGCGCGCATACACCCAGTCGCCCAATCTCTTTGCGACGTTGAGCGCCGTCGCGTTCCCCGCGAGGGTGTAGACATCGAGCAGCCCCGCTAAGATCTTGTGCATCGTATACCACGGCACCCATGCCTCGGTGCCGATGTTCGTCCTCCCCTGCTCCACGTTGTCGAACTGGAACTCCACGTCCGTCGCGTGGGTGGCGTTTGCGCCCCAGAGGAAGCCCCTCTCCGCGCCCGTCTCGCATGCGCTGTCAAAGGTGACGTCCTGACACTCTTTGAGCGCCTTGATGATGGCATCGATGCGCTTGCCGAGGGCAGCCTTGTCCGCCGCCGACGTTCCCCCGTTGGCGTATGCCTGCGCGATCGCGGTGAGATAGTGCCCCATCGTGTGCCCCGCGATGAGGGAATTCTCCCACCCGCCGTAGCGGGTCGCGTCGCCCGTCTCGAGCCACGCATTGTCGCGGAAGTTGTAGAGGAGCCTGTCGCTGTCGAGTTCGAGGAGATAGTCGATCTCCTTGTCGAGCGCGTTTTTGGCATAGGCATCGTTGTTGACGACGGAGGAAACTCCCGTGAAGGCGACGGCGGCGCTGTCCGTCTTATCGGTCTGCTCGGTCACCTCCGTCTTCGTTCCGCCGCACCCCGCAAGGGCGCCCAACGCGAGCGGCACACAAAGTAAGCCGCAGAGCGCCCCCTTTGCACGGTTTTTCCCTCGTTTTTGTTTCATGATCTGATCTTCCCCCTTTGATTTGAAAAAATTCTTCTCACATCTTGCCAAAATGCAGAGGATATGGTACAATTCATTATAGAACAAAGGGCAAAAATAGCAATCTCATTACGAAATCAAAAAGTATCAAAAGGTAATATGTTACACTTCGATCTGCAAACTCCCGTCGAAATGCTCTGGTTCGGGGAATTCATCTCCCCCGAGCGGGGCTGGAAACATCTCACGCGCCGCCTCTATGAGTACGAGATGATGGTCGTCACCGAGGGGGTGCTCTACATCGCCGACGAGGACAGAGAGTACGAGGTCAGGGCGGGCGAGTACCTCATCATGCCGCCCACGCGCTTCCAGCACGGCACGCGCGTCTGCACATGCAGGTTCTATTGGATGCACTTCCGCTGTCCCGCCCTGCCCGCCTCCCTCTCTCTGCCGCCGCAGGGCAGGTATGCGGACGAAGCCGTCCTGCACATGCTCGCGGGCATGCTCCTCGCCTCGGAGGCGGAACTGCCCCGCTCCGTCCGTTCGCAGTACCTCGCAACGCAGATCCTCATCGAGCTCGCGAGGGGGCAGACGGAGGGGCAGCGGGAGAACGGTTCCGCCCGCGCCGCTCTCTGCAAGAGCATGAAGAACTTTGTCTCGTGGCACCGCTTCTCGGAGATCCGCATCCGCGACATGGCGAAGGAGCTCGGCTACCACGAAAAATATCTGTCCGCCGTCTTTCACGCGGAGACGGGCATCACCCTCAAACGGTACATCGCGCAGCAGCGCACCGCCGAGGCGAAGCGGCTCCTCCTCGAGACGGACTACACCGTGGCGCAGGTCGCGAGCTATCTGAACTTCGAGAGTCCGCACAACTTCACCCGCTTCTTCAAACGCGAAACGGGGCTCTCCCCCACCCGCTTCCGCCGCTCCCTCTGAGCAGTCTTCACAGCAAAAAAACGCCCGACCGCGGACATGGGTAGGGCGTTTTCTGTCTGTTCTCTCCAAATATACGGCGTTTTATCTGTGCGATCCCTTAAAGAAGAGAGCAAGCGTGCCTGCGCCCGAGTGGGTGCCGATGACAGGTCCGATCTCCGAGACGAAGATCTTTCTCTCGCCAAAATTCTTTTGGATCAGGTCCTTGAGGTACTCGACGTCCTCCATGCAGTCGCCGTGGCTGATGAAGATGGGGTCGTCCTCCCCGAGGGTCGCGAGCTGGCGCATCTTGTCGACGAGGGCAGAGATCGACTTCTTTCTGCCCATCGCCTTGCCGATGGCGATGAGGTGCCCCGCGTCGTCGACATGGAGCACGGGCTTGATCTTCAAAAGGCTGCCGACGAATGCCGTCGTCGCCGAAACGCGCCCGCCCCGCTTGAGATGGTGCAAGTCCTCCACCGTGAAGATGTGGCAGATGTGCGGAACGAGGGAAGCAGCGTAGGCAGCCGTCTCTTCGAGGCTTGCACCGCTGTCTGCCTTCCTGACGACGTAATCGACGAAAAGTCCCTGCCCGAGGGAGGCGCAGAGGGAATCGACAACGGCGATCTTGCACTGCGGATACGCCGCCATGACCTCTTTCGCCGCTACCATGTAGCTGTTGCACGTCCCCGAGAGCCCCGAAGAGAAGGCGAGGACGAGGATGTCCTCCCCCCGTTCGGCATGCGCCGTGAAGTGGGCGCGCGCCTGTTCGGGCGATGCCTGAAAGGTCTTGGGCATCGAGCCGTTCCTGAGTTTTGTGTAGAATTCCTTCGTGTCCATGAAGGCGCCCTCTTCCCCGCCATAAAGGGCTCCGTCCATGGTGAATCCGAGCGGCACCTCTTCGAGATCGTGCTCGGCGTAGTAGCCGGCGGGCAGATCGCTGCCCGTATCGGTGATGATCGAAAACTTCCTTGCCATGATTTGCCTCCTTTTGGATGAGGCGTTACCCAGCCGCCAGTTTTTTCCATTATAGCATGGACTGTTCATTTTGTCAACCGTATTGGGGGAACTCTTCAAGGAATTCTTGTGAAATTTTTGGGTCGGATCATGCGGAAGGTGAAGGAGACCTCCTTGCCGTGCTTGCCCTGCGAGAGGGTGAGAAGGAACCCGCCGTCCGTCTGGAAATACTCCTCTGCGACCCGCCGGAAGTCGCGCAGGGCAGCCCTGCGGCAGGCGTCGCTCATCTCCTCTTTGTCCTGTTCGAGCATGCGCGCAAGGCGCGCGCGGTCGCCTGCGTTCATCCCCTCTTCCCCCACGAAGCAAAGATCCCTTGGCGGGCTTGCTCCTCCTGCGCGAGAAGGGCGTCGGCGAGCCTGCGGAAGGAACGGCTGCGCTCGGGAGCCCCTTCGAGGCAGATGCGCTCGTCCTCGGGGATCACGCCTAAAGCGGGCAAGCGGAGGGCGACGGCGATCTCTTCGGGGGAGAAGGTCGCGCCCCGCCGGACGAACTCGCGCTTGACGAGATTGATCACGAGACCCACCCTGTTGAGGCGAAAGCCCTGTACCATGCCCGAGACACGGTCTGCGTTGCGCATGGCGGAGATGGTCGGCACGGTGACGATGAGCGCCTCGTCCGCGCAGGAGAGCGCGCGGGAAAATCCCTCCCCGACCCCCGCGGGACAGTCGAGAAAGATGAAGTCGAACTGCGGGGCGAGGGCGTCGAGCACGAGGCAGAGCGCCTGCGGGGATATGTATTTTTCCGCCGCGCGGTTGCTCGACGCGAGGTAGAGCGTGGGATAGCGCGGGTGGCGGACGAGGGTCTGACGGGCGCGGCAGTTCCCCTCGACGGCGTCGATGAGGTCGTACGTCGCGAGGTTCTCCATGCCGAAGAGGACGTCGACATTGTTGAGCCCGAAGTCGAGATCGGCGACGAGCACGCGGATCCCCCGCCTTGCGAGCTGGATGGCAGTGTTGCAGCACACCGTCGTCTTTCCGACCCCTCCCTTGCCCGATGTGACCACGATCTTCCTTGCCATTTGCCTCACCTCCTTCTCCCTCCATGATACACCCTTCCGCCCTGCCCATTTCGGGAGGTTTGGGCGAATGCCGTCGTATCGCGTAAAAAACCGCGGCGCACCAAGCGCGCCGCGGTTTTTTACTTGTTCAACAGGTCTTTGAGATACTGCTCATACTCCTCGTCCGTGAGTTTTTTGACCTTTTTCTTCGCCATGCTTTCACCTCTTCCGATGGGATAAGCACAGTATGGGCGAGCGGGTCGGAAATTATTCGGTGCGGAGGGCGATGACGGGGTCCTTCTTGGCTGCTGCCTGCGCGGGGATGAGCCCCGAGATGAGGGTGAGCACGACGCTCACGAGGACCATGATGAAGGCGGTGAACGGAGGAAGGGTCGCGATGCCCGCGATGCCCGAGAGCGAGAAGATGATGAGGGAGATGACCCACGAGAGGAGGTAGGACACGGCGATCCCGATGAGCCCTGCCGCGAGCCCGATGATGAAGGTCTCCGCGTTGAAGAGGTTGCGGATGTCCTTCTTGCGCGCGCCGAGACTTCGGAGAACGCCGATCTCCTTGATGCGCTCGACGACCGAGACGTAGGTGATGATGCCGATCATGACCGAGGAGACGACGAGCGAAATCGCCGTGAACGCCACGAGGACGTAGGTGATGACGTTGAGGACGGTCTGCATCATGCCCATCAGGATGCCCACCGTGTCATTATAGGAGATCTTGTCTGCCTCCTCGCACGTCTCGTTCCACGCGTCGAGATAGTCGAGAAGTTCCTCTTTGGAGTCGAAGTCGCGCGGGTAGAGGCTGATCTGCGTGGGCTTGTCGGTCCCCCCCACGCTGCGGATGACGGTGCCCGGGGTGAAGGTGACATAGAAGGGTCCGAAGGGGGTGTAGTACTCGTTGAGGTGGTTGCAGGGGGAGAAGTAGCTGTCGGACCCTTCTATGTCACCTTCACCCCGGGCACCGTCATCCGCAG
>CANQNB010000097.1 GCA_947625065.1 uncultured Clostridia bacterium | reverse complement strand
TCCCCGCCCGCCGCACGGAGCTTTTCTGCCTGTTCGCCGAAGTACTCCGCCGTGAACGGTCCCTCCCCCACGCAGGAGGAATACGCCTTCATGATGCCGATCGACCTGTCGAGTTTGAGGTTGGGCACGCCCGCGCCGATGGGCGCGTATGCCGCGATCGTCGAGGAGGAGGACGTATAGGGATAGATGCCGTAGTCGATGTCGCGCAGGGCGCCGAGCTGGGCTTCGAACATGATCTTTTTGCCCTCCTTCGCCGCACGGTCAAGGAGGAGCCCGGTGTCGCAGATGTATTCTTTGAGCGGCTCACCGTACTCCTTCAGGTAGGCGACCGTCTCCTCGGCGGAGATGGGCTCGTGACCGTAGCCCCCCGCGACCGTGAGGTTCTTCCATGCGACGATCTCCTTCACCCGCTCATAGAGGAGGTCGGGACGGAGAAGTTCGCCCATACGGAACGCCTTCTTCATGTATTTGTCGGCATAGACGGGCGCGATGCCGCGGCGGGTGGAGCCGAATTTTTTGTCGGCGAGCCGCTCCTCTTCGAGACAGTCGAGAAGGACATGATAGGGCATGGTGATGACAGCTCTGTCGCTGATGCGCAGATTCTCGGGAGTGATCGCAACGCCCTTCCCGCGCAGCCGCCCCATCTCCTCGGTGAGATGGCGGATATCGATGACCATGCCCGGACCGAGCACGTTGACGACGTTCGCGCGCAAGATCCCCGAAGGGAGGAGGTTGAGGATGAATTTGCCACGGTCGTTGATGACGGTATGACCCGCATTGTTGCCCCCCTGATAGCGGCAGACGATGTCGTAATCTTCGGAGAAGAAGTCGACCATTTTGCCCTTTCCTTCGTCTCCCCAGTTGATCCCGCAAATGGATGTCAGCATTTCGGTGTGTCTCCTTTTTTTCCCGTCACGGGGCGCCAAAAAGTCCCCGATAACAAAAGTACGATTTATTATACAATAATATGCCTGCCCTTGTCAAGCCTTCGCGCCGCCTTTTCGCCGACATGTCGGGAGAATTTGCGCAGCTTCTGCCGCACTCTGCCCCCCTTCCGCCCCGCTTTTGTAAATTTCGACCATTTTTTTGATGATTTTTTATCGTATTTTACATTTTTCGTTGCAAAATAAATTGACTTTCGCGAAAGGGCGTGATATAATAAAATCTACACTATATTCGGGAGGAGAGATCATGTTTTGCAGAGATTGCGGCGATAAACTCACGCTGCGGTTCAAAGAAAACGAGGGACTTGTGCCCTACTGCGACAAGTGCGGCAA
Organism: uncultured Clostridia bacterium; assembly: GCA_947625065.1. GTDB lineage: Bacteria > Bacillota > Clostridia > Christensenellales > Borkfalkiaceae > Gallimonas. Next base: position 4,166 of record CANQNB010000097.1, on the reverse strand, counting down.
GTACAAATTCCCCTTCTTCCCCGTAGCTGTTTCGATGGTCGTTGTCCGTCGGTCGGATAACCAAATTCTGCTCGCTAAGCATATTCAGGACGACGACTTCAAGCTGATTGCGGGCTATATCAAGAAGGGCGAGAGCGCGGAGAAGACGATCCCGCGCGAACTCCGTGAGGAGACGGGGCTGACGGCGGTCAAATGGAAGTATCTCGGTTCGCGCTATCACGACGCGAAGGACATCCTCATGCTCGGCTTTCTCGTGACAGCCGACGGCGGGGAGCCCGTCCTCAACGAGGAACTCAAGGAGGTGCGCTGGTGCACGCCCGAGGGGGCAAGGGAGATCATCCGCAAGAACTCTACGGCGGAATACTTTTTGAACGTCGCCATCCAGGAACTCGGAAGAAAAAAGTGACCGCACAGGAAATATCCACCCGCAAGGGTGGGTTTTTTTATGCCGCTCATGACACCCCTTCAGTCACGCAAGGGCAGCGTGACAGCTCCCCCAAGGGTGGAGCCAAGGGTCGTGCTCCATTTCATGACACCCCTTCACCGCCTGTGGCGGAGCTCCCCCTCAAGGGGGAGCCAAGGATACCACCACCTCATTCCGAACGGAGTGCAAGCGAAGTGAGTGAATCTTTAAGATACGCTCGGCTTCGCCTCGAGGGGGAGCCAAGTCCCAAACTGCGCGATGAGAGACAAGGGCAGAGAAAAAGACGGAACAGAGAGCGTTCCGTCTTTGCGATCGTTTGGTTCTTTTTTGAGACCTTCTTTTCGGTTTTTTGAGGGCTTTTTGAGGCTTTTGAGGGCTTTTCGTGGGGTTTGGGAGATTTGCTCCTTTTGCCCTTTTATTCCTCTTCGTCCTCTTCGGGAAGGTCGACGTTGTGGTAGACTTCCTGCACGTCGTCGTTTTCTTCGAGCTTGTCGAGCATCTTGCGGAAGAGCTCGAGCTTCTCCCCTTCGAGCGTGATCTTGTTCTGCGGGATCATGGAGATCTCCGCCTGCAAGAAGGTGAGCCCCTTCTCCTCGAGGTACCCGCGCACGGCGGAAAATGCCGCGGGGGCGGTGTAGATCTCGAAGGCGTCCTCTTCGGTGACGACGTCGTCTGCGCCCGCATCGATGGCGTATTCGGTGACGGTGTCCTCATCGAGCCCGGGGGTGCGCTCCACGACGATGTAACCCTTGGTGTCGAACATGTAGGAGACGCTGCCCGTCATGCCGAGCGAGCCGCCGCACTTCGACATAATCGCGCGCACGTCGCCCGCGGTGCGGTTGTTGTTGTCGGTGAGCGTCGTGATGATGACTGCCGCGCCGCCCGCGCCGTATCCCTCGTAGGTGAGTTCCTTGAAGTCTCTGTCGCCGAGTTCGCCCGCCGCCTTCTTGATCGAACGCTCGATGTTGTCGTTGGGCATGTTCGCCGCCTTCGCCTTTGCGATGACGTCGGCGAGTTTGGAGTTGGTGGAAGGATTGGGATTTCCCTTTGCGGCGACGGCGATCTCTCTGCCGATCTTGGTAAAGAGCCGCCCGCGGGCTGCATCCGCCTTGCCCTTTTTCGCCTGTATGTTGTGCCATTTGCTGTGACCGCTCATATGATTACTCCTTCTTTCTTTTCAATTCATACATCAGAATGCCCGCCGAGACGGCAGCATTCAGGCTTTCGACCTTCCCCTCCATCGGGATGGCGACGGTGAACGCTGCCCTCCCGCGCACTTCGTCCGAAAGTCCGTTCCCCTCGTTGCCGATGCAGAGGCAGAACGTTTGGGGCGGGACGAAGGGGAACACGTCCTCGCCGTCCATATCCGCTGCGATGAGCGGCACCCCTCCGAGGACGCGGAGGATCTCCTCCCGCGAGCCGCCCATGAGGCGGGTGTAAAACACTCCGCTCATGCTCGCCCGCACGCTCTTGGGAGAGTACGGGTCGGCGCAGCCGGCGAGATAGATCTCCCGGTAGCCCGCCGCGGCGGCTGTCCGTATGACGGCGCCCACGTTGGCAGGGTCGGCGAGACCGTCGAGGAGCAGGCAGCTCCTCGAGGGCGGAACGGGCGGGAATGCGGGGATCTTCACCTCGGCGACGATGCCCTGCGGCGTCTTCTCGTCGGAGACGGCTTGGAAGGCGTCCTCCCCGAGCCAGAGAAGGGTGGCAGGACCGAAGCGGTCTCTGAACGACGGCGTTTCGGCGAGCGCAAAGCGCTCCTCTGACGCAAGGAGGGCGACGCGCAAGATCTCCATGCCGCTCTCCGCGCATTCGCGGACCATCTTATCGCCCTCGACGAGGAAGGTCCCCCGCTCTCTCCTCCCCTTTTTCTCTTTGAGGGAGGCGAGTTCTTTCACGGCGGGGTTGTGTTTGGATGTGATGACGTTCATGACAAAAAAGCCTTTCTCGGAAAGGCTTTCATCAGGTCAAAGTGCGGCTTTTGCCTTCCCGCAGAGGTCTGCAAAGGCTGCCGCATCGGTGACGGCGAGGTCTGCGAGCACCTTGCGGTTGAGCTCGATGCCGGCGACTTTGAGCCCGTGCATGAGCTTGGAATAGGAAAGCCCGTTCTCCCGCGCGCCTGCGTTGATCCTCGCGATCCAAAGGCTGCGCATGTCGCGCTTTCTGCGCTTTCTGCCGACGTAGGCATAGCTGAGCGACTTCATCACCGCCTGACGGGCGATGCGGTAGTTCTTGCTCTTGCAGCCAAAGTAGCCTTTGGCAAGTCTGAAAATCTTTCTGCGTTTTTTGACTGCGTTGACGCCTCTCTTGATCCGCATGTCGTACCTCCGTTAGTCCTTGTAAGGGATCATCTTCTTGACGGTGTTCTGCTGCGTCTTGTCGACGAGCGTCACGAGACGAAGATTTCTCTTTCTCTTTCTGTTCTTGGTTTCAGCCTTGTGGTTCTTTCCGCCGTGGGCTCTGTTGACCTTGCCCGAGCCGGTGAGCCAGAAGCGCTTTTTCGAACCGCTGTGCGATTTCTGTTTCGGCATGGTTGTATCCTCCAATTTGTTTGCTTGATTTGATAGACGGCGATATTGCCGGGTCTCTTATTTTTTGACGGGACCGAGAATGAGAATGAGGTTGCGCCCCTCCATGTTGAGCGGCTTCTCGACCGCGGCGATCTCCTTGAGGCTCTCGGCAAAGTTCATAATGACGTCCTTTGCGAGATTGGCGTGCGCCATCTGCCTGCCGCGGAGACGGATGGTCACCTTGACCTTGTTGCCCGCTTCGAGGAACTTCGTCGCCTGCTTCGCCTTGACGTTGAGGTCGCCCACGTCGATCGTCATGGAGAGCTGGACCTCTTTGAGTTCGACGACCTTCTGGTTGCGGCGGTTCTCTTTCTCCTTTTTCGCCTGTTCGAACTTGAACTTGCCGTAGTCCATGATCTTGCACACGGGCGGAACGGCGTTGGGAGAGATCTTGACGAGATCGAGTCCCTCTTCCTCGGCGAGGCGGAGCGCCTCGCGGGAGGGCATGACCCCGAGCATTTCGCCCGTAGATTCCTTGATGACGCGGACCTCGCGGTCGCGGATCTCACCGTTGATCTGATGCTGATTTTTGTTAGCTGCCATATTCCTCTCAACAGATTAAAAATTAGGGGGCGCAGAGATGCGACCCCGATAACGACCATTGGCACGCGGAAAATCCCGCGGTAGCGGCTGTTGATCGACCCGTAGAGCGTTTGCTTTGCGGAGAGAAGGTTCGCTTCTGCTTTGACTTTATAAGAATAGCAGATATTTCTCCGCTTGTCAACCGTTTTGCGGGCAAAAATCCGAAAGATCCGCAAAAATATTCGGGGATCTTCGGCTCAGAAGACGACCTTTTCGTCGTTTTCCCTCTTCACCAGGGCGAAGAAGTCCTCCTTGGGCATCGCGCCGGTGTCCCCCTCGCCGCGCTTGCGCACGGAGACGGTGCCGTCCTCCACCTCTTTGTCGCCCACGACGAGCTTGTAGGGCACCTTTTCGTTCTCGGCGTCCATGATCTTTCTGCCGAGCTTTTCCTTCCTGAGGTCGGCTTCGGCGCGCAGACCCATGGCGTTCATCTCGTCTGCGAGGCTCTGTGCATACGCCGCGGCGCGGTCGGTGATGGGAAGGACCTTGACCTGCACGGGAGAGAGCCACACGGGGAACTTGCCCGCATAGTGCTCGATGAGGATGCCGATGAACCGCTCGATAGAGCCGAACACGACGCGGTGGATCAT
>CANQNB010000096.1 GCA_947625065.1 uncultured Clostridia bacterium | reverse complement strand
ATGAATTCCACCTCCGTTTCCCTTCCCTTCATCTCCATGACGGAAGCGGGTCCCGCCCACCTCGAGCTCGACATCACCCGCCAGAAGTTCGAGGCGCTCATCTCCGACCTCATCGAGAAGACGGCAGAGCCCATGCGCCTCGCCATGAAGGACGCAGGTCTCTCGTATAGCGACATCGATAAAGTCATCCTTGTCGGCGGCTCGACGCGCGTTCCCGCCGTCATCGCCAAGGTCAAGGAGATCACGGGCAAGGAGCCCTTCAAGGGCATCAACCCCGATGAATGCGTCGCAGTCGGCGCGGCGATCCAGGGCGGCGTGCTCACGGGCGAAGTGAAGGATGTCCTTCTTCTCGACGTCATGCCTCTCTCCCTCGGCATCGAGACGCTCGGCGGCGTCTTCACCCGTCTCATCGACAGGAACACGACCATTCCCGTCAAGAAGTCGCAGGTCTTCTCGACGGCGGCGGACAACCAGACGAGCGTGGAGATCCACATCCTGCAGGGCGAGCGCGAGTTCTGCCGCGACAACAAGACGATGGGCAGATTCATGCTCACCGGCATTGCTCCTGCGCCCCGCGGCATCCCGCAGATCGAAGTCACCTTCGACGTCGACGCCAACGGCATCGTGCACGTCGAGGCGAAGGACCTCGGCACGGGCAAGAGCACCGATATTACCATCACGTCGTCCACCAACCTCTCGGAGGACGAGATCAACAAGGCGGTGAAGGACGCCGAGCAGTATGCCGAAGAGGACAAGAAGCGCAAGTCCAAGGTGGATGCGCGCAACAAGCTCGACGGGCTCATCTTCTCCGTCGAACAGACGATCAAGGACGCCGAAGGCAAGCTCGACGATTCCGACAAAGCCACCCTTCAATCGGCGGTGGACGAGGCGAAGAAGGACCTCGAGGCGGACGACGAAGAGAAGTATAATGCGGCGTTCGAAGAACTCTCGAAGAAGATCCAGCCCGTCATCGCGAAGCTCTACCAGCAGACGCAGGGCGGCGCACCCGGCGGTCAGCCCGACGGCGGCGACGAGTTCCATCAGTAAATGGTTCACACTTTTTGTTTTGCAAGGGCGCAAAACAAAAAGTCGTGAGCGAATGGGCTCTTGCGCTTGAAAAGTCCCGTTCCGATGATTCGTTCCATCCGACAATAAGCGCAAAGGGTTGCGCAAATTGAGTGCGTTCCGCCGAAGTGAATTCGGCTGCACGCAGCAAATTGAGAATAAGTTCACACTTTTTGTTTTGCAAGGGCGCAAAACAAAAAGTCGTGAGGGGTTAAGTTTGTGCATCTCCAAGCAATTCGCCCACGAACCGAATTGTTCTCAAAGACAATAAGCGCAAAGGGTTGCGCAAATTGGGTGCGTTCCGCCGAAGTGAATTCGGCTGCACGCAGCAATTTGAGAATGGGTCCACGAGATTTTGTCTCCTCCCCCGACGTCATCCTGTCCGCGCGCACGATTATCTACTAAGCGCGACACGAGCGCGTAGCGCGAAGCAGCGGAGGCGAAGGATCCCGAGGTACGAAGTCCGCCTCTTGGCTCCCTCCTCTGGTGGAGTCAAGGGGAGCGCTACCCCCAAGAACAAAGCTACAAAAAACAATGGAAGGTGTCGGAGCCGCGGGTGCGGCTCCTTGACATGGAAAAAGGTCTCGAAATGGCAGAAAAGAAGGACTATTACGAAATTCTCGGCGTGGGAAAAAACGCATCGGACGAGGAGATCAGAGCGGCATATAAAAAGCTCGTCAAAATGTATCACCCCGACCTCCACCCCAACGATCCGCTCGCGGCGGAAAAGTTCAAGGAGATCAACGAGGCGAACGAGGTCCTCTCCGACAAGCAGAAGCGCGCCGCATACGATTTTGAACGGGAGCATCCGGGCATGGGTGGTCCCGATGGCGCGGGCTTCGGCGGATTCGGCGGATTTGGGGACATCTTCGACTCCATCTTCCAGGGCTTCGGCGGGGGCGCCTCCGTGCAGAGAGACACCCGCGGCGAGGACATTCAGGTCAACATGTCGCTCTCCTTTATGGACGCGGCAAAGGGGTGCCGGAAGGAGGTCACCTACACGCGCAACGAGCCGTGCAAGGCGTGCAGCGGCACGGGTGCGAAGAATGGCACGGCGTTCAAGACGTGCGCCAAGTGCAGCGGCAAGGGTCAGGTCCGCTTTACGCAGGAGACCATCTTCGGGCGGACCGTGCGCGTCGGCGCCTGCCCCGACTGCAAGGGGCGCGGCAAGATCGTCACCGACAAGTGCCCTGAGTGCAAGGGCAAGGGCTTTCTCCGCCGCGATACGACGGTCACCCTCGACATCCCCGCGGGCGCGGATACCAATTCCTACATCCGCCGCAGGGGATTCGGGCAGGCGAGCCCCGACGGCTGGGAACCGGGCGACCTCATCGTCGTGTTCCGCGTCGAGCCCCACAAGCTCTTCTCCCGCAAGAACATGGACCTCTACGTCGACCTGCCCATTCCCTACTACACGGCAGCGCTCGGCGGCAAGGTGTATGTGCCGACGCTCGACGACGCGGTCGAATACACCATCCCCGAGGGGACGCAGAGCGGCGAGACCTTCACCATCCGCCACAAGGGGATCAAGTCGAAGAACGGTACGGGCAACCTCTATCTGCGCGTACAGGTGGAGGTTCCCGCCAAACTCTCGCGGGAACAGCGCGAGGCATTAAAGGCAGTCGCCGCCGCGCAGGACGTCAAGCAGTTCGACCTTTCGAAGAAATACGCCGATAGCATGTCCGCACTCTATGGGGTCGAAGCATACAAAAAATAAAATCGTCTAATGTGAAACGCAAACAAAAAAGCCTCGTGTGAGGCTTTTTTTGTTGCCCTTGCGGGACGGATCACTTTACGGGGATGCCGAAGAACGCCTTCTGCGTCCCGTGCGCGCCGGTGATCGCATCGGGGGAGAGGCTCGCGATGTAGCTCTCGCGGTGGAAGGTCACATAGCGGTATTTGCGGCTCATCGATTCGAACAGAACATACAGCCGCCCGTTGCCGAAGCAGATCTCCTCGCTCATGCAGGGCAGCCGCATCGTCTTTCCGCCGCTTTGCGGGAGGAAGTAGAGGGGAACGTCCTGTTCGCCCACGCGGAAGGTCCCGTCCGCCTCCTTTGAGAAGGGATTCTCATACATTCTGAGCACGGAGTCGGGCAATCCGTAGGAACAGGAGAGGAAGATGTTGTCCTCCGTGACGGCGATCCCCTGCACTTCATTGCACACGGAGAGCACGCGCGTTGGTACCATGTCCGCGATGCCCCCCTCACGTGTCTCGTCGAGCTCGTAACAATAGACGAGGGCGCGGTTGACGCTCTGCGCCATCTCGATGCGGTGGGACGGGGGTGTTTCGTAGTTCCCCGCGCGGTAAAATTCGCCCACATAGAGGGTGCCGCCCTCGATGTAGCAATAGGCGGCGCCGAAGCCCACCGAAAAGCTGTCGTCGACGGCGACCGCCGAGCCGCTGTTCGCCGAGAGCACCTTTTCGAGCGCGACGCGCACGATCTCATCGCCGCTCGCGATGTACAAAAACTGCTCGGAGCAGGTCACGCCGCCGAAGTGCGTCCGGATGTCCTCGCCGTTTTGGGTGAAGGTGACGTAATGCTCCACCTTTTTGACGTTGGCAGCGACGTCGTCCTCCGGGATGAGGTAGACGCGCGAGGGACCGTTCGCGACGTATCCGCTCATGGCGAAGCGGTAGGGGCTGCCCGCGGGGAGGATGCAGAGCCCCTGCGGCGAGAGCCCCGAAGAAGTCCCGGGGATGTATTTTCCCTCAGCCGCGACGCTGTCGAAATAGGGGTATGAGAACCCGAACCACCACGCGGTCAGAAACAGAACGAGCAATAACATGACGCAGAGCGTAACGCCGCAGATGCCTGTCCAGACGCGGACCGCTTTTTTTGTTTTCATGTGAGATCTCCTTTTCCACAGTATACCATGCCGCGGCGGCGAAGTCAATCGCGCCGGACGATTTTACAACGTTCGGGAGGAGAATTTGTCCCGCTTTTTCATGAAATTTCCCGCATAGATCTTGTGAAGCTGCGCAAAATGCTGTCGTAAGGGAGGAACGACAGTGGATTTTATCAAGACGCAAACGCTTCACAATCTCGCGCGGGGATTCGCGGGAGAATGTCAGGCGGGCATGCGGTACCAGCTCACGGCGAAGGCTGCCATGAAACAGGGCTACGAGGTCCTTGCGGATACCATCCGCACGATCGCAAAGAACGAGACCAACCACGCGAAGGTGCTCTTCGAGGCGATCATCGAGAATGCAGGAAGTTTGGATGACATCGCGATCAACGCGAGTTTTCCCTTCCATGCGGGGTCCATCGAGGACAATTTGCGCTTTGCGGCGATCGACGAACAGGACGAGGCTGAGGTCTTGTACCCGACGTTTGCCAAGATCGCACGGGAAGAGGGGTTTGGGCAACTCGCGCTCAAATTCGAACAGATCGCGAAGGTGGAAGCCAATCATCGGATCATCTTTGAGTATCTCTACGAGGCGTTCAAGGACGGCTCCCTCTACAAGGCGGAACGCCCGATGCTGTGGATCTGCAGCGAGTGCGGCTACATGCACACGTCCAAGGAGGCATGGAACATCTGTCCGCTGTGCGGTGCGTCGCAGGGTGAAGTCGAGTTGCATCTTCCCTTCAAAAAGGAGAACTTATGAAAAAGACGACCAACAAGACGAACAGCGCAAGCACCAACAATGCGCAGAATGCGTCCCAGAGCAAGAGCAAGACGTCCTCGAAGGGCGGCTGCGGCTGCAAGAACGTGAAGAACGCGAAGGATTGTTCGTAATGAACAACAAAAAGCGGCTTCATTCAGGCGCAAAGATGCGCTCCCGTGAGGATTATTTCGGCAGTTACACGGGGACCTGTTCAGACGACACGTCTGCGCAGCCCGTGCAGGACGCCGACGACCTCTGAGGGGGCGGGGGAGGAACGGAGAACCGTTCCTCCTTTTCTTGTGGGGAAGGGGGAGCCTTGCCCCTTATACTTGAGGGTGGAGCAACGCATTCTTGCCAAAAGTTCAGTGAACTATTGGCGCGTTGCGACATGAGTGAGCGCATCGGAAGGCGCGAACGATGACCGAGCGCGGGATTCCACCCGCGCGAGAATGGATGCCGTAAGGCAGGGCGGGGGTGTATTCTCAATCACGTCACCCTGTCCGCGCTTCCAAAATACGTCACCCTGAGCCTGTCGAAGGGTGGCATTATAATAAGGACATGTTTCGACTGCGCTCAACATGACGTGATTAGAATGCCTCGGTCGGGCAACATGACGCGATGCATGCCCCTTGGCTCCACCTTTGGGGGAGCTGTCACGTAGTGACTGAGGGGGTTCCGCTGGTCATCGAACCCCTTTCGGCGCGGTGCGCCGCTGTCTCGCGCGGGTAGAGTCCCGCGCTCGGTCAGCAATTGCCCGTGCATATGGGCAATTGCCATCGAATTTCGCGC
>CANQNB010000095.1 GCA_947625065.1 uncultured Clostridia bacterium | reverse complement strand
GGGCAAGGACGTGGAGCTCTTCCGCCCGCCCTACGGCGACTATGACGACCTGCTTATCGATACCGCGGGCGCGATGGGGCTGTACCCCATCCAGTGGGACGTCGATTCCCTCGACTGGAAGGACCTCTCGGCGTCCGACATCGCCTCCCGCATCGTGTCCCGCGCGAAGAGCGGCTCCATCGTGCTCATGCACAACAACGGGCTGCACACCGCCGAGGCGCTCCCCATCGTCATCGACACGCTCAAGGCGAACGGGTTCGAGTTCGTGCCCATCGGGGAGCTCATCTACCGCGAGAACTACACCATCGACGTCACGGGAAGACAGATCCCAAAGAACAGCGCATAAGGCAAAGGATGCAAAACGGGCATACCATGTCTGCAATGCGCCCTTCCGAAACGCGAAAATTGCATATAGATCGCATCGGACATCGACAGAAATACCGGAGGGTAAAAAAATATGGATTACAGCACCGAAAAGAACAACAAGGTCTACATCTCGGGGGAGATCGTTTCGGAAGCGACCTTTTCGCACGAGGTATACGGCGAGGGCTTCTATGAGTTTTTCGTCAAAGTCATGCGCCTCTCGGGGCAGGCGGACATTTTGCCCGTCACCGTCTCGGAGCGGCTCATCGAGGGGAGCGACCTGAAGGTGGGGAAGACGCTCTCCGCTGTGGGGCAGTTCCGCAGCTACAACAAGCTCGAAGGGGGGCGCTCCCGCCTCATGCTCACGGTGTTCGTGCGCGAGCTCGTCGACGCCGCCGAAGGGCGCAACCCCAACGGGATCGTCCTCTCGGGCTACATCTGCAAGCCGCCCGTCTACCGCACGACCCCCTTCAACCGCGAGATCGCAGACCTCCTCCTCGCCGTCAACCGCGCCTATAACAAATCGGATTATATCCCCTGCATCGCGTGGGGGCGCAACGCGCGCTTCGTGCAAAATCTCAAGGTCGGCGACAGGGTCGCCCTCTCGGGAAGGATCCAGAGCCGCGAGTATCAGAAGCGCCTCTCGGAGACGGACGTGGTGACCATGACCGCATATGAGGTCTCCGTTTCCAAACTTGCCGCCTTCGACGAGGGGGAAAATTTCGACGTGGACGACGCCTTCGACCTCTACGCCCCGCCCGCAAATTGACCCCGAAATGCGCCCGCGGGGCGCTCCATCGGATGGAAAAATTTTCTTTGCCGAATTTTATCATAAAATTTTCATCATAAGTCTTGACATTTCCTCCGAGATGGTGTATTCTATAAAAGGAAATTTTGATTAGGAGGAACCCATGGCAACTTATTGTCAACATTGCGGAGCCGAGATCAAGAACGGGCAACAGTATTGCACCAACTGTGGCGAACCCGTTCCCGCGAAGACGGCGACGCAGGCGAATAACCAGCAAGCGCAGACCGGCGACGCTCAGCAGATGTGCTGCTATCAGAGCCCGTACGGCGCCTTCCCTTATCCTGTCGCCCTTCCTTACGGCGGGATGAACCCCTACTGCAATCCCTATTGCAATCCCTACGCGAATCCCTACGCCATGATGAGCCCTTACGGCTCGCCCTACTTCATGCCCTACGCGCCCGTCATGTGCCCCTTCGCTTCCCAGCAGCTCAATGAGGTGAAGAAGGACGACACGATGTCCCTTCTCGACGTGCACGGCACCCTTCCCTCCGAGAATGAGGAAGAGACCGAAGAGGAAGAGGTCGCGATCGAGGGCGAAGAGGACGAGTACGGCGAATATGAGGACGGGGAATACGAAGAGGAGGAAGAGACCGCAAAGAAGCGCAACGGCTTCTCGATCGCCGGCTTTGTCCTGTCCTTCTTCGGGCCCCTTGCCATCCTCGGGCTCATCTTCTCCATCGTCGGCGTCTGCAAGTCCAAGAAACTCGGTTCGGGCCGCGGGCTCGGCATCGCGGGCATCGTGATCAGCGTTCTCTGGCTCGTCGCGCTCGTCGGCGGCGTCGCTCTGCTCTTCATCCCCGGGCTCCCCTTCATGGATATGTTCGCAGATTGGTACTATGCGGTATATGACGCAGTGACGGGTCTCATATCATAACGACGTAACAAAGAGCGCTTGCCCAGCGGCAGGCGCTTTTTTTGTGCGCAAAAGGGAGGATTTTCCGAATTTTGTTGACAATATGGCGCAACTGTTGTATAATGTCATCAAAGTCAGTCACAAGGAGAGAAACTATGAGCAGGTGTCAACATTGCGGCGGCTCCGTTCTCCCGAACGAGAGATTCTGCGCAAACTGCGGGACCCCCGTGCAGGCGGAGACCCTTCCCGTGCCGTCTTACGATCAGAATGCTTACGGTCAGGGCGGATATAACTACGGCTACGATTACGGCTATGATTACGGCTACGGCTATGACTACGGCTACGGGCAGTACGGCTATCCGCAGGCTTCCTACGGCTATGATCAGAATTACGGCTACAGCTACCCCCAAAATTCCCAATACTCTCAATATCCCCAGTATCCCCAAAATTCCCAGTACCCCTACGGCTACGGGCAGAACTATGGGTACAATTACGGGCAGAACTATGGGCAGAACGGGTACGGCCAGAACTACGGGCAAAGCGGGTATGGCTCTCAGAATTATGGATATAACTACGGGCAGAACAACTATGCCCGCAGGAACAGCAGTTACGCCGCGATGGGGCGTTCCACGCAGCAAAAGCGCGTGAGGGCGGAGATGGTGGACGTCTATCTCGACAGCATCCGCAAAAACATCCCCGCAGACTGCGTTTCCGAACTCCGCACGGCGCTGCTCCGCCTCACCCCCGAGAAGTTCGAACGGGTCCGCGCGACACCGCTCAGGGGGACCACGGCGACCATCCTCTTCGCCATCTTCCTCGGCGGGTTCGGCGTCGACCGCTTCTATGCCGGCGACATCGCTCTCGGTGTGTTGAAGCTCTTCTTCGGCAGTTTCACCCTCGGGCTTTGGAGCTTCATCGACATCTTCTGCTCCTACAAGAGCACGAGAAAACACAACATCCAAAAGCTCCTGCGCGAGCTCGATTGACGGAAGGGAGGCAACCATATGGATACGAAGAAAACAGCGATCTTGGTCGTCGACATGCTCAACGACTTTGTGACAGGCGCACTCAAATGCGACCGCGGGCTCGCCATCGTCCCCGCGACGGCACGGCTGCTCGAGGGCGCGAGAAGGGCGGGCGTCCCCGTCGTCTTCTGCAACGACGCGCACCTCAAGGGCATCGACCGTGAGTTTGAAGTGTGGGGAGAACACGCCATCGCGGGCACCAAGGGCGCGGAGGTCATCCCCGAGCTCGGGCTCTGCGAGAAGGATTACGTCGTCCCCAAGCGCAGATATTCGGGGTTCTTCCACACCGATCTCGACCTGCTCCTGCGGGAGCTCGGCGTCGACACGGTGGTCATGACGGGGCTGCACGCGCACATGTGCGTCCGCCATACCTCTGCCGATGCCTTCCAGCTCGGCTATCATGTCGTCGTCGCGACGGATGCGACCGATTCCTTCACCGAAGAGGACTACAAAAACGGGATCAAGTATCTCAAAGAGGTGTACGGCGCGGAGCTCTACACGGTGGATGAACTCCTCGCAAAATTTGGCGCATAGAGCGCGGGTGCGGGCGAAGAACCGCCCCCGCCGACAACGAAGGAAAACATCATTTTTACAAATATGACATAAAACGAAGGGGGCATGTCTGCGACATGCCCCTTAATTTTGATTTTGTGGGAAGGCGAAATGCCTCCCCCCTTATACCTAAGGGGGGAGGACAGGGGAGTGCGACCCTCATACCGATCGACCGAGGCTTCTATTGTAAACTAAGGTCGACACGAGCCGTAGGCGAAGTACCCCGAGGCGCAAGCCGAGCGGGGAGTGTATCTTTGGTTTTAAGATTCACTCACTTCGCTTGCGCTTCGTTCGGAATGAGGGGATGGTCTTCTTGGCTCCACCTCTGGGGGAGCTCCGCCGCAGGCGGTGAGGGGGTGTCGTGTTCTCCTCCCACATTCCTAATCACGTCACCCTGAGCTCCGTCGAAGGGTGTCCGCATTATAATAAGGACATGTTTCGACTACGCCCTGTGGGCTCCGCTCAACATGACGTATTTTAGAAGCTCTTACCTCCTCATACCGATCGACCGAGGCTTCTATTGTAGACTAAGGTCGACACGAGCCGTAGGCGAAGTAGGCGTAAGCCGAGTGTATCTTAAAGATTCACTCACTTCGCTTGCGCTCCGTTCGGAATGAGGGGATGGTCTTCTTGGCTCCCCCTCGAGGGAGAGCCAAGGGACCCTCTCTAATGCAATCCGTTCCTCCCATCGAGACATCAAATGAAGGGGGCATGTCCGAGACATGCCCCCCAATTTTGATATTTCCGCAAAAAATTCAAAGAAACTCAGAACGCACACTTTTCGGTGAGGAAGGAGACGACCTGTTCATACGTCATGCGCACCTGTTCCATCGTGTCGCGGTCGCGCAGCGTCACCGTGCCGTTTTCCAACGTGTCAAAGTCCACCGTGAGGCAGAAGGGCGTGCCGATCTCATCCTGCCGCCGGTAGCGCTTGCCGATGGAGCCCGCGTCGTCGTAGGTGACGGAGAACAGCTTTTTGAGCTTGGCGAGCATCTCCTTCGCCTGCGGGGCGAGGTTCTTCTGCAGGGGCAGCACCGCCGCCTTATACGCCGCGACCGCGGGATGGAAGTGCATGACGGTGCGTGTGTCGCCGCCCTCGAGCGTCTCTTCGTCATACGCCTCGGAGAGCACGGCGAGCATGAGACGGTCGGCTCCGATCGAGTATTCGATGACGTAGGGGATGTACCTCTCGCCGCTGACGGGGTCGACGTAGGTGAGCGTCTTGCCCGAGTACTCCTGATGGCGGGTGAGATCGAAGTCCGTGCGGTTGTGGATGCCGTTGAGTTCCTGCCAGCCCATGGGGTAGAGATATTGGATGTCGCACGCCTCCTTTGCGTAGTGGGCGAGCTTGTCGTGGTCGTGGAAGCGCAGGTGCTCCGCCTTGAAGCCGAGATCGAGGAGGAAGTCGAACGCCTTCTGCTTAAAGCTGCGGTAGAACTCCTCGTCGGTGCCCTGCTTGCAGAACCACTGGTGCTCCATCTGTTCAAACTCGATGGTGCGGAAGATGAAGTTGCCGGGCGTGATCTCGTTGCGGAACGATTTGCCGATCTGCGCGATGCCGAAGGGCACCTTGGCGCGCGTCGTCCTCTGGACATTGAGGAAGTTGACGAACTCTCCCTGCGCCGTCTCGGGGCGGAGATAGATCTTGTTCTGGCTCTCGTCGGTGACGCCGCGGCTCGTCTCGAACATGAGGTTGAAGGTGCGGATGGGCGTCCAGTCGAAGCCGCCGCAGTTGGGGCAGTGCACTTCGTGCTCGCGGATGTATTGCTCCATCTCCTCATTGGACATGACGTCGGGGTTGACCGTCCCCTTGCTGTGCGCCTCGATGAGATTGTCCGCGCGGTGGCGGGTCTTGCACTTCTTGCAGTCCATCTTGGGGTCGGAGAAGGACGTCGT
>CANQNB010000094.1 GCA_947625065.1 uncultured Clostridia bacterium | reverse complement strand
CGCCGTACACATTCTGTGAACTTTGCGTGTTCGAGGGCTGCGGGAGCATCCAGAACGCGGGCCACATGCCCGTCTTGGCAGGCGTCTGCATGCGCGCTTCGAAGTAACCGTACGTCCAATGCCCCTTGTCGCGGGTGTGGATGCGCGCCGAAGTGAACTGCCTGCCGTAGTCCATCTCCTGCCGCGTTGCGGTGATGATGAGGGAGCCGCCGCGCAAAGAGACGGCATCCTCCGTGTAATATTGCAGTTCGTTGTTCCCCCAGAACATGGGTCCCTGCGAGCCGCCATAGACATCCTTCACGCCCGTCATGTAGCTCCACTTGGCAAGGTCGAGCGTGTCCCCCGAAAACTCGTCGCTCCAGACGAGCTCATAGCCCTCTTTTCTCGGATCGTCGGGGGCGATAACGGTGACGCGGCAAGCTGCCGACGCGGTCGCCGTCCAAGCACTGATGACGACGGAGCCCATACCCATGCCCGTGACGACCCCCTCTTTGACCGTTGCAACGGCGGGGTCTTCGGAGAACCAGGTGACCCCCTCCCATTGGGCGGAATAGGGGATAAGGGAGAGCATTTCCCCCACGCGCACGGAGCCCGCCTCTTTGGCGAGAGTGAGCACGGAGGTCTCCTCGTCCGACACGGTGATCACGCACTGCGCGCTTCCCGTCTGCGTCGCCGCCGTGATGAGGGCAACGCCTATGGAGATGCCCGTCACAGTGCCGTCCTTGACCGTGGCGATCCCCTCGGGTTCGCTCGTCCAGACGACCTCTTCCCCCTGAGGGATGACAGCGCGAAGGGCGAGCTGCTCCCCGAGTTTGAGGCGTGCGCTCGTCGTGGAAAGGAAGATGCCCCCCTCCTCTTTTGCGGCGCGGACGGTGACGGTGCAACTCGCGTATCCGCTCCCCGCAACGGCGGTGACCGTCGTCTTCCCCTCGGACATGCCCCTGACGAGCCCGTCCGAGACGGTCGCGATGCGCTCGGACTGCGACGCCCACAGCACATCCGATCCGTCGCTCACTTCTGCCGAAAGCTGCGCCGTCTCCCCCACCCCGAGCGTGAGCTCGCTTTGGGAAAGGACAACCTGCGTTCCGCGCGACGGCAGAGGGAAGATGCACCCCGCAAGCGTGAACGCGAACAGGAGCGTCAGCATGAACGCCGTTATTTTCAAAAAGCTCTTTCGGATTTTCATGGCGGCACCCTACGTTATTATATCACAAGATATGCGACATTGCAACATTTTTCCTGAAATTCGCCCCTCTTTTTTGCCGCCCGAAGATTTGCCCTCATAGTGCTCAGCAGGGTGAAAAATGTGCGTACCAGCGGGTGTCGCTCTCCATCGGCTCCCCTTGGAATTTTACGCCGCCCTCGGCAGCCGTGTACCAACCGTCAAAGCGGCTTCCCTCGGGTGCGGGCGGTTCGGGCGGGAATTCGGACGGATCGACGGGCATGCCCTTTTCATACAGTATCTCGCGCCAGACCTCCCCGCCGACGCAGAAGGTGACCCTGACCGCCTCGCGCCAGACCGCTTTGAGGACGACCGCCATCTCCTCTCCGCAGACCGTGGAGACTCTGGAACTTTCGAGGACGGTCTCGCCGTCGAGCGACCAGCCCTTGAAGACGAACCCGTCACGCACGGGCGGCGTGGGGAAGTCGATATTGTCCCTCGCCGTACAGAAAACGTCCTCCGGCGCTTCACCGCCCGCAAAGGAGCCGCCGTTCGCATCGAACCCGATGGTGTAGAGCGGCTTTTGTTCCCAGCCGACTTCAGCGTCGTCGAGAACGTACGCCGCGCCCTCAGATACGGGACCCGAGCGGAAGGCTCCGGAGGGCTTGCTTACGGACATGGTAGCCCCCGGATGGATGACGAGGGAGGCATTCTCCTTGCCGAGGACCTCCCTGACGCCGAGAGTCGAGCCGCTCTCTGCGACCAGCCGCATGCCCGCGGGGATGAAGAGCGCTTCGCCCCTGAGGACGCTCCCGCTGTGCAACGTCACGGTCGTTTCGCCGCCGCTCCCCTCCGAGAGCTTGGTGGGCGCGGAGAGCTCGATGTCCCCGCCCTGTCCGAGCGCCTCGCCGAGCGTCTGCATGCTGCCGCCGATCTTCGCCGTTTTGCACTGCACGGTGAGGGCGGCTCCGTTATCAAAAAGAATGTAATCGTCGGGCGCGCGAAAGTCGATCTGGACCCCCGAGAGGGTGTAAGTCGAGCCCATGAGCATAGCCGTCCGCGCGACGGGTGCCCCGTCTTCCGAGAGCACGGCGTCCTCGCGCAGGCTGAGGGTGAAGTCGCCCTCCGTGAGCACGAGCGGTCTCCCCTCCCCGTCGGTGAACTTCATCGACCGTTGGAGGGCGCCGAGAAATTGCTCTCCGCCGAAGGTAAACGCCCCGTCCATCTCGATCGAGACGACCTCCTGCGGGTGCACTTCGATCCTCTCAAACGTGGGGCGGATGGTCTGCGGCTTTGCTTTGATGACCCAAGACGCCCATACCATGCCCGCGGTCGAGGCGCACAAAAGGCAAAGAGCGGTGCAAAGGGCGAACGCGATCTTTCTCTTCATAGGCTGCCTCCGTTGGGTTGCGGGAATGCGGCGGCGACAAAGGATGCGCCCGCCCGCATGGGCCCGTAAAAATAGGTGCGGTAGGTCTCAAGGTCGCCGAAATCAAAGCGGTAGACGACGCGGATCTCTCCCTCGCCCGCCGCGCAGATTTGGTATTCGCCGTCCACAAAGGCGCCGCCCTCCGCAGAGAGATACTTCTCCTCCGCAAACAGATCGGCTTCTTGCGGGGCGCTGTAGCCGAGCGCGATCCCGACGAGAAAATCCTCGCCGAAGTCCGCTTCGCACGCGCCGACGTCCATCGAAAAGGTCACGGTGAGCTCCGCCGAAAAGGCGTAAGCGCCCTCCTCCGGAAAGCCCTGCGCCGTGTAGACGGGCGCCTCGCAGGCGGTGGAAATGAGATAGTTGCCGCCGTTCACCCCGTCCACCGCGACCTCTCCCGTCACGGCGACCGAGGGCGGGGCGAACACCCAGCTTGCAAACCCGACGCCCGCGATCGTGCCGCAGACGACGAGCGACAGCGCTGCCAATTTTACTTTTCCCATAGGGGCTCCTTTCGTATTTTTGGATGAATTCTTTTATCCGCGCCGATCTCCGATCTTGCGGCGAAGACGGCGGAACCAGAGCGTCTCTTCTCCGCCTTGCTCTGAAAATGTGTAGATGCTGCCGCAGTCGGGGCAGAAGACTCCGCCGCCCTTGAGCGAAACATGTTTTCCCCCGCACGAGGCGCAGACCGCGGTATAGATCTGCCTGCTTGCGCGCACCTGCCGCGTCATGTCCTCGAGGTAGCGCGCGTAGAGCGCGTCCTCTTTCGCCCAGCCGAGACCGAGGGAGAGCGCCTCGCCGTCGAGATAGGCGAGATCCCACACCCCGACAACATCGGAGGATACCATGTCCGAGGGACGGCATCGCGAAAGGCGCGATTTCACCTCGGGGAAGCCGAAAGACGGGTCGAAGAGAAGGAGATGGCGGGCGAATTTTTCCCCCTGCGGGCGCACGCAAAAGACGACGCCGCCGAGCGATTCCGCGGGAGAAATCTCCGCCTCGAACTGCCCGTCGGTCAGCGCCAGTGCGGGGAGAAGGCTGCTGTCTGCGAATCCTGTTTCCCGCACGAACCGGTACCCCTTCTCCCGCAGGGCGAGAAGGAGCCGCACATAGCAATACGCCGCATAGCCGCGCTCCTCCTCTTCACCCGCGCGGAAAAAGCGCAGATAGAACCGGTAGCACGCGGCATAGGCGGGGTGATGTTTGAGCACGTTGGTCGCCTCGACGCAGGCGAACTCCCTCTTTTCGGCAGCAAGCGTGCGGTAGAAGACGGTCCTCTGCAGCCGCCCGAGTTTTTGGGTGAGCGCGGCGAGCACGGCGCGGGCATGTTCGAGGGTCGAACTCGCCTGCGTGAGCGTTCCCCCGCGGACGAGGGTCCCGACGAGGAAATCGTAAAACTTCGCCTGCGCGGTCAGCCTCCGCGCCAACAGGTCGAGGAGGTAGACGAGAAAGTCGTTTTCGTAATTTTTGAGTTCGTCGCGGTAGCGGACGCAGTAGACCTGCGCGGGGGAGGGAGTGCCCTGCTTGTCCCGCCACAGACGCGCATCGCGGAGGGTCCGTACGAACGCCTCGCCGTTCACACCGTGTGCCCGTTCCGCCCGCACGACGGCGAGCTCGCGCGCGTTCTCGATGTGGGGGTCGGCGGCAATGGCGGCTGCGGCGTTCAGCGCCCTCCCCGCCTCCCCGAAGAAGGCAAGGTCGCTGCCGAGGGAGCTGCTTTGGAGGGAGATGTCCCCGAGCGCGGCGAGACTGACGAAAAACTGCTCGCCGCTCTTGTTCGTTTGGGCGTAAGAGACGATCCTCTCCGCGGCGCAAAGGAGCGCCTGCCGCGAACAGCCGATCATCCCAACTTCCCGAGCAGCCGTGCGATGAGCGCTTCGCTCCGCGCAAACGTTCCGCTGCCGTATTGCTCCGCGAGGAGCTCTTTGAGGCGGAGAAGCCCGTCATGGGTGCGGTCTTCGTATCTGCCCTCGAGTTTTTTGATCGCCTTGCGGGCAAGCATGAAGTCGAGCGCCTCTTCCTTGGTGCCGCCGCAGGCGACATAGCAGGGGACGATCGTTTGGATCTGGTTGAAGACGCGGTTGCCGAAGGCGACACCGAGCTCAGTGTACAGAAAATCGGTCACGCGCGTAAATGCTGCAAGTTCCTCCGCGGTGAGCGCGTTTTCGGCACGCGCCTCCGCAGCAGAGAAGAGGCTTCTTAGCTCCTCCGAGCCGAGGGAGACGGGCTCCCCGCCCTCCGCCGCAAAGGGAAGGGCGCGCCGCTCGAAATCGATGGAGATCGCGCGGTCATACACTTTGTCGGAGATCGTATAGGTCGAATCGTCCTGATTGGCGGTGCCGACGAAAAAGCAGTTCGAAGGGATGCGCACGCACCCATCCTCGAGCATGGTAGGGGGCAAGAAGCCCAAGGGGAGGTTCATGATGCGCAGTTTCCTCTCCTCGGGCGGGTATTCGAGCGCCGAGAGAAAGTCGGCAAAATAGTACTCGACGCGGGAGACATTCATCTCGTCGAGCACGAAAAACCACAGCCCGTCGCGGTCGTAGCCCGCCTCATAGAGGGCGGAGAGAAAATCGGTCTCCGCGTAGGTCTTCGAAAAGTCGTTGAAGTAGCCGAGCAAGTCGGTGCGGTCGCGCCATGTCGCCTGCACGGCAAAGTAGCGCGATTTCCCGCCGACGTACCGCGCGAAGGCACGCGGGAGGGAGGATTTGCCCGTTCCGCTCAGCCCCTCGAGGAGGAGCAAACTGCCCGCGCGCAGCCCGCAGACAAACATGTGCACGGTGCAGGGGTCGTAATAGAGATGCTCCTTTTCGGCGAGATAGCTGCGGAAGCCGTCGCAGAGGGCGCGAAGATCTTTCACCTCCCCCTTCGCCTTCTGCACGCCTATCTCGGCGTATTTTTCGTCGATCGCGCACAGGGTCGGGA